>DYKF01000104.1 GCA_020722745.1 Caldithrix sp.
AAAAAGTCCACGGAGGGACTTTTTGCCTGCGGCTCGTTGCACGTTCAGAGGTTACTAAAATTATAAATTTTTCAAAATTTTGAAAAATTTGAGGATCCCAGTAGCCTATAAAAAAGGCATTTGCCAAACTGTCTTTCATTAGAGAACTGAAATATTATGAAGCCTGTTCCAAGTTTATCCAACCCATACGAAGCTCTCAAAAAAATTATGTCTGATCTGCGCGACCCAAACGGTGGGTGCCCATGGGATCTGGAGCAAACACATAAAAGCATCTCCAAAAATCTTATTGAAGAAGCATACGAAGCATTGGAAGCTCTTGATAATTTTAAATCCGGAGACAAAAAAACCGCTGACCATTTCAAGGAGGAACTCGGAGATCTGCTGTTGCAGGTTGCACTCCACGCGCAGATTGCTTCAGAAAGTAATGATTTCAATCTGGACGATGTCATTCTGTATCTCTCTGAAAAACTCATTTTTCGCCATCCCCATGTTTTTGGCGATGCACCAGAATCGCTCAGCTCAAAAGAAGTACTTCATAACTGGGAACTCTTAAAAGCGCAAGAGAAAGAAAAAAAAGCCGAACAAAATACATCTATATTAGGGTCGGTGCCTCGGCATCTTCCCGCTCTATTGCGTGCAGAAAAGCTTGGAAAAAAAGCAGCCCGCGTTGGATTCGATTGGCCCAAAGAAAACGCCGGTCCTCTCTTGCGGGAAAAAATACAGGAAGAGCTTGAAGAGTTTCTCGCCGAGCTTCCAGATAACCCGGCGGATTTTACGGAAGGAGTCTGCGGAATTAACCCAGACCAGAAAGATCGCGCAGAAGAAGAACTGGGGGATCTTCTTTTCGCCATAAGCCAGTGGGCCAGACATTATGGAATCGACCCTGAAAAGGCACTCCAGGTTTCTAATGAAAAATTCATTCGCCGGTTTAATAGAATGGAAGAGAAAACTGCAGATCGTCTTGCCAAAGGAAATTATCCCGACTGGCAGGAATGGGAGCGCATTTACCGGGAATCGCGCGCAGAACTTTTAGCGGAAGGGTACAAATAGCAAATACAAATCACTTGGATTCGCTTTTTAGCAATTTATACTGCATTCTGGATTGAAATCCTGCTTTTCTGATTGCAGACACAGAACAATACTAAAATAGAGAGCTATGGCTAAAATCTTATCCCTCACAAAAAAAATGGATGAAAACGAGATGTATAAAAAAATATCTCTGCTCGCAGCTGGCTTTATTTCCACTGCAGAAGATGGATTGTTTTCACTAGCTCTACAACTTGCATTACACTCCGACACCAATAACAAAATTAAACAAATTTCAGAAGCAGCGCACGAAGGAGCGGAATTTGAAATTACTCCTGAAATGTTATACGAGACAGGCGACAAAAATGTACGTGCTATTCTCGATATCATGCTGGCAGCCGGAGCCGCCATGGAAATTTTGCCAGAACCAATTGATCCTTTCGATGAAGACCATAAATATTATAATCAGAGTTTTTACCACGGCGACGACATTGAAGAAAAATTAGAAGAAATTCTTGAACAAAAGGATTAGTCAGATTTAAATATCAGGCGAGAGCGGAATTGTGTAATAAATTACAGCTCCCTGATTTGGATCCTCTTTCCGGCAATCGAGAACTGAAAGTAAGATACTGCTTTATCTGCCAAAAGAGAAATGCGAATTTTCTCCGGTTGATAGGGAATCTGACCTGTTTGAACGCGACCATTGCAACAGATTTTCTAAAAGTTCATTAGCACGCCTTGCAGACTCCATTGTCTTTTGCCTCTATGGATTCCTGGAGGCGGTGGTTAGCCTGCTGGAGATCTGTCTGCATTTTCTTTTGCTCGGACAGATTCGTCATAAAAGCGAAACTTCCGGCAATATCTCCATTTGCCTTGAAAACAGTCGTAGAATTGACAAGTACCGGGACAAGATATCCCTCTCTGTGTAGTAAGGCTACCTCATACGTTCTGTGCTTCCTCGATGGTATTTGTGCTATCTGATTGCGAAAAATGGTTCTGTTTTCCTCGTTGGTAAAATCCAGAGGCGATTTCCCAATCATTTCTTCCCGGGAAAACCCAATCATTTCCACAATGGCATCGTTGACATCAACCGTTTTTGCCTCGCCATCGATAAACCAGAAACCTTCCTGCGTTGTTTCTATGAGCGTGCGATACCTTTTTTCGCTTTCCGCAATCTTCAATTCTGCCTGGCGACGCGCTTCATCGCGGGCAATATTATAGAGAGCAAAAGCTATGTCGCCCGCTACTTCTTCGAGAACAGATTTTTCATCTTCGTCGAGCGCCAGCGTATGCGGAAAAGAAACGGTGAGTATTCCATAAATGGTGTCTGCGTGCTTAAGACGAGTGGTCATGGCGGATTTGGCTGGGTAATTTTCGTGAAGTGGGCATTCCAGGCAATACGAACCAGGATCTTCTATGGTAGCCGCCCCATCGTTTTGAGCAGCAAGCGCCACGCAGGGAATGCTGTCTCCAGATAAAAGTTTTGCTTGTACGGGAATAAACCGCTCGCCCAGCCCGGCCATCACTACATAGTTGACTTTTCCGGAATTATCATACAATCCAATCCAGGCGCTGTAGAACCCGCGCGTTTCAATGAGCGTTTCTACTGCTGTAGAGAGCAGTAGCTTTTTATCTTTCTCGCGCACAATGAGCCGGTTCACACTGCGGATAGCTGCGAACACGCGATTAAAATGAGCCAGGCGTTGTTCTTTTTCTTTTTCCTTGCGGCGGGAATCAAACAATCGAAAAGCCATTTTGATCGAAGCTAACAGTACCGTTTCCCCGGAATTCTTTACAATGTATCCGTAAGAGGTTATGCCCTCGGTTTTTAACACAACTTCGGGCTCTGTGTGAGAAGATAAAAAAACGAGAGGAATATCGCGCTGGGATAAAATTTCTCGCGCTGCCTCGGTTCCATCCATTCCGGAACCAAGATCAATATCCATGAGAACCAGATCAAAAGAATTGTCACGGGACGCGGCAATGGCCTCTTCTCCGTTGCGGGCACGACTAACGGCAAAACCATAGCGCTCCAGAATTCTCTGTTCCAGAGTTGCCGTTATATCGTCATCCTCTACGAGAAGGATGCTTCTGTCTGCAAAGGAATTCATGGGCAATCAGCATTCTTTCGAAAAGTGTCCTAAGTGCAACCACAATTTATACGCGTACGTGCAACCGTGCGATTCTTTCTCTGGCAAATACTACCGAAATGCTCAACGCGATGCCTGGCCGTAAATGGCTAACCAGTGTAATTTGAATTCCGTAAAGCTGGCTGTCATAATGGCCTCTCTCATACCCTCCATAAATCGCTTCATAAAATGCAGGTTGTGGTAGGTAGAAAGAGAATACGCCAGCAATTCATTTGTCTTGTGAAGATGGCGAATGTATCCTCGCGAATAGCGCTGGCAAACGCTGCAGGAACAGGTTTCATCCATGGGACGGTCGTCGAGCTGGTTTGACAAATTGCGCAGATTCAGTTTTCCGGCAGAAGTAAACACCTGACCGTTTCTGGCATTTCGCGTTGGCAGCACACAGTCCATCATGTCTACGCCGGCATCGACGGCATGGATAATTTCGGGAATGGTTCCAACGCCCATGAGATAGCGTGGCTTTTCTACAGGAAGCTCTTCTGTGGCCGCTTTTAACGCGGGAACAAATAGATCTGTCGTTTCTCCCACGGATAAGCCGCCAATAGCGTGCCCCGGCACATCGAACTCCCGAAGCACTCTGGCGCTTATCTTTCTGAGTTCCGGATCTGTTCCGCCCTGCACAATCGAAAACAGATTCTGTGTTTCTACCATTCCAGAATCATTCCAGTACCGATAGGTGAGATCAAACCAGTCATGCGTTCTTTTGAGTGATTCCTTTAATCTATTGGAATCCGCAGGAAAAGGTGCACAGTCGTCAATAGGCATTATAATATCACTGCCCAGAGCTTTCTGGATTTCCATGACGCGTTGCGGTGTAAACATGTGGGAAGAACCATCTATGTGGGATTTAAAGGACACCCCTTGTTCGGTGTATTTAGAGAGGTCCGACAGAGAAAAGGCCTGGAACCCACCAGAATCCGTAAGGACCGCATGTGGCCAGGACATGAATTTTTTGACCCCTCCAAAATGGTTCATGACTTCTTCGCCGGGGCGAAGATAAAGATGGTAAGTATTGGCGAGAATAAGCCTGTAGCCTATTTCTTCGAGCTCTTCCTGTTTCATAGACTTGACCGTCGCCTGCGTTCCCACGGGCATGAACACAGGCGTGGGCACGCTCTCGAGTCCTTGAAACTGGAGCACCCCGGCCCTGGCATTTTCGTCTGTTTGCTCTATTTTAAATGTTAGTTTACTCACGCTTTATCCTTCTTTGAACTGGAACCGAGGAGGAGAACTTCATCACCTTCGAGCAGAACGAAATCGTGACTGGGGCTAAAGATAAACTCTCCGTTTTTTCTGCGAACTCCCACGACGAGTAGAGCTTTCTCTCTAAAGTCAGACTCGGCAATTGATTTCTTGTAACTAAAGCTGTTTTTATCGATATAGCTGCTTTTCAGCTCAAATTCTACGCTGCCTTTCCCCATAAACACTTCCAGAAGTTCATGCATCTGGGGGTTGATAAAAGTGCGCGCCATTTGGTGCCCACCTTCAATGAAAGGAGAAACAACCTTGTTTGCTCCAGCCTGAATCATTTTTTTTCGGCTTGATTCTTCAGTAATTCTCGTCTGGATATAAAGACTTTGATTCAGCATTCTGGCAGTCAACACGACAAACAGATTGGAGGCGTCGTCGGGAAGAACGGCTGCAAGGCCTTTTGCTCGTTCAATTCCCGCCTCTATGAGTACGTCTTCTTCTTTGGCGTCTTTGAGCAAGAACAACCAATCCGGGTCACTTTGAGCCGTGATGGAATCCTGATTTGGTTCAATAATAATAAAGGGAACTCGAGCTTTTTCAAGTTCGCGAACCAGGCCGACGGCCATGCGGCCCCCTCCAGCAATAATATAATGATCTTTGAGCGACTTAATTTTGTCTTCCATTTCCTTGATCCTCGTAATGCTCTTAAAATTATTATCCATAAAGACTTTAAAAATAAAATTGATGGCAAGGCCGTAAAAAATTACTCCTCCCATAATTAACGCAATCGAGAAGGCACGCGTGAGCGTTGACATTTCATGGATTTCACCGTATCCTACTGTACTCAAAGTGATGACAGTCATGTACAAAGAATCAAATAGAGGCCAGTGTTCCAAAAGAGCATAGCCGACGGTTCCCAGCAAGACAAGGGAGAAAAGAAAAAAAACAGGAGTCCGAAGCAGATATAAAAAATGGAAAAGCGACTTTCGCCACGCCGGAGTCATCAAAGGATACAAGCAAAAACAAATAAGGGAGGGAAAGCAATTTCTCCCCCCTAATTGCGGTTCACATTCAGCTTGGTTTACAAGAATTGCTGCCCTAAATCTTTTCCAGAATCATTGCGCCGCCTACTCCACCGCCAGCGCAAATGGCACCCATGGAATAACGCGCTTTAGAGTCCCGCTGAAGTTCCAGAATCTGATTTATTGCCACGCGAATGCCTGTCATCCCGAGTGGATGCCCAATCGCCAGAGTGCCTCCGTTCCGGTTTACATCTCCTTTAACATACCGCTCTACCAGGTCGTATCCAAATTCGTCGCGAACCAGAACCATACTACCCAGTGCTGTTGCCGCAAAGGCTTCGTGAATTTCAAAAAAAGAGATATCGTCCCAGTGGAGACCTGTTTTCTCAAGAGCGTTTTCCATCGCATAACCAATCCCTAAACCCATAATGGACGGATCCACCCCGTAATACCCCCAGCCACGAATAGCGGCCTGTATGGGCAGGCCGAGCTCTTTAGCCTTGTCCTCCGTGGTTACTATGAGCGCTCCGGCTCCATCGGATTGAGGACAGGAATTAAACAACGAAACCTTGCCCGTCGTCTCACCCTCAATGTACTCTTTTCCAATAAAGGATCCAAAGTCTTCGTACAGTTTTTTTATGCCCCCGGAAATGGCATCGTAGATAGGCCCGGCCTTGGCAAAGCGCTCTGGCTTTTCTACAAATCCAGTTTTGCTCATAATAAATTCGTCTTTCTCTAGCTCTGCCAAATCTGTTTTTACCGGCATAATAAAAGAGTCGTATCGCCCTTCTGTGATTGCCTGCAAAGTTCTGCTGTAAGAACCGTGTGCATATTTGTCGAGTTCTTCTTTTGAGAGTCCCAGTTTCTGGGCAACAATTTCTGCCGTCGTAAACATCATGGCATTGCGGACGGGATCGTTCAGGCCCTGCTCCACTCCATCGATGATATTTATATCTGGCATGCCAGGAATTTCTGCCCAGTTTTTGCGGATTTTTTCTACTGTCGCTGTTTTAGGATTTCTTTTTACCTTATCCAGAAAAATTCCCATGTTGCTCATGGACTCTTGCCCGGTTACGAGCATGGTTTCATTCTCACCAAGCAGAATCCGGCGCGAGGCTTCAAAAATAGCTTCAAACCCGGAGACACAATTATTGGCCACGGTTACGGCGGGCGCCTCTAATGGCAGATTGGCCCGTACAGAAATAACTCGCGCTACATTGGGAGCTTTGGAGCTTTGTGCAATCTCTCCGGAAACAACTCCATCAATAACATTTTTGGGCAGGCCCGTTCTGCGGAATAATTCTTCTACAACGAGCGAGGCGAGCTCGTTTGCCTCCAGGGCAGAAAGACTTTTAGATACCTGACCCACAGGTGTGCGCAACGCCCCGGCTATCACGAGACGTTGGCCATTTTTGGTAAAATTCAATGGTTTCATAAATCGCTCCTTATGCGTTCTTCGGCTATGCCGAATTTTTGCGGAATGCTATCCCAACATTTTTTTTAATTCTTCGGAAAGAGGGGGGATTACTTCAAACAGATCTCCCACAATTCCGTACGTGGCAACGCCAAAAATGGGTGCCTCTGGATCTTTATTTACTGCCACGATTATTTTTGATGAGCTCATTCCAGCTAAATGCTGAATCGCTCCCGAAACTCCAATCGCCATGTACAAATTGGGAGCTACGGTTTGACCCGTCTGGCCTACCTGTAATGCATGGTCTGCCCAGCCTGCATCGACAACAGCACGCGTTGCCCCCGCTGCCGCCCCAAGAATATCCGCAAGATCCTCAATCAGTTTGTAATTGGCTGCTTCTTTAATTCCCCGTCCACCCGTGACCACGCGGTCTGCATCTGCTAGGGAAACCCGCTTAGTGACGACGGGTGTGAACTCGACAATCTTTGCTTTGGGCTCCATTCCATCCCCAAAGATTTCAACTATTTCGCCTTTGCCCGTACTTTCTTCAATAGTAAAGGAATTGGAGCGCAGGGAAACAACGGCCACAGGCCCCTTTGACTTTAACTGCACTTTTGCTTTGCCGGAATATACAGGTCTTGTAATCGCAACACGGTCTCCATCGACAGAAATCTGTGTGGCATCGGACAGTACGACAGTATCTAACAGGGCAGCTACCCGGGCCGAAATATCGCGCCCATACCAGTCATGGGCAAAAAAGACTGCCTTGTACCCGCCCTCATTTACTTTCGCCGCAATCAGGCGGGACTGCATTTCTGCATCGTACTCGCTCGTTTTGAACAGATAGATTGTATCTGCTCCATAGGCGGAAGCCTCTTTGGCGGCAGCTCCGGTTCCAGCAATAAAGACATCAGTTTGTGCGCCCAACTTCTTGGAAACGGTAACGGCTTCCCGAGACGACTTTCTGAATGCACCATCCTTTTCCTGTGCAATAACTAATATGCGCATAATCTGCTCCTTATATAACTTTGGCCTCTTCGTGAAGAGCCTGTACGAGAGCACGGGCTTTGTCTGCCGCCGTCTCTCCCTCCAGAATTTTTCCCTTGGGGCGCGCATCGGCATCACCATACGCGACAACCTCTACCATGCTTTCCCAGCTTGGAACGAGCTCCGAAAAATTTCTCGTATCAATCGCTTTTTTCTTGGCTTCCATGATACCTTTTAAATTTGGATAGCGTGGTTCATTGAGGCCTGCGTTGGCAGTGATCACTGCGGGCAGAGTTGCCTGGTATACGGCACGACCGCCTTCTGCCTCAGAGAGAACGCGAACGGAATCGTCGCCAACGGTAAGCTCTACGGCAAAGGGAATAAGGCCTATTCCCAGACGGGTAGCGAGCATTAGAGGAACCTGACCGTTATCAGAATCCGAACCCTGGCGACCCGCGAGAATCAGTTGAACATCCTCCGCGCGCACGACAGCCTCTATTGCCTTTGCAATAGAGAGCGAATCGAGCATGGCGTATTCTGAATGAACAACATGAATTCCCTTATCTGCTCCCATGGCGTAAGCCGTCCGAATGGCAGACGTTGCATCAGCTGGACCGACAGAAACGACTGTTACCGTTGCTCCGGATTTTTGCTTAATGCGGAGTGCTTCCTCCAATGCAATTTCATCGTATGGGGAAATAATCCATTTAATGCCATCGTGAACGATGGAGCCTCCGGATACCCGGATTCTTGCCTCTGTATCTGGCACCTGTTTAATTAAAACGAATATATTCATTTTTTCCTCCTGTTTAAATTTGTAAAGCAGGCCTTTCTGCTTTTGCAGCACCAATCGTTTCTATGGAATCGATTAAGAGCATCACACTCTGCAAGGCCCGTCTCATGTATAATACATTGAGAGAATAATAAATCTCTTTTCCCTTTCTGGTTGCCTTGACTATGTGCGCTGCACGCAACACACTCAAATGATGCGAAATGGTTGGCCGTGACAAAGAAAACTGCTCTGCAATTTCGTTCACAAATAATGGTCCTTCTTTTCCAAGTAGCAGAATAATAGCCTGCCGTGTTTCATCGGAAAGGGCCCGCAGCATTTCTGTTCGGAAAGCATAAATGTCTTTTTCTTTTAATGGTCTTTTCTTTCCGGCTTCAGTCTTAACTGCCATACACGATATAGTTTAATAAACCAGTAGAAAATCGTCAACCTGTTTTCACGCAAAAGAATATGCAACCCAGAGAGATATCTGACAGATTTTTAGGGGATTTTGCTTGAAAAG
>DYKF01000371.1 GCA_020722745.1 Caldithrix sp.
GAAGTTGGGTGTGGATCGCCTGCGTTCCATCCGAAATCGCCAGCGTCATAGAATAACTTCCATCGTTAATTTCTGGCCAAGTAAAACGAAATCCTTTTTCAGTTTTTCCTTCTCCCAGATGTTTAAAATGTCGAAATCCATACATATATGTATTGATTGTGAAAATAGCTTGGCCGAGCCTGTCTTTAAATAAAATCCCCAATCCCAATTGATTAGAAATAATCGTATTATCAATTTGAGCAAGTACAATAATTTCTTCCCCCGGACGCACGCTTGCCACCGGCTTTCCCCTTCCATCCACAAAAGCCACCCTCTCAATCTTGGCACCACCATCGCCAAAACTCTCCATCCCCTCTGTAGAAATCCACGCAGATGGATCAATCTTAAAGGGAAGCTCCGCGCCCTCCACATCCTGCCTGTTAACTATTTCAGCAGGTGGATTTTCTGGAAGAGGCTCTTCAATTTGCGTCTCTTGTCCGTACGCCATAAAAGACATATAGCGCTTAATCACATCTTTAGGAATACCGTTATCGCGAACTTTGCCATCGTGCATCCACAACACATTGTTTGACATATTTTGAATAGAACCAAGATCATGGCTTACAAGCAAGAGCGTTTTACCTTCCTCAATAAAGGATTGCATCTTGCGAAAGCTTTTCTGAGTAAATCGCATATCCCCCACGCTAAGCGCCTCATCAACAATCAAAATATCCGGCTCAATGTGAACAGCAGCAGAAAAAGCCAAACGCACAAACATACCGCTGCTGTACGTCTTCACAGGCTGGTGGATAAATTCGCCAATGTCGGCAAAAGAAATAATGTCGTCCACCCTGGCAGAGATTTGCTCATGCGTCATGCCGTTAATGGTGCCGTAAAAATAAATATTCTCCAAACCAGTCATGTCCGGGTTAAAACCGGTGCCAAGCTCCAGCAAAGAAGAAATGCGGCCGTTTACGTGAATGCTGCCAGACGTAGGCGAAAGAACGCCGGTAATCATTTTAAGAAGCGTAGACTTCCCCGAGCCATTCTGGCCAATTATGCCAACAGTCTCGCCACGTTTGATCTCAAAACTAACGTCGTTGACTGCGTAAAAATCGTGATGAAACTTTTTGCGAAATGGATGCAGCGCTTCTTTAAAGCGATCGCGCGGTGAGTCGTAAAGGTGGTAAACCTTTGTTAAATGTTCAACTTTTATAGCAATGTCATCGCTCATATGCAATACGCGGGGAGGCTTTTTGCGAACCAACGCACAATGTGAACCGCAACCCGAAGTGTATGAACCGTCTGGGAGAAAGGGTTACGCTGTAAAGCCATTTATCGCGCATAAATATGCAACCCAGAAGATATCTGACAGATTTTTAGGGGATTTTGCTTGAAAAGTAA
>DYKF01000372.1 GCA_020722745.1 Caldithrix sp.
GCAAAAAAAATAAGTTTAGAGAGAGTGTTCTCTCCCTGCAAAAAACAGTGGATCTCGGTGGGCGCGGCATACGGGCACTGGAGACGTGGAAAGGAGGAGCTGGATTCCCGGAGGGCGTTTTTGTGGTGGCCGGGCCCGCAGACGGCAAATCTGATTTTGCACTCTATTTTATGGCCGTCGATAAAAATGCCCGCCTGAGCGATCCAAAGCTTGTCGGGGAATTCCCAACCGAGGGAATGAATCCAGAAGCGATAATCATCGATCCGCAGCTTGGCCTTAAGCGCGTGGTTATCATGAACGACGACGGCACCTATAAGATTAAAGGAGAGCAGTGTAAAGACTGGTCTGGAATGGGTCAAATGCAGAACACGGCATTTAGAGCATACTGGTTTGATTTAACGGATAAAAAAATACAAATCAAGGTAAAATAACATGAAACGCACAATTTTTCTCCTCTCTGCAATCTCTCTGCTTGCCGTTGCCTGCCAGTCCGAGCAACCCGGCAACTATAATTGCGATAATGGCATTCTGCGCGGGCAGCAATCCCGCGATGTAACCGTTCCTGCCGGCAAGACCTGCTATCTCGAAGGCTTTGTCTCTTTTAAAAGCGGCACAACCTTTCGCGCGCAGCCCGGTGCAAGAATCTATGCCTATAAATACAAAATGAACTACGACGGCACCCCTGCCTTAAGCGGCGGAGCATTGGTTCCCGCGCACACGGCTCTGTACATTTTACAGGGTGCAAAAATAGAAGCCATAGGCACGGCCACAGAACCCGTATCTTTTGAAAGCTATGTCGTAAATACTGCGGGAGCGCAGCAGCCATCCGCGCCGGGAGACTGGGGCGGCATCAATATCTATGGCTATGCCCCCATGCCACTTAAAACCGATGGCGGTTCCTCAGACGATATTACCGGCTTTGCCTATGGTGGCGGCAAGCGCACCAATCCAGAGGACGACAGCGGCACCTTGCGCTATGTCAAAATTGCCCATGGCGGCATGCTCTATTTTGATCCCGGCTCTTTTTCTAAAAACCTGATATCCGAACTCGTAGACGAGCACGCCAAAAATAAATGGTTAGTAAACTCCACCGAATGCCTTACCCTGGGAGTGTGCGAATTTACGCAGGAGAGCCGCGAATTGCTTGCCCGCAGAATCTTCCGCTACTTCTCTCCTTATTATGGACAGGCTTATGAAAATATTAGTACACAGCTCCAAACGCCCATGGGCAAATTTATTGGGGCGGGAGATACAGACAAACTGGCCAAATGCCAGAACCGGTATTCTGGCATTCCCACGGAAGACTTTGCCCATTGCACGGCCATTTATGGAGCCTTTGCCGATGCCTTTCCCCAGCTCGACACGGTTGGATTTACGGCAG
>DYKF01000373.1 GCA_020722745.1 Caldithrix sp.
TCACTATCGCTCGGAATGACAACCCGTAAAGAAATCGCTCGGCGTATGCTCGGAATGACAACCCGTAAAGAAATCGCTCGGCGTATGCTCGGAATGACAACCCGTAAAGAAATCGCTCGGCGTATGCTTGGAAAAACAAAAAATGAAAAACAAAAAATGCCTGTCCTTTTTTTGTTTTTTTTGGGGCTGTTTTTATGCCTTTTATCGCCAAAGCCAAAGCTAACCTGCCGCGCCACCAGGACTTGCCATATCAGCGCCGCCGATGTTCTCGCAGTCAGGTTAAACGCCTTGTTCGGTGTTTTTGTTTCTCAAGGCCATTGCCTTCCCGCTTATTTCTTTCAGACTCAGCTCTGCATCTAAGTCTTGCCGCCAGTTGGTGTAATCGAATGGTTCTCGCTGGATGAGAGCAACGAACCGCTCCACCTCAATATCGCCAAGGTGCTGCGCAAGAATATGTAATCCCTTAACTCTTATCTCTGTATCTGTGATCATGGAAGTACCTCACTTATGAACCCAATGGGATCAGTGATACGGATGCGTTGGACAAGCATGCCCTTCTTCAGAATTCCGGCATCCGTTGTCAGAAAGTAGTCTGCACCTGCATTGATGGTGCTTGCGATGTACAGCGAGTCTATATTTTTTATCCGATGCCCTTGTAGTATTTTCGCTACATCAAGCACTTCTTCATTTTCGACGATATCTTCAACTGCATACATCCGCCATTTTGCGATTTGTTCTTTTCTCTCACGAAATGGATTTTTGCTGTTTTCGTAATCCAATATGTACGACCAAACGAGTTTGAAAATCCCATTTCGTATTTCTTCCTGAATTCTCAACTTCGCTTCTGCTTCGAGTCATATACGGAGATGCGATTGATCATCGTATGGGCGATTAAAGCAGCAATTATCAAGATATACTTTCATTTCAATTTCACTGCGTTTTGTTGTCCCGATTCTTCACCTAACGCCATACATGCAGCCGCCGACGACGCCACGGACTTTCGGAAATCCACCGTAGGCCCCCGGCGTCGGCTGCATGCAATTGTTGGCCGCTCCTATCTTAAATATCGAGGGCAAAACGTATTGCACGCCCAACTTCAACCATTTTGGGCAGAGGTAAAAATGTGATCAATGTTCCAATCTTCCCCTTTGAAACAGTCTGCAAGTGATCGCAATTGACAGCACAATCCTGGGGCATGCCGTCAGCTTTCGAGAGAAATACCTCAGAGGGTATATTGCGGATTGTAGTTGTGATGGGAGCGATTGTTACTTCTCCAAGGTATTCCAACACAGAATCTCGGGTCAGGATTAGAACTGGCCGCTTCTTATCTGGCGGTATGAACTTATACCAACGTATTTCACCGTGTTTCATT
>DYKF01000374.1 GCA_020722745.1 Caldithrix sp.
GATAACCCTTTCAACCGTAAACAGAGTGAGCTGACTTCATCGGGACAAATATGGTTCAGGTGAATGGGATATTTATGTACTGTAGTTCCTTTCAGCACGCTCCACATCCAATCAGTACCTGAACTTTCCGGCAGTAGCTTTTCTTCTTCTTCAAATTGTCGCGCCAGGAATTTATCCACAATTTGTGGAGCAAAGCTCGGATCGATTTTTATTTTGCGCAGCCGCATTTCTTTCTGCGCACCCTGACCGACGTGCAGCCAATAGACGTTGTCGTTGGTGTAATGATTGATGTAATGATGACTGGCGGAGTCGGTATTCTCCCATCCGGATGTAGCCTGACCATAGAATAGTAGGGCATCGTCAGAATCGAATTTGCCATCAAGATTCACGTCCCAAAACTTTGTTGCGACCTGCTCCAACGGCGGGATTTCGGCTGATAAATGCGGCTGCAACTCTCGACCGCCGCCATAGTAAACTTGAAATCGCGCCGGATTAATGCCTTCGGTGGAAATTCCCAGCTCACGCAATCGCTGCCCCTCAAGGGAATAAATGCCGTCTTCTCGTATAGTCATTCGAAACCACAGTCCGGAATCTATGGTGACCGGATAAGTTTGTTTATGCAGGTTGCCTTGTCGCTGTTTTGCAGCTGTTTTGAAATTCAGCAGCGTATGCCGGTAAATGTTATCAAAAGCCGATTTTCGAGCCGAGCCTTTTCCATGCTTCGAAAGACCATCACCGACAAACCTTACCTGCATTGTCATATCTCTACAAAACAAGGCCTCACCTGTCTTAGGATTATAGCGCAAAGGATAGATAATCACTTCCACCATGCTTTGATGGCGAAAATGTGTAACAGACGAAACCGTACTCCATTCTTGTGGCCACATCGCGTCGAGAGAATAGACGGACATGTCTAAATCATACACCTCCCGCTGCCCTGAGAAATCAGAATTTGATTTAGTAGCATCGGGAAAAGGAGCAACGGCAGCAGGTAGAAGAATTTTCTGAACACTGATGTCCACCAGGTTTACTTCAACTTTGGCGCCGTCAGGTACGGCGATAAAAAATCGTCTGGCAGGCAGCATGGGTTTACCGACATGCATCAGGGAGGTGCAAAATTCAACCTCGGGAACACAGAATTCCTGCTCGCCATCGGCAATGGTTGAAAATGCCGACAATTGGGGAGCATAGCGGAAGACCAATTCAGAGTCCGTTGAGCTGAGAAGCTCAATATCCCGGCTTGCAACATTGCGGCCGATAAATAGAATGTGCAGGAACGTGAATATGAGCACGAGTGTACTGCGCCTCAATACATAAGGTTTTAACATTGGTTTAGCCAGCATAAAAAGTACGGTATATTGTAACTGAAT
>DYKF01000375.1 GCA_020722745.1 Caldithrix sp.
GGTCTGCCTTGTGCATAATTCCGGCATCCGCTGCGGTAATTCCAGAAATTGAAAAAGCTACTGCGGCGGCTATGTAAAAACCTGTTTTCTTGATTGACATATAACAACCCTCATGTTTTGCCTTAAATGATTCTCTTTGGCTAGAAATCGATTCCTAAACCGGCTCCGTAAGAAACAAGCGATGTCCCGCCTGTTCCGAATTGATCCGCCCCTACATGAACCCCGATGTTTAACCAGTCCGTCAGGTAGTAGTAGACACCCAGGTTCTCGCGGTATTCTGTTGTTGACAGATACGCCGTTGAATTGGTGTCATTATTGTTGTTGTACTGATCGTAGCCTTGACGATAGTAAGAGACATCAGCACTGGGCATAACGACTAGGCGATCAATCGGGGACCATTGCATAGCAACTCCACCACCAAGATCATAACCAAATTTCAAATTGGCCTCGTTTGGATCACGTAGTGAACCCACATAAGAGTCTTGAAGCACACCTGCTAGGCGAACGTAAGGTATCAGGGCCAAGCTAGAGTTCAGCGGAATAATCCAACCTGGTGTAAGGTTAAGTGCATACCGGTCAGATTTAATCCCATCAATTTTGCCAAATGCCAGACTGATAGAATGACCAATATAAAAATCACCGATCCTATTGCTGGCTCCAATAGTAATTTGCGGAATCGTACCACCGCCTGTACCAGAATAGGTTAAGCCCCCGAAGCTTAAGTTTTCAGTGCCATAATACATATTCAGTGTCTTACCAAGACCGTCAGAGGCCATTGCTGCTGCGGGCAGCCCTGCGGATAGAATAAAAGCAGATAATAACAGCGTGGTTTTGCGCATTTTTCACCTATCTAGTTAGAAAATACATAGCCTGCCAGTGGCCTTTCCTGGTTGGGAAGCTTGTAAGAAGTTTCTGCGGGCTTCGCAGATTGCTGGCTACGGCAGTGTTTGAAGACGTTTGGCCAAGCGGCGCGCCAGTATTGTTGTCGGAATGACGAGAATATCGGCATTCAGCGAGAGCAAGAGCGGAGATCATAGATATAAGAAAGCGGGAAAAAGGTTTCTGCGGCATTTATGGCTCTCTAGCGTTACAAATTTATTACTAATGTTACGGGTAGATGCCAGATTTTGCAATAAAACGTTAATATTATTTGTTTTTATTGTGTTTTATTTTGATGTGGTCACGCTTTTTGGGTATGCTAGTCGCTATCAGCCTGTCGGATTATTCGCGTAACCCACTGATTATATTGCATCCGCCATTTTTGGAAACTTATTAAACAGTTTATTAATCAATGTGTTGCGTTTCTTAAAAGCCGAACGTTCGACAGTCTGCTAGCATTCACGAGACAGAATGCGGCGTTTTGTCTC
>DYKF01000376.1 GCA_020722745.1 Caldithrix sp.
GCGTCACAACTGTTTATTTCCAAGGCCGCCGTTTCGAAGTTTGTCGCAAAGCTGGATCACTTAGCGGTGTGAGAAAATAAGAAGTCCGTGTTGTTGCCTTTGAGAAATCCACGAAGTTCTTTAATGTCGCCCTCCCGTATCAGCTCGATCCGACCGGCATATTCAACAACTTGCATTTTCTGATCAGGACAAAGTTTCAACGCCTCCCGGACGCTTTTAGGTATAACGACTTGATATTTGGGTGATAACGTCACTGATTGTATGCAGACACCTCCATCGATCCATCTTATGCTACGATGTCACGATCGATCTGCTATTATCAATTGCGTCGATCCCGAACGCAGACAAAATCTGCCTACCCGATTGGCCAGCGATCGATTAAGTTTTAACGACGGAAATTTTGCTTAGTATATTGCGCAACCTCTTCTGCGCATTTTTCGACTGCGCCATCGATCGCGCCACCAAATATTCCGGTGCCAATTTTTCCTTCTGACTGTATTCTGGAGATTTCTTTTCCAGAAGAATTAATGAACTTGGCTTCCACCGTCATCACACCTTCTCCATATCCTCCGATTCCGCCTGCCAACCAGCGCTTAAATTGGCTTCCAGCGGTGAATTGAATGAAGCGATAGTGGATGCTGAGCCCGGGACCTTTTGTAAAGGGTGGCGTTGTTCCTTGTTCCCCTATGAATAGAGCACTTTCGAGTTTGTCTCGAAACATATTGCTAATTTCGGGTGGAACACTCACTGTTGCCTGGTCCTCTATGACATTTATGGAAACCACTTTCATCCGCTCCGCTGGAACGTTCATAACCATTGTGCGACCGGAGGTGCACCCAACGATCAATAGGCCAAATCCGACTAGTATCACTTTCATTATTTTACTCTGCATGTTTACTCTCCTTTCTAGAAATGTTTAGAAGAACAGGTTCCACTTTACAAAAGTCGGGCCGTTCCTTTGCAGATGTCATACACCCAATTCTATTTCAGGTGGAGACATGAGGCCCACTCGCACTTACGTATCGTCATCAGGAAGTCATCGGAGAATGTCTGCCTTTCGGTCCTCCAAAATCCACTCTATTGCTTGTTGTAGGTGTCCTTTCGTTTCCTCTATTGTTTCGCCTTGACCGTTGGCGCCGGGTACTTCCGGGCAGATGGCCCAAAAGCCGCCCTCCGGCGCTGGTTCGATTATTGCGGTGAATTCCGCCTTCATTCTAACCTCCTGGTGTTTGGCTGCGACCGAGCAGTATTAAGGCATTAACTCGGGAAGTTAAATGGATGATCCCTTTATGTTATACTCAAGCACTTGTTTTTCTGGATGTCAAGCAGGAATGTCATGATGTTTTCAAAAAAATCGGTTC
>DYKF01000377.1 GCA_020722745.1 Caldithrix sp.
CGTCTTTTTCGCTCGTGGTATAGATGCACCAATAGCCTGCGATTCCTTCATTAAAGAGCGCTATCGGATCTTTTTTCGGAAGTACTTTCTGTCCATTCTTGGTCTTGTAGCCTCGAGTGAAATACTCGTCATAGAATTCTTGGTGCGCCGGATCCAGATTCCCTTGAGAAAACTCATCGTAACAGGTCTTGTACAACATCATGAACTGCTGCTCGGCATGGGCGCGAATCGTGCTGTCGTAGTAGATATGGAGCCAGGCCCTGGTGCCGTCATCGAGTGGATGGTAGATCGTGAGCGATTGCAGCATGGTCTTGCCATCTTCCGAGGGGATATATCCTGCGACATTCGCGAAGAGTAATTCTTTATTCTTGAGGATCAGATCTTTGTGCCACCCGGTTCTGTCGGGTATGGGCATCATGAACTTAATGTGGTGTTCCGCAAGAAAGGCTATATTGGCCTCGCTGTAAAAGCCGCGATCCATAATGAGGGAAAATTCATCAAGCCCCAGTTTCTTGAGCTCGCGTACAAGGTTCTTAAGCGTCTTCACATCATTCAGTGAGCCAGACAGCGGACTGTACCAGACCGGCAATCCTGATTGTTTTCCGCTCAGCAAGGCCATATTGAGCTGCTTTAGATTCTCGCCATCGCGATTATAGCCATATTCTAGAAACTCATTGTCCCGGCCATAGGAACTCACTGAGGTAATATCATAGCAGAGTGTTCCTCCCTTCGCGTTCTTGGTGAGCCACGAAGAGAAAAACGTGCGCTGCTTGTCTGTGGTGAGGCTGGGTAAGAGCTCGCTGATCCGTGGAGCTTCCAATTCAAGAGATCCTAATCCACGCTGCGCTAACCATGTTCCCGCGTACGAGAGTGGCTCGCCGGTACAGAGACTGTAGAACGCCAAGGCAAGAATTTGTTGCGCGGTAGCTTTGTCAAATGCCGTGGTAAGGAGCTTCTCTAGCCCAAGCTGTCGCTCCATCTGCTTGAGCAGCAAGATCTCTCCTATGAGTGTGGTATTACTTATCGCGAGTCCTGCGAGGAAGGATGTCTGTGCTTCTTGGGCACGATATTTGGGTCCAAATTCGACGGGTCCATTTTTTGTGGCACTTTTCCCCACGAGGGTATAGCGGTGCCGCATTTGCTTTTTTTCTTTATTCCAATACGGATCGTCGATACTGACGATGTAATAACCTAAGTCTTTTCTGAAGACATAGCGGAAGGTATTTTTCTTGGAATCACTGTGCTGCATGCTTAATATTGTAGCATGCTTTATTATTCTCTGCAAGCATTGTATTTGCTTTATGTATTGAATTTTACTGTGTTATTTCCATTGTCATGCTTAAAGCTGTGCGAAATTTT
>DYKF01000105.1 GCA_020722745.1 Caldithrix sp.
AATGTCACTCTGTTCCCTATTTCATGCCTCTTTCTCCATGTACTTGGATTTATACTTCAGCAAAAGGAAAGGGACTTTACTTTTCAAGCAAAATCCCCTAAAAATCTGTCAGATATCTCTCTGGGTTGCATACCTTACTTGCAGTATAATCATTGACAGGTCTGCGGATTTTTCTGAAGTCTGATATTCTATGAGTATTGGGAAAAGCAGTCTATCTGTTTCCGCGAATCTTTCTGAAATTCTGGAAGCAGAATTACTTAAAGCCGAGCTGCTTGGAAAAACGACAGACGGCCACTCCATTTTTCTCGCTGACTATGCGGTCTCGCCCATGCTTATGCGCGAGACGGGTCGACTGCGGGAAATAACATTTCGCACAATTGGCGAGGGAACAGGAAAAGAAATTGATCTCGATGAATTCGACTCACACTATGAACACCTGATACTCTGGAACTCCACAAAAAAAGAAATCGTAGGGGCCTACAGAATTGGAAATCCCTCTGCCATTGAACGAAAGCATGGCAAAGCGTCCCTGTACACCTCCACGCTGTTTCGCTTTTCGAGAGAGCTGGAAGAGGTTTTGCCCCGCTCCCTTGAACTTGGTCGCAGTTTTATTCGCCAGGAGTACTGGAATACCCTCGCACTCGATTATCTGTGGCACGGCATTGGTGCATACCTTGCCAAACATCCGGATATAGAATTTCTTTTGGGGCCCGTTTCCATTTCAGGAGAGTATAGTAGAGAAGCAATAGACTGGATTGTCTATTATTTTACCAAATGGTTTGGTAGCACTCTTTTTCAAGTATATCCGCTTATTCCTTTTTCACTGTCCAACCAGGAAACTCTCGCCACCATCATGACTGGGAAAAATTCCCGAGAAGATTTTATGATTCTCAAAAAAAAATTGCGCGAACTGGGACTTCAAGTTCCCACTCTGTTAAAGCAGTACTCGGAACTTTCTGACAGTGGCGGCGTTCACTTTTTATCGTTTGGCGTAGACGCCGACTTTGGAAACTGCGTGGATGGATTCATTCTTGTAGAAGTTTCTAAAATTAAAGAATCGCGAAAAAAGCGATATATATACAGCAAGATAAAAGAGGAAAATATTTGATACTTTCAGCACTTCGCATTCTACTTGCTCTATCCGGCATGCAAAAGCCAGTCTACAAATGGAGAACAGAAATGCTGCTCAATGGGGAAATCTTTGACTGGTACATGCCCGCCCAAAACATGCGTTCCCTGATTATACTTGTGCACGGCATGAGTCCCGCAGCACACCGCGATCCAAGAATAATCCGCTTGGCTGCCTCACTATCATCGGCGGGATTCGCCGTTGCCGTACCACTGCTGCCGGAAATTCGCGATGCAAAAATAGATCCCGAAAGCCCGGCGCATCTGCTATCGGTGATACAGCAAATAGTGAAGCGCACAGACCTGCACCCCTTCAAGAAAGTCTCGGTAATAGGGCCTTCGTTTTCTGGCGCGGTAGCTCTGCTCGCAGCCGCCCGCGATACGCAGCGCCAAATACAATCGGTTCTGTCGATTGGGGCGTTTTCCGGATTATCTAACGGTCTTTCTTCGCTGCTCACCAGATCTGACATGGATGACTACGCAAGACTTATTATTTTAGAAAATTTTTTGCCTCGCATTCAAAAAACAAATCCGGATATTATTAAGGCCATCAAACTGATTCGCGAAGACAACTGGCACAAACGCGATCCCCAAATCTCGCAGAGTTTTGTAAACTCATTGCCAAAAAATTTGAAAATATTCCTGGAAGATGTATTACATAACAAGGAAACTCGGGAAGATTTAAGTCATAGAATACTGCAAAACAATCGAGATTTTTTACAACAATTTAATGTATCTCTTCACGGTGGCAGAATCACCGCCTCTATCTTTCTGCTGCATGGGCGCGACGACAATGTCATTCCGGCATCGGAATCCCGTATTCTTTACCAGTCCCTTCGCGAAAAAGAAAGAGAGGTCTCACTACTCACAACAACGTTGCTATCCCACGGCGATTCCCGTTTTTCTGTAAGCGATGCAGGGGAAATTCTACGCTTTCTTTTTTTTCTATCTCGATTTTTTAAAGAGGTAAAGAAATAGGGGATGCCCTTCGGGCGGATATTCCCTGTTTGAATGTAGAAAATTTTAGCCACAGGAACATAGCGCGAAATTATAAAGAACGGGAAATGTTCTCTGACTGTTCTAATACTGTTGCAACTTTTTCTCCTGGCTGGATACTTTTGGGTTCTGGCGAAAAAAATCTGCCCGAAGGGCTTTCCCTCGTACCTCGCTTACAGGTAAAACAAAACTTGTATTGACAGGCATTTTCAATGGAGAATCAATACCCATGCGATTTTTTGTCTTGTTCCTGGCAGCGACAGCCTCCCTGCTTTCAAAAGACGTGGAAATTTTTTTTGAGGACGAACAAAACGCTGTTCGATACGAAATCCAGTGGTTGCGCAACGACGGTACAGAAGCGGGAATTGTCCCAATTTCTCAATCCCCAGTAAAAGCGACTATTGAAGACACGATCACGCAATTTAGGATACGATCTATCGATGCTTTTGAACGAACGAGCGAATGGAGCAGGCTGTATAAAATTCCCGACGTGGAACCCAGCAAACCTGATCAACCACCCGTGCAAACCAAAAAGAATGGAAAGGTTTTTCACAGGGTGCATTCCAGCCAGTTTGGGGAAATTAACTAT
The DNA here is from genome assembly GCA_020722745.1 of Caldithrix sp. GTDB lineage: Bacteria > Spirochaetota > Leptospiria > Turneriellales > Turneriellaceae > DYKF01. The sequence continues at coordinate 2,714 of DYKF01000105.1, forward strand.
TTGCGGGGTGATACACTTACAACAGATTCATTAAACCTGCCCGCCGGTTCGCAACATACCGTGCTTGGCCCGGCTGTTTCGCCCGAGCCGTTGCGCGATGTCGTGCCTGCAGAAAATCTTTTTATACCAATCCCAAAAACTCTTTCTTTCAAGAATGGCGGCTTTTACAGATTTATTGCCAAAAATTCCGGCAGAGTCATTCAGGATTTTCTTTTTCGCGTGGACCGAACACCGCCAAAAATTTCTTTCAAAATGAGCCCTTATTTGTATTCAGCGAATGGCGTCATTATTCACCGTTCCACAGTCGTTAAAGTAGAGGCGATTGATTCCCTGTCTGGCACCGAGAATGTGCAGTTCCGTTTCATGTTACCTGGAAAGGATCAGTTTCAAATATGGGACGAGGCAAAATCGCTCGCAGAGTATCCTGAAAAAATTGAACAGGCCGTTGTGGTGGAGTATTTTGCTACCGACTATGCCTTAAATTCTTCCAAAGTGGAAAAACAAAATGTGATTATTGATTTTGCCCCCCCTGTAATTTCTTCTATCCAGTTTATGAAAGGAAAAGTTACGCTCACCGTAAAAGATATTTCCATGCCCGTGAAATATAGAATTTCAAGTACAGAAGGAATTTCCACAGGCTCTATTGGTCCATTCCCCGCAACGGAAGGGTCAACACTGCACATTTACCTGGAAGATGCTGGCGGGAACAGCGCCGAGCAGACAATCACTGTGCGTGAATCTCCTTGACGGCAGGTGGCTTTGGCAATGGATAATCGAGACTAAAGGTGCGAACAGCCCGGCCAGAAATTTTTCCATCTGCCAGAGTCTCCTGAATTTCCATGCGGTATGTTCCCGGTGGAAGTCCCGAAAAAGAAATTTCCCCAGCACGCAATACCCGGCTGCGAACAAGGCGTTCTGATCCCGGCTCTGTGGCGAACAGAGAAAAATTATATGTGGATCCCTCGCGGACATTCCATGAAAACTGAACAGGTTGAGAGGAATTGCCAACTTTCACCTGTGCTCCTGGTTGCAGAATATTCTTTTCCGAAAAAGCAGTAACAATTGTTAGCGATGAACGAGTAGACGAACGAGCAGACGAAGAACTCTGCGTTTCTTTGCCATGCTTCAGCGTTAACGTGTTTATATTTTCTATAGATAAGTCCGAATCGTTTCCGCGCAGGTATGGACCAACTCTCCAGTAATACGTGCCTTCGCTGAGATTATCGACGCGCTTTCTGTTTTCGGCAACTCTTTCCGAAACTATGATATCAGAAAAAGATTCATTTCTGGATAGTTCAAATTCATACTCATTGGCAAATTCACTTTCTTCCCAGGCAAAGGTAAGATCCCCTCTCTCTGACTGTACCAGTTCTCCATTGGCGGGGAAATATGGTCTAATGACCTCGCGCTTCTGTATCCTGAACATGGAAGTAGAAGAAGTGTATTCCTTTCCATCAGGTGCTTTCCCTGCTACGCGCCAGTAATACGTGCCTTCACCCAGGGGAAGCTGTGTATCGGGTGTTAGAGAATATGTCTTAGCCCCTGACATATCAGAATTCCGGGATAGAATAATTTTTTCGGACTGAAATATCAGACTTTGTTGTTTTGTCGCGGAAAACGAGATGAAACGGGTACTCCCTTCAGAAAGAAAAACGGAACCATCGCTCGGTGCGTCGAGTGAATACACGGAATCTCGAACAGTAATTGAATTGTCTTTATACTCAAGAATTTTTCCTTTCTCAAGTTTAGTTTTTTCCCCGTTCAACTCAACCGTTGGCCGCCCGCCGCGAACATCAACTTCCATCCTGTTGTTCGAAGTTTTAATTTTTACTAAAGACTTTTTTAAATCAAAAACGAGATCGCCAGATTTCAAAAAGGCATTTCCCTTGCCACCATCAGCGCGAACAGAGCCTGATTTCAAGGAAATGCCTGTTTTATCGCCAATCAGATCAATTTCTACCATACTGTCGGGATCGACTTCCAGACGAAAGCCGTTTTCGAGAGAAATCACTGCACCAGATTCACTGTGAGTCAATACAGAATCGTACAGGTATATTACCGTATTTACATCTACGTCTTCCCATGTAAGTCGATCAATGAATTTTCTTTGAACAACATGATACTTGTACTGCACAAAGCCCGCTTTAACAGCTCCCTCAGAAGCAATACTGCTCTTGGAATAATTTCTGTACAGAAGAACGCCCAGCAGGGAAATGAGCAAAAGCATTAAAGCGATAAAAACAATATCCCTCCGGGAAACCCTTCTCATAGTCACGACTCCTTATTAACCTTAGACAAATCTTTTGTGCCAAGAATTTTTCGGAGTTCGTCCAGTGTTTTGGGGCGGGTAGGATCATTCAATCGCCCCAGCACCGCGTAAATCTGCTGTCGCTTTGCTTTCCCACGTATCTGTATTTTCTGGAGCGAAACGCACGCAAACTCGTCTTTCACCTGCAAATAGGTGGATTCAGAAATAATAATATCAGTACCAAAAGTTTTGTTGAGCTTTTCCAGTCGGGAAGCAAGATTCACGGCATTTCCATTCACCGTGCATTCCAGCCTGTTTTTAGAACCTATCTGGCCTGACAAAACCGGGCCAGAGTTTAATCCACAACCAATGCGAATTTTGGGAAATTTTCCTCTGTGGCGCGTATTGAAATCGCGCAATGCTCGTCGCATTCTAACCGCAGCATCTACAGCATTCGATGCATCGGACTTGGATTCTTTGAGAGTACCCCAAACCGCCATAATGGCATCGCCAATAAACTTATCTACTATACCACCCGTATCGTGAACAATGTCCACCATGTCTGTAAAGTAGGCATTGAGCATCTGAACAACTTCTTGTGGCTTCATTTTCTCGGACATGGCAGTAAACGAGCGTATGTCCGAGAAAAAGATGGTGACATTTCTCTCGGTACCGCCAAGAGCAAGTGGATCGCCCTGTAAAATTGAGGCCGCGACGGCAGGATTCACAAATTTGTCAAAAGCCCCTTTAAGAGCTTCCCTCTCTTTAAGTCCCTCGGCCATTTCGTTGAACGAATTTCCGAGTATCTCAATTTCATCGCGCGTTTGCACATCGACCTTAGTATCGTACTTTCCCTCTTTAATTTTTAGCGATGCTTCCACAAGATCCGAAACCGGTCCGGAAATAGAACGAGAAAAAAACCAGACAAATACAAGGGCTACAGAAATAATCAACAGTGAAATGAGGATGGATCTTTCGCGTACAATCCGCACGCCCTCCAGAGCCTTTTTTTCATCCATCGCAGAAATAATACCAAGGCCACCGAGCTCCATCCGGGCAAAGGTCGCCAGTTCGCGGGTATTATCCACGGTATAAGGCGGAGATGTTCCAGTACGCGCTTTCTGGGAAAACATGTGCTTAACGGCTGGATGATTGGAAAAATCAGCCTTGCTGATCAGCTCATCGGCAACAGCGTGCAACAGAATTTTTCCTTCGCTGTCGACAACAAAAGAATTATAGAGAGGTTTGGCTCCCGGTGCAGCCTTGCCCGAAGTTTCGCTTACTATGGCAGCCAGTGGAGACAAACTGAAAAGTCCAGCGGTGATTTTACCTCCTTCCATTGAAAAGGCAATCAGATACACAGGCTTTTCAACAATTTGAGATACATTGCGAATGATTAGCTCCCCGGCAGCTGCTCTGCGCATTAGCGATGCAGAAGACGAATAGATTTTGTTCATGTCCTCAGTAGACATGGAATCTGCTTTGAGGCGGGCGGAATTAGAAAAGACGATTAAATCAAGATGTGATTCACCAAACGCGACCGCATAGAGATCATTGCCGGTTTTTGAAAGGATTTCCCTAAGCTGGTTGGTTTGACCATCCGCGTAGAAGGCAGCTGCAAGTCGCAGCAGAGAAATCCGATTTTCGATTTCAGTTTCCAGACGAGCCAATAACAGCTTGCTAGTCCTCTGGTTCAGTGTGTGAACCATCATTTTAATGTCACGGGAAAAAATGTCCAGCGAAATCCAGGAAAGCAAACCCAGACTCAAAAACACCACGGACGAAATAATGACCATGAGCTTTACGCGAATGGGGAAGAAAATTTTCCTCATATCCACCATTGACCAATTCTCTTATGGGAGATCAAATTATTTTTATTTACTAATATTCTTACTGTAAAAGATTTCGTACATTTCTTTTTGCAGGCGGTTGCGAATAGATTTGGCTTTGGCAGAATCCAACTGGGATTCTTTTATGTTGAAAAGATATGTATCGAGATCAAATTCGCGAACCATCATTTTCATGTGAAAAATATTTTCCTGGTACACGTTTACATCGATCATCTGGTATTTTTCGTACATTTCATCGGAAATATAATTTTGAATAGAATTTATATCGTGATCAATAAAATGCTTTCTCCCCTGGATATCACGCGTAAAACCGCGAACGCGATAATCCACGTTGGCAATATCTGGCTCAAATACATATAAAAGATAGTTGAGTGCCCGCAACGGAGAAATCTTACCACAAGTGGAGACATCAATATCTGCGCGAAAAGTACTGATTCCATTGTCTGGATGCGATTCCGGATAGGTATGCACGGTAATGTGAGACTTATCGAGATGCCCCACGACAGCCCCCGGCAACGGGCCTGGTTGTTCAGCATGAACATCTTCAGAAGGCATTCTGGAAACCTTGAGTTCTTCTTCCGATACAAGCATGGTAACAGAAGCTCCCTGGGGATCATAGTCTTGGGAAGCAATGTTAAGGATATTGGCACCAATAATATTGGCAACATCTTTAAGGATATTTGTGAGGCGTTCCGCATTGTACCGCTCATCGATGTACTCAATATAAGCTTTTTGATCCGAAGCCGATTGCGCGTAGGCAATATCGTACATGTTAAAACTTAAGGTTTTAGTGAGATTATTAAATCCGTATAGTTTCAGCTTATCAAATGGCTTCGAATTCATTTTTTTTTATCTTCCTCCAAATCCCTTTGTCTAATGGCTTCCAAACATTATAGTTTATACGGGGCGTCAACAGGATAATGCACCCCAAAATCTTGTCCATGCAACCTCAAGATCCTGAACTCTGAGAGTACTAGACATTCACAAGGATGAAAGTTTTTCAATTTGTCCCTCAATCAATGAAGATTCTTCACTCTGCGGCAACTCGCGCAATAAAGATAGTAAAGATTCTTTATATGACAACAATATTTTTCGTGTATGAAGCTCTACCCCATGTTCATCAAATAATTTCAGCAATTTTTTGCGAACTCCGGGTTCTTTGCGGGTTTCTGGTGGACGTGACATCCAATCGGTAATTTCAGAATAAATGGAATCTGGCATAACTTCCCTGGCAGCAAGCAAGGGAAACGTGATGAGACCGTTTTCAAAGTCTGTGAGGGCCGGCTTCTGGAGAAGACCTGCATTAAAGTAATCGAGATAATCATCCCGCAGCTGAAAAAACATGCCGAGGTTTTTTCCAAATGCAGCATAAAATGCCTGTTTTTCAGCAGAAAGCCCGGAATAGATAGCTGCGGCCTCTGCAGCCGTTTCAAAGAGAGAAGCCGTTTTGCCATAAATAATGCGATCATAGATATCGTTTGTGATATCCGTCCTGCCAGCGTATTCCATCTGGATCAGCTCGGCTACGGAAAGATTTCTTAGAGCGCGCGTAAATACAGTCATCAGGTCTGGATTCTTAAACTCATTGAGGCGATCGATTCCGCAGGATAGCAGATAATCACCGCCAAGTATAACCTGTTTATTGCCAAACAATTTGCGACCACTGGGCTTCCCGCGCCGTTCTACGGCTTCATCAATTACATCATCGTGCAAAAGACTGGATGCATGGATAATTTCGGTAATGGCACCCAAAGCAACCGCCCCTCCCTCTTCTGCCGCATTGGCTCGCGCTAAAAGAATCAATAAAATAGGGCGAATTCTTTTGCCACCACTATGTACTGTAAAATTGCGAATTTCAGTAAGTATGGGAAGACCTTCTCCAATAATGGCTGCAAGCTCAGAATTTACATTCTGTATCAGGTTGGGGAGGCTTAATAAATTCGTCACTGTTAAGTATCCTCTGAAAAAGTCCCTCCGTGGACTTTTTGCCTGCGGCTTGCTACGCATTTACCCTGCGGGTACAAAACACTGGGGCGAAAACTACGACATCTATTTCGACAAGCTCAATACAGGCTTGTCGTTT
>DYKF01000106.1 GCA_020722745.1 Caldithrix sp.
AAACTGTCCGTGTTTGCAACAGTAAACCGGCTTGCAGAGCCTACCGATCTCACAGCCGGGGGAAGAGAAAATATATTTAATATCTGCTAACAAATCTGTTTGATAGTCTACTATCAAAAATCGCTAATCTGATTCACCCATTCCGGGTGGTCAATGAAGGGATTGCGGTTGTTCTGCCGCGCATAAATGGCGTCGTTGCGGTCGCGTTCTCTTGGCGAAACGGGATCATTCTCGTGCCAGGTGCGCATAAGCGCCTCAAACCAGGAATCGAGTGCTGCTCCCGTTGTCCAGGTGGTATCATCCCATCCTGTGTCTTCTGTGTAATAGCGCACAGAAAAATAAAATACCATGCGGGCAATATCGCCTTTGAATTCGTCTATTGGTTCAAAAGAAGTTTGGGAGTCACCGCCAGAGGTTGCACACGGGCCCAGCCTGCTCCCGTTTGTGGAAGTCCATGTGGGAGAATCTACTTCACAGAAAGGATAATTGGAGCGTTTATTATTTACAAAGCCATCGGTTGGTGGAATAAAGTGTGCATCACTTTTTGCTGGTAAATTCTCGTTAAAAAAAGATTGGGGAATAATATGTTCGCGGTTATAGCAGTTCCCTTCGGATGAGTAAGATCCACACTGAGCATTGCCATGAGTAAAATTATAACTATCTGCACCAGAGGATTTTTCTGAATACATATCCAATATCGTTCCATCATTTTCATAATAGTGATCTGTGTCTGACGTTTTGTATGTTTCATACAATCCGTCGTACCCTTTGTCCGCATGCCCGTCGATTAGATTGTGCAATGCCGATTTAAGCGTAGTGCCCGTGGCGCAGGAATCAATTCCATTGTAATATCCACCACTGATAACACCGGTACACGAAACGCTGGAACTGTTCAAAGAGCTCGACGCGCCAAAGCCGTCGTCGTAGATTTCCTGCTCGTCTGTGCCAGAGCAACTGGTGAACAGAGTGGCGCCAAGGAAAAGAGCGGGTAGCCAGAGCTTGCGGTTCATAGTATTCTCCTTACTGGGATACCTGGGGCTTGTCGGCAATGGCGAGCATCAAGCCAACCAACGACTCTTTTGTTGTGTTGCCTGCACCATCGGTTAAATATTTGGGACTAAACACAGGCCCCGTTAACACGACGGCAGTGCCTGCGGTAATGTTGTAGCTCTGGTGGCCTTCGCCAAGGGCATAGCTGTCTAACGTTCCGCGCACCAGCGAAACGCTGAGCTGAAATTTCCACGTGTTGTCAATACTGGAAATAAAAGAAGTCTGTTGCTTTGGTTGGTAGGTTAACGGATTGCAGTCAGGGTCAGTTGGACTGCTGTCATCGCAAGCAGTGCCATCTGCCATAGGTACAAGGTTTTCATCGTACTCCACGTACAACAAAGGGTCGGAACCGGTAGTGCCTTCTATGCGGAAAACTTTTCCAATGTCACTTGTGCTAAAGACTCCCGTTTTTGTCTGGTAATAAATATCGTTTCCAGAAGACAATAGTTGTAACGTAGAAGGATTAAATTTTGTAACGATAGGGACGGCTCCCCCGGCAGCATTGTACTTCATTACGTGAGTTACGTTGATTATAATTTTGTCACCGGCTGCAACAATGGCGCGTTTGTAATCCTGATCTACCATTTTGTCATCGTTATAATCTTCGTCGTAAAATACGAGAATGCCGGCATTCTGGTCCTGGATCCAGAACGCGTTATTGATATATTTGTGGCTGTTTGGCTCGGTAGAATTGCCCCCCTTAACCCATTCAAATTCGTGTTTAGCCGCCGTGGTGACAACGCCGGTAATAGTAGCCGTATGCGCAGATTCCGCCTGCCCTGCACCTAATGCGCTTATTGTGGTAACCAGGGACTGAATACCGCCATCAAAATCGTAATTGGTCGTGGTATAATTTACCTCGGCTAATGATTCCGATTTGAAGTCTGCCCCTCTCTGCTCGTCTGCCGCGCAGGAGAAAAGTCCCAGTGTAAGCACAATAAATACAACTCTTTTCATAATGTCTCCTTATGGGAACCTCTATTTATTCAAAATTTTGAAAAAATTTTATAATCATCTCTTTATTACTATACGCAAGGAAAGCCTAAAAAGTTAATTTTTAGAGGTTCCCTTATGGTGTTGCCGAACTCCAGCGGCTGTTGGGTTTGCCCGGCGTGGCGATAGTCGTTGCGCTATAGTCTGCATCCACATAATCGTACAAACCCTGTGTGGTAAGCGTGGTTGGGGAACTGGTTGCATTCTCCCAGGACCCCCAAAGATTTCCATGAGCAAATTCCTGCTTTCTTTCCATGGATATCATGTACATGGTGGGAGTGGAATTCCCGCAACCGGCTGTTTCATAGTTCAGGTACGTATTACTGAGGGTTGCTGAATCGGTTGGTGTCGTCGTGGTGAAATACCCGCCGCGCATTGGATAATCGTCTGCCCTGCCCGTACCCGCAATGTCAATAAGGTTTCCGCCGGAATCGCGAAGCTGCACTTCAAGGCCAACGTTAAAGGGAAATGTAGATTCATTGTTGATTGCATTTGTATCCCAGCTTTGCGCGCCGCTAAAGCGATCGGTATTGTAACTCCACGCAGGAGAACATTTTGTGGCCCATTCATTGTAGGTGATTGTGAATGGAATACCTCCGGTTTCGCGATAGGTCCCTGAGGAACGCCTGTCGTACAGAGAAATAAAATTGCTCATCCCATTATAGGGGTTATACACGCTCACCTTGTTGCCATGCGTTGCGCTGTTTTCCGGAAGATACAGTTCATCCGGGTTTACCACATAACCGTTCTTGTTCTCGTTGCGCAAATCTGGTTCTATCACGAGAAAAAAGCCCTTCGCGGGAATAATAGTCCCTTCGGGAAAGCCAAACACCGCTTTTTTCTGCACAGACTCGTAATTGGGAAAGCCAGAAACATAGATGCCCGGATCAAAGTACGTATCCATAATCGGGAAATAAAATGTCCAAAAAGAAATATCTACGGGATAATCGTTGGGGTTATACAGCTCAATGAACTCATTGCCGTCGTAATCGTAGTATTTCCCGCCAATATTAACGCGACTGCCCGCCCAGTTTAGCTCGGACATCACAATTTCTTTGTAGTCGGCACGCTTGCCGGGCAAAACTTTTGCCTCGGAATAAATGCTGTTGAACTTTTTCAAAAATTTGTCGGCCAGCTCGCGGCTGTGTATCACTAAAAGATTTTCGTCGTTGTTCTCGTTGGCATTGGGAGACCAGTTAAACGATCCCATTAGCACTTTGGCATCGGGCGTGCCCACATCGACTAAAATCACTTTGGAGTGAAGCCTTCCGCCCCCCGCCTGCCAATCGCCCGGAAAGCTCGTGTTCTCGTTGCCGTCGCGGCGAAAATCCATCGGATATTTGCAACCAGTCTGGAGTGGATCGCCAAGGTTAGTACCTCCGCCTTCTGAAAAGGTGGTCATGTACAGTTCGTCGTCGGCACAATGCGAGGCAAAACGGTATACCTCAATATACTGCGCGTGCGTAAGCTGGGATCTATCCATGACCCCGCGCACGCCGTAGGGAGTGCCGTTGTCGTCGATAGAGTTTTCCTCTACCGTGTATGTTTGGCCCGCAGGAATTTTTGTGCCGCCAAATTCCTTTCCGTACTTTTTAACAAATTCGCGGTTTTTAGCCAGAATGGTGCGGCCAAGATTGTCGTGCGTAAAAGCAAAAATCATGAACTGTACATTCGTCTTTGCCTCTGCCACGGCCTGCTGGAACCGGCTCATGGCTTCCTCTTGCGGAGAAAAATAGTTCTCCACTTTCACGCCGCCAATTTCAAAAATATTTTTATAGTCGGTGCGCGTTTTAGCATGGCCAAACCGGCCATTCATCATTTGCTCGTGCTCGCGCTCAAAATCTGCCGCAAGCTCTTTGTTGCGGATAATCACCCACGCATTGTTGTTCTGGTCCATCTCGGAATTGCTGATATTTCCCGTACCTGTAAAAACATACAGCCCATCTACCACCATCCATTTATTGTGCATAATGGACTGGGAATTGCCCACGCTCATTTTGGCGTTGGAATGAGTTTTCATGAGCTCCTCGTATTCCATGTAGCCTTCGTCAAAGCTGGAATAATGAGCGTAATCTCCGGCAAAGCGAACGTCCAGCCCGCGCTTAACGGCGCGCAAAATGGCGTCTTTAATTGCGTCGCGCGAAAAGCCGTAAAAAGCAAAATAGACTGTCTTTTGGGCATTGTCGACAATGCGGGCCACCTTGTTGTCAATGTCGGGGTCTTCGTGTGTCTGCGAGTTCACGCCGGGATCATTAAAGTACACGTCTATAAGAGGCTCGTCGTCCGGATTAAAATCGGTGGGCACTTTGGTGCTGCAGGAACCCAGTGCCAGTACCAGAAGCAGATAAAAGGCAGATGTTAAGATTTTCATTGCAGTGTCACTCCGTTTGCATCGTTTTGTATGGCCGTAATAAATTCTGCCATGTCGGCAAAAAATTCGCTGCCGCTTTCCGTGCCCGTTTTCTCTACCATAATCACCACGCTGTCGCTAATGTTGTAATAATCAGCATAGATGCGGTTAAAGTAGAGATCGTTGCCCTCGTCGTTTTTATAGCGGCGGCGCAAATCGTCCGAGGCAATAATGGCCATGGGATTATCGCGGCTTTCGTCTATTAAAAACAGGTTAAAGCCAAGTCCCTCATTGGACGCACCGTTATATTTTCTTAAGGACATAGGATTGAGTGCATTATCCGCTACAATTAAATCGTGAAGAGAAGTATCGAGAGTTTGTGAAGCAGAAGTTTTCACGCCATCAGAAAAGTAATAAGATGTAGAATCGGCGGTTCCCTCGGTAAGATTTGCATCCCGGCCAATCACACCGCTAATGGAAAAATTTGCGCCAAATAAATCGTTGGCCCTCATTTTATAGCGAAACGTATCGAGTATATGCGAACGGTTCTTTGTATTGTCCGTCACATTTTTGATCATATCCTGCGTAAGGCTCTGCGCAGCAAAGCGAATGCTCTTTTTGCTGTTCATAAGGTTTGTAATGATGGGGTTAATGGGCCGCTCCTGCGCACCAAAATAAATATAGAAGCGGTAGGGGCCCAGCGTAAACACGGTATGCGGGTCGGATACCTTTTTATTATACTGCATGTCGCCAAAGGAGGCAAGCCCCTCGTCCGAGAACAGTCCACCCTGGGCAAGCTGCACGCCCTCGCGCTGAAAATCCGAACAGATACTGCGCGACTTAAACTTAAAGCTGATGGAATACACGCTGCTGCCGGAATATACATTGCTGTCTGCTCCATGCGTGGAGTTAAAGCAGTGAAAAGAATCCGCCACGACAAAATTGCTCTCTACTTTTCCATCGTCGTAGGAGGCGTCGTACTGCGGAGAAATCACGCGCTTGTTGGTAAACACGGTGATGCCGGCAGCTTCCAGAGCCGTTTTGCTGGTCGCAGAAGTTCCATCCACTGCCACTGCCGTTTTATCCATCGCAGCGTAAACATCCACGCCACGGTTTTTAGCCGCTACAATGGCATTTGTAACGTCGGTATCTGTTAAAGAGGATAACACGACAATGAGCTCTATGTCTGCCGCAGCAATCACGTCTAACAGAGCGGTTTTGGCATTGGCCGCAGGAGACGTTGGGCCACCGCGATACCACTCAAAAGATTCCAGACTTTGCTCTGGATCGTTTGCGTCTGTACTGCACGGGCCAAAAGAAAATGTGGCCAGGGCGAGCATTGCGGGGAGGATTATAGCTTTTCCGATTTTTTGTATCATGATCAATCCTATTTATATTGAGGCGTGTTGGCCGTACCAGGAGAGGCAAACGTGCGGTTAGCGTAATTGCTGTTTACGTTGATCCCGGTTTCTCCAATATCTAAATCAACCGTTCCCGTAGTTCCGCACTGCGTACCCATCAGCAGCGCGGTGCCATCGGGAGACGCCTCGTTGCAGGGCGTGTAAGAGTGCCACGAAGTAACAGACGTGCCCTCTTCGTCAAAGTTGTCGTCGGTTCTCTCCATGGAGCGCACGGTAAAACCGTCCGTACCGCCGGCTAACGGTTTGCCTTCCCTGTTGTTAAAGGCGTTTTCAATGAGAAAGTGCTCGGCGGTGAAGGTTTCAATCGTCCAGCTTTCTTCGGGGAGCTTAAGATCGCTCATGACTATTGGGTCATAACCATTGGAGCTGTTTGCCCGGAATGCTCCGTTTTCTTTGGCAATGAGCACGCGCAGTTCCGCAGGCTGGATAATATTGCTCTTGCCAGACGGCGCTTCGGGAACCACAAAGGTTCGCACGACATCTCCATCCATCACAAATTCCCAGCCCGTTAAATCGACCGGCTTGTTGCAGTCGCGGTTGTTGACTTCTATAAAATCGTCGTCGGGATCGTACACTCCACCGTTGGTCATGGAGCCGGCCCAGTTGACTTCCGTAACAATAAGGCAGCCGCGCTTGCGGTCTTTATCTACCGCTGTCTCCTCTGGATTGGTTACCTCTGTCACACAGGAAGAGAGAAAACCCAGGGAGAGAAGCAGAAACGATATGTTGCGCATGGCTGTCATGTTGGTTCCTTAAAAATGGAGTTCTGTTCCAAAAGCCATTCCGTAAAAGAAGGCATCGAAAGCGGCACCCTTGGGCACGCCATTGGTGGCTGCTGCGTCTTCAATGGGCTCTTTAAAAAAAGAGCCCGGCATAAACACGGCACCGGTAATGGAGTAGCTCAGCAGGCGGTTTGGCTCAAATACATAACCTATATTGATCTCATGGCCCAGGATTTTGCCCATGCGTTTTTGCGCCTCGAGCTCTGCTTTGGACATATAAGGATTTTCGCTGGCGACATGGTCTAAGTATGTTCCGCTGCTCCCATAGGGATAATCTCCGTACTCCGCGAGATAAGCGGTTCCGGTATCCATGCTGAACCAGTAGTCCAGGCGCACCGTATGCTTTTTAGCAATCTCGGTACCCGCGCCGGCATGCGCCATGAACGTGCCGCTCTTGCGGTTGGCAGAAAAGGGCGTGTTGTCTATGCCGTCGTCGTCTACGTAAGAAGAAGGATGAACGCCCCAGTAGCGGCGAAACAGAAGCCCGCCAATCTCGTCTCCCTTAAAGGAAACAAATCCATGGCTGATGAGATTTCCGTTTTCATCGTATTCCGGGCCAGTCGCATAGAATGTGTCGACTTCTACAAACGGAACCATGCCCATCATTTCGGCAAGAGTTGCCTGCGCACCCATTCCACCGCCAAAACCAAGATTGCTGGCGGTGGGCTCGCCATCGCGCTTAAGATCGGTTCCGGCGGAAACTGCCGCATCGGCATATACCAAAAGGGATTTTGTGAGAGGAAGTGTAGACAGGGAGAAGGAAGCACGACCACCGCCCAGGGCAGACCAGTCGTTGTCGGAGAAGTTTCCGATTTGGCCGTTTTCGGAGCGGTCTGCACCGCCACCGTTACCGCGCACATTGGCAAAAAAGCCGTACAGGCGGGGATCCAGTTCCATGCCGGATGGCATTCCGACCAGCTCTTTAAGGGATACGACCAAACCCGTACGGTAGGTGGACGCGTCGCCATTGAGGCCGCCCATCTGCTCGCCGTCGTCGCGGGTAAAATACTGAAATTCGTCGTTCCAGACTTCTCCGTCGTCGCTGCCGTAGTTATTGGCACCGGAGTATACGTCCAATAAAAGAAGGCGCGCTTCAAGAACCTTGTTCCACTTGGCGTCTATGACAACCGCATCGAGAACGTCTTTGAGCATGTAGTCATTGGGAATGCCGCCAATAGAAAAATACTGGCGCCCAACGGTAAGAGTGGAGCTTACAGCAGAACCAGCGAGATAATTCCAGAACACGTTGGCGCGGCCAATGCGCGTTCCGGGGTTGGCATAGCCCTGCAACTGGTCGTGCCCCCAGACGCCGTCAAAACCCCATGAGAGCTCTAAGCCGATGCGCTCTTCGGGAAAGGTGACTTCTGCGTCTATTTTGGCACGCGTGAGAGCAAGTGCCATCTGGTCGTCTGTGTAGGCAATTTCTGTATCGGATTCTGTATTGAGACTGCGGAGATCTGTGTTGTTCCACCAGTGGAACTCCTGGAGCATGTTGTAGGACCAGTCGAACTCGAAGGGAGGTTTTTCGGTCTTCACGGAAAAGCGCTGGTCAAAATCGTAGAGAGTGGATTGTTCTTCTTTGACAGAGTCGTAGAGGTTTTCGGGAGTCTTGTCGCTTTTCTTTTTGATGGCTACTTTTGAGCCGGATGATTTTTCGCCTTTGACTTCGGAGCGCAGAGAATCGATCTCTTTCTGCATGGCAGCTTCGCGCTGGCTGTACACCTTTTTCATGAGCTCTACTTCTTCTTTGAGCTCCTGCAGAGACTGGGCATCGCGATCGGCCGTTACCACGACATCTTTTTCTGTGCCGAGATTTTGCTGCGCAAACAACGGTATGGTGATAAGTAAAGAAAACCAGATTTTTTTCATGCATTGCTCCTTTTAGTAACATCGCAAAACTTTGTGCGAAAACTATCGACTTCGCTACTGCGTGCCGGGTCGTTTTCTTTGCAAAATGCCGGTACACCTGGCTATCTCGATACGGCTACGCGTACATTTCTTGTCGAGGTAAACTCAGGTAAGCTCGAGTAGGCCAAAGGCCGTCTCGAGAGGTACCGGGAATTACAATGCGGACAAAATGAAACAGTGAAGATTGCTGTAAAGAATTATTACGTTGATTGGCGAAATATGAAATTACTTTCGGCAAAACGTCACGCGTTTAGCCAAATCTACGCGTACAGATATATTTTTTGGGAAAAGTGTTGCCCGGCTTTCCCTTGGGGCTGTGCGGCAGAACAACCAAAATTGGCCGGATTTTAAGGATTTTTGTATCAT
>DYKF01000107.1 GCA_020722745.1 Caldithrix sp.
AGATGATTTCTCTACTCCACCAGCCGATCTATCCGCCGGCGGAAGTTTTTCGGAGCCTGCTTTTCCAGAACCGCTTTCTCTGGACGACGTAAACCTGGACGTAGTTCTTAAAGGCACATCGCCTTCCATACAGGATGAATTTGCCGAACTGCACAAAGAGTATGGCGGGAGATCTGACTCTATTTTCTCCGATGCCGAAATACAGACTTTCAGGACGAATGCAAGGCGGTATTCTCTCCCCTTCCGAAAGGCTCTGGTAGATCTGTTGTTGCGTCCGGATATAATGCCGGGCATCCGCGAAGAAATTATGCGCCGCGTAATTTCCGGCTCGGGGGAGCTGGCACTTTCGGATTACATTGAATCCGAAACGGGCGAAAAAATTTCGCGTGAATTAAAGGGCGGGCCTTCCAAAGTAATCGTCACGCGGCCAGAGTATACCGACAGCGGCTTGGCGAGACAACAGAAAATCCTTAAACTGATCCGCCTCGGTTCCATCGCCGCACTTGCCCTCATTCTCATTTCTGCCGGTGCCTGGCTTGGGGTAATCAAGCCCATGCGCTATCATAATTATATCGAGTCTGGCAGAAACCTGATTCTGCATGCAACTCCGGATTCCAAACAAAAACCAGAGGAATTTTTTGAAAAGGCAGTTCGCTTGTACCCCCAAAAGCCAGACGCCTTTTTGCGCTTTGCCGATGCCTATCGAAAAAGGGGAATGTACCCCGAGGCTTTTGTAAAACTGTACGGAGATATTGGGCTTATTTCCTCCCCTCTACGCTTTCAATCCCGAGAGTTTACCTCTGCTGACCAAATCTGGAACAGTTTTCAAAAAGTTCCCGTCGCTGCCTATGGCCCTAAAAAGAATATTCTCCTGCTCAATGGCACAGCCTTTTCGCTCAAGAGCAAGGGGGCGTATCTCATCACGCATCTCGACAAAAAGAAAAACGATGGCAGGGTTCTCATGGCTCTCGCTGCTTTTCATTCCAACCATTCGCGACGGTTTCACGATTCGCCCTACCGCAATAACAGGCTGGGACTAGATTATTACCAGAGAATTCTGAATTTTAAGACGGAATTTCCGTTTGGAAAAAAAGCCCGCTATCTCAATGACTCGGTTATGGGTATCGGAGAAATTTACTTCAATCAAAATAATTATACGAAAGCCCTTGAATATTATGAACGGGTCGTCCTGGCCAATCCAAGAAATCCGGGAGGCCAGAGCGGAATCTTACGCTCTCTCATTCGCATTTCAAAAAGCAATAACGATCCCAAGCTTGTCATCCAGACGCACAGCGTTATTAAGCACACACTCAAAATGGAAAATTCTCTGCCCATGCATGTGATGGCAGAGCTCGCGGCCTTTTATATTGATCTACCCGACGATAACACTTTGAGGATAAAATACAATTTGTCTCCGGAAGACAAGGTTAATTCTATGCAGTTGCGCAGGCGTGCCTTGGAACTGCTCACAAAAATCCGCGAGACAAAAGAAACGGACGCCTTTGGAAATGTTAAAAACGGTAAAACGTATGCCGAGGCGTATTACCAGCTTGGACGCTATTACCGCTATGTCGAAAAAAATCATATCATGGCACTTAAGCAGTTTGAATACGCCTTTACCTACGACAAAAGACATTTCATGGCGCTTAACGACAGAGCAGAACTGCTCCTTGAAATTCACGATTACCAGGGAGCGGCAGAACATCTGAAACTCGCCGCGCCATTAATTTCAGAAGAGGCTTTGTCTGTTCTTGGGGACTCTCCCGAAGATGAAACTCTGCTCCGCGCAGACAGAGCCAGAATACCTTTTAACATGGGCAAAGCAATTTTCCTCAATGCGGTGGATTCCCTAGGAGCAACGGACGACTGGATTCGCATGTTAGAAACGAGCCGGTATTCCACTCCAGAGCAAAGCGGTGAACTTGCCTTCCTGTCAGCTCTCGATCAGGCAGAGGCGCAATGGGCAGCAGCCGATGCCATTGGCACTGCCGACGAATCTCTCAAGGCAGAGATGTTTTACAGCCGTGGCTGGGCGGCCTACGCGCGCGGCGACTATCGGCAGGCCCTGCAATTTCTGGAATCCATGCCCATGGAAATGCAGCAGAAAAACCCGCACATTGAGCTCGCGCGCTCTAATATCTGGTACCGCATGGCTCTGTCGGATCCTGCCAACCGCGAAAAATATCTCGAGAACGCTCTTGGCATACTTGGATATCTGGAAAGTTATTATGCAGAAAAGGCGGCAGGGATTTCGGATAAATCTCTGGGCAAACCGGAAAACATGCGCCTGTTTTCGCAGCTTGCCATTGTCCACAATAATGAGGGAGCCGTGCTGGAACTTCTTGGCGACGAAGCCGAATCTCTCGCTCATTACTGGAAAGCCGTCGATTTTACCAATCGAATCAATCGGGAAAATGAAATTTCTCTGGTGAACACGAAGCTGCATTTTAAGCGCGAGAATCTGGACGAAAAAGAGCGCTACCCTCTCATCATGGATTTTTTTCCGCCTCTGTTAGCAGGTTCTTAAGGGAACCTCTATTTTTAAATGTATCTACGTATTATTTAAAGGAAGATAATTTAGAAAACGGGGGCCCTATGCGGGCAGCACTTTATTCCCGGCAGGAGTTTCTTTGTCGCCAGCGTGGCGACCGTTGTATGAAACTTCCCCAGCTGCGTTACATTGCGGGGCGGGTAGCACTTCACATCAAATCCACTGGATCGGGATCCAAAAACATTTTTACAGAATGAAGACGCAGCTCCCGTGACTCCACGGCAGCCATTAGACGCGCGGCTGCCTCCCGCAAGGGTTCCGAACGCTTTGAACGCAAAAGCAGATGCCAGCGATACTCGCTCGAAGCCTTCGCAAGGGGTGCGGGGGCCGGACCAATCAGCTCCATCTCCCGTTCTCTTTCTGATGGAACAGCGGGAGAAAAAAGCCCGTCATCGCCTCCACGCAAAAAAAGCGCAACGGCTTCTGCTGCACGAATCACATCGCTTTCCTGGGAAGCACGAAACAGAATGCGCAAAAAGCGGCGGTATGGGGGATATTGAAATTCTTCGCGCAGAGACAATTCCGAAGCGGCAAAACTTTCATAGTCGGAAGATGCAGCATAGCGAACCGAATAGTGAGGAGCATTTTCTGTCTGGATGACGACCTCTCCCTCACTATGGCGTCCCGCCCTTCCGCTCGCCTGTAGTACAAGTTGAAAAGTTTTTTCGGCTCCACGAAAATCAGAAAAATACAAAGCGGAGTCTGCCTGAATAATTCCAACCAGTGTAACACCGGGAAGATCAAAACCTTTGGCCACCATCTGCGTACCAAATAGTATGTTTACTTTTCCAGACTGCATCGCCTTAAGCAATTCCGGCGTAAAGTCAGGCTCCCGCGCAGAATCCTGATCGAGCCGCGCATATTCTATTCCTGGAAAAAAATTGTCTAACTCGTCCTCTATTTTCTGCGTGCCGGCCCCTACCAGAGTCTGCCGGCTGTGGCACGATGCACAAATTCCTGTATACATTTCTGTATGTCCGCAAAGATGACATTTGAGCTCTCCGTTTTTGTGGTACGTGAGAGAAACCGAACAATGCGGACACATGGCCACCGTAGAGCATTCGCGGCACACTGCATAATTTTTATAACCGCGACGGTTGAGCAGCAGCAGCACCTGTTTTCCCCGTGCGAGATGCTCTTTCATTTTGTTTCGCAAAAAAGGAGAAAGGAGACTATTCGGTACGTTGTATGTATGCAGATATGTCTGCGGCAAATTCATACCCGTTGCCCTGCGATTGAGTCGCAGCATCTGGTAAAAACCGGATCTGGCAAGGGCATAACTTTCCAGAGACGGACTGGCAGATCCGAGAAGGAGAATTCTGCCATGAAAATGCCCCATTTTGTTGAGCCGCATCCATGCAACGCTGCGCGCGTGATAATACGGCATTCTATTTTCTTTGTAAGAAGAATCGTGCTCTTCATCTAAAATGATGACGGAAAGATTTTGCACGGGAGCAAACACGGCAGAGCGGGTGCCAACGACCAGGCGGGCTTCTCCGCGCAAAATGCGACTGTATTCTTCGCTGCGCTGCCGTGGCGTAAGTCTGGAATGCAGAATGGCCATGGTACTGCCAAACACGGGTTTTAAGTTCTGTAGAAACTGGTAAGACAACGCAATTTCAGGAAGAAGAAATATCACACCGGCATCTTTTTTTAGCATGTGGAAAATTATTTCTGTATACACGCGCGTCTTGCCGGATCCCGTAACGCCAAATAGCAGGAATTTATCAAATTCTGAATTGCCCTGTAGCATGGAATGTACCGCCTGCTCCTGCTCTTCCGTAAGTGGGGGCAGTTCTGAACCGCGAAAATTTCCCGCTGATCCCTCGTTCCGAGGGGGCAACGCCCCACCACCTTGCTCTGCCTCACCACGAAATTTTCCCGCGAACGCGGAGTCCCGAGGGGGCAACGCCCCCTCTGTAACTTTTTGTATTTTACCCGGAGGGAAAAAAAGGGCAAGCGCATCGGCCAACGTACAAAAATAAATCCTTGAAATTTCTTTTGCTAAATCTACCTGTTCCGCTGTTAAGGCAGGCTCGCGATCGAATATCTTCAGGATATCACGAACTTTGTGCAGTGGAGTCGTATCAGAAAAAGAGACAATAACCCCCTGAAGCGTCTCCTCTCCAAAAGGTGCTATAACCCTCTGGTATAAAAAAACAGAGCTGCGGAGGGAATCCGGAATGGCATACGTAAAAGACCCAGGAATCCCCCCGGAAAAAACAAGGTCTGCAAACACAATATTAACGGAACTGGTTCGCCTCTTTCACAATGTAGGCCCCAATTTCATTTTTCTGGATGTGGCTGGTACCTTCGTAAATGGTGAGAATTCTCGCGTCGCGAAACATTTTTTCTACGGGATAATCTTTGGTAAATCCGTAGCCGCCGTGCAACTGCAAAGCATTGTAAGTGACAAACTGAGCTGTTTCTGAAGCGTACAATTTCGCCATGGCAGAATACTTGGGCGCCTCTGGATGGTTCACCATCAGAAACTTGGCTGCCTTGTAAGCCAAAAGCCGGGCCGCCTCTATGCGCATAGCCATTTCGGCAAGATCGTGCTGCACAGCCTGGTGATTGATGATGCTTTTCCCAAACTGTACCCGGTTGCGCGTATATTTAAGAGCCTCGTTATAGGCCCCCTGCGCAAGGCCAACTGCCATGGAGGCAATAAAAGGGCGCGAAGAGTTGAGAGTTTTCACTGCGTGGATAAATCCATGATTTTCTTTAAGACCAATTAAATTCTCTTCGGGCACTTCCACGTCTTCCAGAATAATCTGGCGCGTATGCGAGGCCCGTATGCCAAGCTTGTCTTCCAGTTTTCCAAAGGATAAACCTGGCGTATCTTTTTCTACAATAAAGGCAGAAATGCCCCGTGGCCCTTTGGATTTATCGGTTATGGCAAAAATGGAGTATACGTCTGCCTGGCCAGCATTGGTAATCCACTGCTTGGTTCCGTTTAGAATGTAGCGGTCTCCTTTTTTTACCGCTGTCGTCTTCATGTTGGGTACGTCTGATCCAGCGTCTGGTTCGGTGAGTCCAAACGCGGCAAGCTTTTCGCCCGCTGCAAACGCAGGTAGATATTTCTGTTTTTGTTCTTTTGTACCGCCGTGCTCAATGGGGAGCGCCCCAAGCTTAACGGCGCCAAAGGAAGTAGCAGTGCCGAGACAGTATTCTCCAATCGTCTCTGTTACGACGACAGTCATAAAACCGCCTAAGTTCATGCCGCCGTATTCTTCGTCGAACATGGTGGCAAAAAGGCCGGCCTCGGCGTATTTGGCAAAAACTTCGGTCGGAAAAAGTTCTTTGGCGTCCATTTCTGCCCGCCTGGGAACCAGTTCGTTTTCTGAAACTTCGCGAACAAGAGAGAGGATTTCTTCTGCTTCTTCGGGTAAAGTAAAATCGAGAAGGTTACTGTCTAACATGGCTGCTCTCCTTAACGCGTTAGTTTTTTTCAACGCGTTTGTATTTAAATAGGTTAACAAACTGAGCAGCTATCGTCAACAATAAAATGCGTACTTGTTGACAACCTGTAACGAAAACAGCCGCTGGGATTATGTCAGAATATCTGGAAAAACCAGCCTATATAAAGGGACAAGTTCTACCCCTGAAAGATGCCAATGTAAATATTCAAACCCATGCCCTGCAGTATGGAACCGCTGCCTTTGGCGGCATACGCGGATACTACCAGGCAGAGGCTGGCAACCTGTATCTGTTTCGCCTGGAGGATCATTACAACCGCCTCAAGGCCTCGGCTCATATTCTCCAGATGAAAATGCCCTTAACCTTTTCGGAATTTCAAGACGTGATTTTAAAAATGCTGCGCGAAGGAAACTGGAAACAAGACGTGTATCTGCGGCCATTTCTGTACAAGGCTGATCTGGCTCTTTCCCCAAGGCTGCACAATGTTTCCGACGATCTCGCCATTTACGCCATTCCACTCAACGATTATCTCGATACAAAAACAGGCCAGAAGACAATGGTTTCATCTTATGTTAGAATATCAGACAACCAGATTCCGACGCGCTCAAAAGCATCGGGAGGTTACATCAATTCCGCACTGGCAAAATCAGAGGCCCTCGAGAACGGTTACGACGAAGCCATATTCCTGGACATCCACGGCTTTGTCTCGGAAGGAAGCGCAGAAAATATTTTTCTCGTGAAAAACGGAGAACTCATCACGCCAGATACAACATCCTCCATCTTAGAAGGAATTACACGGCGTAGCATTTTGCAGCTCGCGCGAGATGCCCGCATTCCCACAGTGGAACGCAAAATCTCGCGGACGGAACTGTATACCGCAGACGAAGCTTTTTTTTCCGGAACCGGCGCACAGGTGGCCTGGATTGTTTCGGTAGACCGGCGCACCATCGGAAACGGACAAATTGGCCCTGTCACAAAAATCCTGCAGGACAAATATTTCAGGATTGTTCGCGGTCTCGAACAGAGTTACTTTGAATGGCTCACCCCGGTATACTGACAAACGCAGAACTTCTCGACCGCTACTTCAGGAATTTTTCTGAAACGGAATGGCCCGCAACAATTCTGTTCACGGGAGAACAGTCTACCGAAAAAGAAAACCTGATTCTCACGGTAGCTGCCAAATATCTCGGAGAGACAGGCAGTCCTTCTGTACTGCGCGCATTCAGGGAAAACAGCTATCCTGACTTTCTGTATTTTCCTTCGGAGAGAATTAAAATTGGCGATCCAGGCGAACCGGGAACCATACGCTATCTGCTCCAGAAAGTCCTCGCCTATGCTCCGCGCAACGGAAAACTCCGGTTTATTTTTTTTAGCAACGCGTCTTTTATTGCAGACGAAGCCGAATCTGCCCTGTTAAAATCGCTCGAGGAACCTCCCGAAAAAACGGTTTTTCTGCTGTCAGCAAATTTCACCGAAGAACTCAAGCCAACCATTTTATCGAGATCGCTGCAGATAGATATTAAACCACCGCCACCGCTCATTTCACAGTGGCCCTGGGAAAGATTCTGGCAGTATGCGGGAAATTTTCCTGGCAGAATTGAGCACGCAATCAACCAGGCACAATGGAGAGACTTTCTAAAATCTCAATACGACAAACTTACCTTCACAAAAAATGACTTTCTTATCTTTGATCAAATTCTGGGTTCCGAAGCTGAAAAAAAATTTCAAGGCGAAAATTTAGACATACAGCTACAGATTGCAAGGATAAGCCTTTTACCCCTCTACTTTTCCTTGCGCGATTCTCTTCTCTTTGGAATGGCTACCATGGGGCCCATACAGATTCCCCTTGCATCACCTTCACTGCTCCGGAGGCTTTCGCACAATCTCGAAAACTTTTTTGAGCTAGCCAATACCCGCTATTTTAACACCATTCCACCGAATTACAATGTGGCTGTTACTACATTTCTCGCTGTTTTTACAGAAAACTGGTCCCAGCTTACTGGTACAAGTATCCCTGAACAAGCAGAAAGGAACCAGGCAGCAACAGGGTAATCGTTTTCACCAGACAGGGATCTTTTTGGCGCACGATATCCCACACCCCGGAAAGAAGCGACGCAGCCGCAACAAACAACCCCGCCACAATATAATCATAATTGAGCCAGTACAGCCCGTATCCCACAAGTGCTATAAATGCAAGCTGTACATAATCCGATATTCGGGGGGAACGAAAAAACCGAACTTTGCGGCCTGTAAACAATTCCCGCATTCTGGTCATTAGAGCGTTGAACCAGGCGCGCAGCGTATTGGCCTTCTGCGCAATTTCTTTCACGGTAATTTTTTGAGATTCTCCGAGAAACTCGGTCATGACATTGTAATTCCCGCCAATGATCCGCAAGATGGCAGAATCAGGAAGAGAGCTGAGCTCCCTATGGTACTTTCCAAGAGCATCGTCAAGATCCATGACACGGCCCGTATTGAGATCCTGTTCGCGCAAAACGACACCGTTGCTGATGGTTGCCTGCACGTTCAGATTTTTTCCGTCGTTCGCCTGTATGGTAACCAACCGTCGAATTCTATTGACAGAGACTTTTATACTTTCTCCGCTTTTCCCCTCTAACCAGTATACTTCAGGGAATTCCGGTTTATGAGTTTTTACATATTTCCAGACGTATCGCATTTGTTCCGTATCGGCAGATTTTTAGGGAATTTTTAGCTTTTAGAACAGCTCTGCCGTGAGCCCTGCCTCAATCCGCCCATTTCGTGTCGATACGCCCACTTCGTGGGCTATTCGATGTAAATTCAATCGGTGTAAAATCTC
>DYKF01000108.1 GCA_020722745.1 Caldithrix sp.
GGGCGGGAATCTCACCCGCTGAAAATTGCCGCCTTTCCACGGCACACGTCAAAGAACGTCAGGCAGTTCTGAGTGCTGCCTATGAAAAAAATCCAGAACGGTTCAAGGGAAAAACACCAACGCCTGCGGCACTGCCCACAGCCGTCTGGATCAACAAACCGGCATCACCAAATAGCGATCCGGCGCTACAGTAAATTGTTGTAGGAGGTGTCTCATTTTCATTGACAAGTTCCGGAATACGTCGAACTTGGCTCTCCCGTGGCTGTATTCAAAGCGATATCGGTCAATTCCTTGGTTTTCCATACTTCGATGTAGGTAAAACAAACTTTCCAGTTTCATTGGTGCTCTTTAAGCCAATAATGATTAAACTGAGAGGATCTCAACCGTATCAGCTTTTAATAACTGATTGAGATAACCAACTGGCATCACACCAGAACTATTGCGTGCACTTCCGTCCTCATCGATTAAAAATTCTTCTCCATTGATCTTAATGCGCGTACCAGGTGACAGTTTTTTCGTTGGCGGCTCTTGGGCATCAACGTCGACTGCATTAGTTTTATCCACTATAGACGAACTCTTTGACGTATCGTAATTTTTTACCAGCGCTTCATAAGTATAAGCTGCAAGATTAGCTATATTGTTTCCTTGTGATGCTACATACGTAAGTTTTTCTAGAATATAACCTTCATCATAGTGGGAAATAACGTAGGTCGCCTGCTCTGGTGACAAATGATACTCGGTGACCAAGCGGGTATAGAGCATATTCCCTTCGACTGGCAGTTCTGGCTGTCGCAAAGAGGTCAAAGCATCGAACATTTTCACCGCGTTTGGCTGTGGGGTTATGTGAAAACGGACATGTGTCACTGTACGTTTTTTTATTGTTTTTTTTTCGATTTCGATGTGTAGATCAGAGGTTGAATTAATTTCTGTTACAGCCTTTTTTAGAACCCTCGCGGAAAAATGTTTATACTCTTGATATAGCGTATCATCATCACAACCCATTAACCGACGCAGCGTGTCGAGGTCATACCATTTCGTTTCACCCTGTCGTTTTTTTGCAATATAGTAACTGACCGCCAATTCATACAAGACAATCGAATATTTACTTGAAAATTTGTGTTCTATTGATAGCTGGATTTTTGCGTAAATTTCGGGGCTTGCCAGTTGTTCACGAATAAACGGATCATAAGCATAATATAACACATTGTCTATAATCCGGGCAGCGGCCAAGTAACCCGATACCCCCCAAGTGTTTTCTTCTGCAATATTGTACTCGATTTCCAGTGCGCGGAGTTCTTTAAGTTGTTGTTTGAGTTCAGTAATATCTTTGTAATTCATTGCTTTGGCTATATCCTGCACAGGTATTTCGTGCGTTTCCTGTGACAATAGATTGCGAAATGCGTGTGCGAGAAGGAGATTCCAAGCCAAGCGTTGAGTTTTTGTAATTTTTGAATTTGCGATCTCAATCGTACCGCGATGTTTGTAGATAACAGCATTTTCTTTAACTCCACAACTATTTGTTTCTTTGGTTTCTTCGTAAGTGAAGTTTGCCATTCGGTTGTCCTCGATTCTTCTTTTCAGGGACAGGGATCTTTGCCACTCCCCACGGCTAAAGCCAAAGTTTTACAGCGTTCTCTCTGTAACACCTTTATCAAAAAGAAGCAATAAACTTGTTGCTTTGGTTACTTTTAACTTATCAAAAAGAAGCATAATATTTTTTACTTTGGTTACTTTTAAACCTATTTTTGGTTACTTTTAAACCTATTTTTGGTTACCTCCAACCTATTTTTGGTTACTTTTAAACCTATTTTTGGTTACTTTTAACGGATATTACATTTTAATATCAAGCATTTAGCCTACCGGTAATATAACAATACGTTACAATAAAAGAACAACGACGAGAGCGATACCGACAAACACGACTTTTCCCTGTAACACGTCGTCGTTTTTTGTCTTAAAAATAACAAAAAAGAAAAACCTAGTCTTTTTATTTATGGAAGTTTTTGTAGGGTTACTGCTTAACATTCTTTAAATACTTAAAAATATTTATATACAAAAAACCCTTAGTGTTTGTAGACATTTTCTCGATTCGCAATCCGTAAAACCAGAATCAGAAAAATATTATCCTCGATACGGACGATGATCCGATAATCACCGACTCGATATCTCCAAAATTCTCCAAATTGTGGACCCTTCAGCGATTTGCCAATGCTACGGGGATCTTCCAGAGAAGCGACTCTTTTCTGTAAAAATTTCAGGATGCGTACGGCAATCTGAGGATCAAGCCTATCCAATTCACGTTCGGCAGCAGGATCAAACTCAATCTTCCAGGCCATAGCGTTTCATCACATCCTTCAAGGGTATCGGTTTGCTTTTCCCGGCCCGAATATCTGCTAATCGTTTTTCGGCAAGATAAATATCTTCTATATCGGCGAGGTGCTCAAGAATAGCTTCCCGGACGTAAAATGTCTTTGTGCGTCCGGTTTCCTTCGCCAACACGTCCAACCGTTCTTCAATTCCTTTAGGCAGCCTGATAGCTAACATTGGTTTTCCTCCTTGCAATACATGTATAACACGGCGCATGGTTTATGTCAACCCTTGCGGAGCGGGCGTAAAAAATGAATATTTTTTGATTTGCTCACGCATCATTTTTACCTGTCCCTTTCTTGATTTCAGAAAACAGTCGTTGAATATATCCCACGGACACTTTATATCGATGATATTTATGAAGATAACGTGCAACGTCTTGCCAACTAAGACCTTCTTCCCGTAGTTGCTTGATCAGTGCCCCGAAGTGTACAACAAGCTTCTGTTTTTTCCGTGACCGTTTGGGAGGTTTGTACTTAATCCCTGTCAACCTTATCTGATTAACTTTGCGCTCAAGATCAGGGTCAATCTTTTGCTTACCATGTAGCTTGCTGTCAGTACTGTAAAGCATATCAATTGCTCTGATCAAACAAGACGCCGCCAGTTCAGAGAGATGTTCGGGTGATACTTGCCTGGCCCGCTCCTTATTTAACAAATCAAGCTGTAACCGTGACGCTTCAATCAAATGTGCGGAGCCCTGACCAGCCAGCCAGCGTAAAAGAGTCGCCGGATTTTGCTTGCATGTCGATATATGCTGAGAAAAATAATCAATGTCCATATTGCCTCCTCCTCATGATTTAAGATTGCATATATTTAAGACATATACAAGTTATTTTTTTGTTGTTAAAAGAATAATGTAACATATTGATTTTAATGATTAAGATATTATTTAAAAATGTTTAGGAAGAGCAGTTAAAGCGAAACAATATACATACATGCAATATTATTTTGTTGATTTCTGCCCATGCGCCGTTTATAATCGCAACCAAGTAGTAATTTGTAGTAGGCAGGCGCGCGAACCCTCGGCGTGCACACCGAAACAGATTGCGATATTGGCCCATACGCAATCTGCCCCGTGTCGGAAATGGCATCAGACCGGTATCCCGACACCATAGGTCATACGACCAGTGGTTGTATGACTTTTTCCGGGGCGGTCAAGAGGGGGGTCAATCGGCGAAAATGCGAGTATTCGTCGATATATAGACTCGCGGCGCGTAATAAATGATGATGTACATGTGTGATGCAGTGACAGCTACCTACACAATAAGGCATAATGCGACACCTATCATCAATGTGATAGCCTCGCCGTAGCTGACGCAGCAAAAGCACCTGTCCGATCGTCATGGAAACCCCAAAAAGAAACCATCAGGACGATCCAGCGCGTATATGCTGGGCGTGAACGCTACACGAAAAAAAGCGAAGGATTCAAGACCCGTTATAGAACAAAGGGATACATATATGCGCGGATCAGTAGTTGGACAAGTGACACAGATATGGCGTGAGTCCGGCATAAATCAAATAGGGGAAAGCAAGCACGAAGCGAAAGAGACGGCCCGGCAGGCTGGGGTAAAAGGTTGGCACGAAATAGGGAAACAGCTCGGCATCCATTCTTATAAGACCGCTGATCTATACCGCGACGTATGGATAGATATGGCTCGATACGTCCGAGAAACATACCACATCAAAGACCTTGAACAGCTTCAAGGTGAACATGTTGCGGGATATTTACAAAGCAAAGTCGATAAGGAACTTGCGCACAGCACCTTGCTATCCTATTCCGCGGCGATAGAAAAGCTCGAAACGGCTCTTAATTTGTATGCAGAGAAGACCCATTCCGGCCGATCCTATGACTGGCAAGTAGAATTGAAGAAGGTCCGTCCAGAGTACCAAACCCTTGACCGTTTCGAAGGGAGCCGGGCGCATCACAATCCGCAGGCCATTATTGCCTCTATCCGGGATGAACGTTACCATCTGATCGCCCGGGTGCAATACGAGGGCGGTGCGAGATTAGACGAAGTACGAATTACCTGCGACGATCTCCGAGGTATCAGACCCGATTCTGTCACGGGAGAAATCAAGGGCTGGATCAAAGTAAAAGGGAAGGGTGGTAAGGTGCGAGAGATAGGCGTCAGCCAAGACACATACCGGCAAGTAGAACAGCAGGTAAAGTCAAATGGTGGCACTTGGGGCATCGGGGATGACAAAGATAGACAAGACTACCGCGAGGTTCTGGAAGAGGCCTCGGAGGCCTCGGGAGAAGATTACACGGGATCCCACGGTATGCGATGGGATTACGCCCAGAGACGGTTCAAAGAATTGCAGGATCATGGCATGACTTACAACGAAGCCTTGGCCCAAGTATCCAAAGAAATGGGGCATGAACGAGCGGACATTACAGAGCATTATCTTCGTTGAAGATAGCGGCATGATTTTCTTGGTTTTTTATCAAAAAGCGGTGTAAAACCCCAGCCTTCAGGGTGGGGAGGATGTCAAGCAGGCTTGGTCTTCAATGATAGATACCATTTCTTGTATTGCCACTATTGCGTCTAAATTATCAGAACCCCCGAAGAAAAAATCCAAAAGTAATAAACTTCATCCTTTGACACATTGACGCAAAAGGTATAGATAACCCTTCGTCAACGCGGATATTTCAGCGTTTTTAAGCATATTTCCACCTAAAAATGTATGGGCCTGTATTCTTCTTGTGGGAGGTTTTATGGCGGTTCAAACACAGACTCAAATGGCGAATTTCATCTGGAGTATCTGCAATCTTCTGCGTGGTCCGTATAAAAGAAACGAATACAGAAAAGTTATTCTACCGCTGACGGTTTTGCGGCGGTTCGATTGTATACTGGAACCGACCAAAGAGAAGGTTCTCGCTGAAAATGAAAAGCTCAAGGGAAAATCTGAAAACATCATTTATGCCCAACTGAAGAACGTCACAGGGACCTCTTTCTACAATCTTTCCAAACTGAATTTTAAGAAACTCCTGGATGATCCAAATCACATAGCTCAACACCTCAATAGTTACATCAACGCATTTTCTCCCAACGCTCGGCAGATATTTGAACGATTTGAATTTGGTGTTCAGATCAACAAAATGAACGAAAAGAATTTGCTTTACGAAGTCATCAAAAAGTTTGCCTCCGATGAGGTAGATTTATCTCCGGTCAAAATAGACAATATGCAGATGGGATATGTGTTTGAAGAGCTTATCAGGATAGGAGCTGAACAGGCCAACGAAGAAGCGGGAGAACATTTTACTCCGCGCGAAGTCATCAAGCTGATGGTAAATCTTCTCCTCTCTCCAGAAACGGATTTGCGTAAAAGTTATGTTGTCAAGACGATCTATGATCCGGCATGTGGCACCGGGGGAATGCTTTCTGTTTCTGAAAACTACATTCGCACCCTTAATGCCGAGGCGCAGCCCAAGCTTTATGGTCAGGATTGGAACGACGACGCCTATGCCGTCTGTCGCGCCGATATGCTGATCAAGGGGGAAGAAGCAGACAACATCAAGCCGGGGTGTACCTTTGAGCATGATGGTTTTCCCAAAGATAAATTTGACTATATGCTGGCCAATCCGCCTTTCGGTGTAGAGTGGAAACAACAGCAAAAGACCATAACCGATGAACATGAGAAGCTTGGTTACGATGGCCGCTTTGGAGCAGGTCTGCCACGTATTAATGATGGATCTCTTTTGTTTCTCCAGCACATGATTTCAAAAATGCGCAAACCGGAAGACGGCGGCAGCCGCATCGGTATCGTCTTCAACGGTTCCCCGCTTTTCACCGGCGACGCGGGCAGCGGCGAATCGAGCATCCGCCAGTGGATTATTGAAAACGACTGGCTGGAAGCGATTGTTGCCCTGCCTGATCAGCTTTTCTACAATACCGGGATTTCAACTTATATTTGGATCATCACCAATCGCAAAGAGAAGGAACGCAAGGGAAAAATCCAACTTATTGATGCCCGTGAATTTTACGTCAAAATGCGTAAGAGCCTTGGAAACAAGCGTAACCAGATTGGTGACGGCGAGGACAACAGGCCTGATCAGATTGCCGAGATTACCAAAATTTATGGCAACTTTATCCATGATGAAAAGAGACAAATACAAATTGACGGAGTGAAAAAGTCAGTCATTGTTTCCAAGATATTTGACAACAAAGATTTCGGGTTCAACAAAATTACGGTTGAACGTCCTCTGCGATTGAACTTTCAGGCCAGTACGGAAAGGATTGCCAGACTTGACAGCATCAAGGCTTTTCAGAAAATTGCTTCCAGCGACAAAAAGAATGAGAAAATCCGGCAGCAGGAAATCAGCGAAGGCACCAAGCGGCAGCAGGCAATCAAAAATCTTTTGGATCAACTGTCTCAAAAAACCAATGGGCAACTTTTTAAAGCTCGCCCTGAATTTATCAAAGCATTAAAAGACCTCGATCAAAAATTAAGTGCCCGGCTCACTCCTACTGAAATCAAAACAATTTTGGAAGCCTTGAGCGAAAAAGACGAAACAGCCGAAATCTGCCGCGACAACAAAGGCAACCCGGAACCGGATGCTGATCTGCGCGACACTGAGAATGTGCCATTGAAGGAAAACATTGATGAATACTTCCGGCGAGAAGTTCTGCCTCATGTGCCGGACGCCTGGGTCGATCACAGCAAAACAAAAGTCGGGTATGAGATTCCTCTCAATAGGCATTTTTACCGCTATGAGCCGCCGCGTCCATTAGAAGCAATCGAGGCAGACATTAAAAAGTTGGAGACGGAAATTGTTTCTCTTTTGGCAGAAGTGACCGGCAGCAACGGAAAAGGGAACGGCCGGTAAAAAGATATTTTTACCAGCAATTACAGATAACTAGGCCCAGTCAATAAAATGCTTGATTTTTCAACCAAAATGTTTAGAATAAAAACCAACAACACCTCCCACGCATCTCGCAAGATCTGCGCACCATGGGAGGTTACTTTTTTTTGGAGACCTTATAATGAAATATAATAAGTCTCCAAAAACGTATCAAGAGCAACTGGATTTGTTAATCTCGCGGGGGATGAAGGTCGAAAATCCCAACCGTGCTCTCCACTATCTTTCCCATTTGAATTATTACCGTCTCGGCGCATACTGGCTCCCTTTTGAAGCAGATCACGCCACACACCGTTTCAAGCCTGGTACATCCTTTGATCAGGTCTTGGAGTCCTATCTTTTTGACAAACAATTGCGTCTTTTGATTATGGATGCCATAGAGAGGTTTGAAGTATCTCTACGTGCAAGATGGGCATATCATCTTTCTCATCAATATAATAACCCACATGCTCATCTCGATGCTGCTATCTTCAAACAGCCTAGTGCAAAGCCCAGATGGAATCACGCGGAAAACGTTGCTGAATTGCACGACACTGTTCATGAAAGTTCAGAAGTTTTCATTCGCCACTTGAGAACAAAATATGAGGAAGAATTACCGCCTATCTGGGCAATATGCGAAATCATGACGTTTGGGCAGTTGTCCCGTTGGTATGCCAACCTTGCCAAAAGTAGTGATCGCAACGCCATCGCCCGAACCTACGATTATGATGAAGCGTATTTTGTTTCGTTTCTACATCATCTCACCATCGTCCGGAATTTTACAGCGCACCATGCTCGTGTTTGGAATCGCGAATTCCCCATTGCCTGGAAGTTGCCTCTTTCAAAACCCGCAAAGGTTATTAGCAGCCTGAATCGTCAGGACGGGAGGCGTATCTACAATACATTGGCTACCCTGGCTTGTCTGACGGACACTATTAATCCCGGCAATCACTGGAACAAGAGACTTTCGGATCTGATAAGCAGCTATTCCGGCATTCAAACCCGTTACATGGGATTTCCAGATAATTGGCGCGAACTGCCACTATGGAAAGGAAAAGTATGAGGTATCCTGCTTATCCTAAATATAACCCAAGCGGCTTTGAATGGCTGGGAGATGTGCCGGAACATTGGGAAGTGAAACGACTAAAATATTTAGCAAGATTGCAGACTGGGAATACACCTTCAAAAAGTAATGATGAAAATTATTCTGACGAGGGATTGCTATGGGTAAAACCTGACAATCTTTCTGAATTTGTCCCAATAACTGAAACAAAAGAATATTTATCAGACAAAGGAATTTGTGAATGCCGACTAGTGCCACCTTATAGCCCGCTCGTATGCTGTATAGGAACAATTGGTAAATTCGGCTATTCTGAAAATCGGGTAGCAACTAATCAACAAATTAATGCGGTTAAATATTTTAAAGATGTATTTCTAAGATATGGATTATATCTTGTCGCTGCTTCTGAAAAAGAGCACTTGAGATATGCAAATACTAATGTTGTCTCAATATTAAATGCTGAAAATCAGTCACAAATATGTTTTCCGCGTCCTCCTTTAGCT
>DYKF01000378.1 GCA_020722745.1 Caldithrix sp.
CGGTACTGTCAACTATTTTGTGTAAATTTGATAAAGGGGCAAATTGGGACGCACCTTCCCTATCGGATTTGAGCGCCAGCTCAACTCCATCTTTAACGATATAAATGCAAGAAGCCTATAACAGGCATTCTCCCCAGCTACTATTTCCATAGACTTCGTTCTTCTCTTGAATTCCTTATTCAGCCGCTCAATAATATTCGTTGTCCGT
The DNA here is from genome assembly GCA_020722745.1 of Caldithrix sp. Lineage (GTDB taxonomy): Bacteria > Spirochaetota > Leptospiria > Turneriellales > Turneriellaceae > DYKF01. The sequence goes on from DYKF01000378.1 coordinate 209, forward strand.
AACGATATCCATTCCTCATCGGGAAACTTAAAGAACGTCAAACAGGCATCTATCGACTGGCTTAATGATTTCACCGCCGAAGGAATCACTTTATTCCATTTCTCGTAAAAGCTCTTATAGAGTTCATCCGCCTTTTCTTTTGAGGATGCATAAAATATGGACCTCAGATCGTCTGCCACTTCTTTTTTTAACTTATGAGGAACTTTAGCCAGCACATTGCGTGCAACATGCACCTGGCATCTTTGTACTTCCGCATGAGGAAATTCTTCTGCAAATACCTTCTCCAGCCCGGAAAGCCCATCCATAATCCCCAATTGTACTGATGTTGCATCGAGCCCTCTGCTCTTTAAATCCCTGAAAAACTCCCGCCAGTTTGTTGCCGATTCCTTGTCGCCGCTCTGCAGGCCAAGCACTAATTTCGTTCCGGTTTCTGTCACCCCTATCGCTACAAGTACAGGAATATTGTCTACGCTATATTTCAATCTCATCTTGAATATCACACCGTCTACAAATATATACTTTATTTTTTCCTGTGATAAATCGCGGCTACGCCATTTCTCTACTGCTTCCGTCAATTCCCTGTTTGCTTTGCTCACTTCTTCATGGGAAATTTCGCGCCCTATTAGCCTTCTGCTTAACATGGACAGTGTCCGGGTGCTTATCCCTGTAAGATACATTATCGACAAATCCTCGACGATCCTGTCTTCGTATCGCTTGCCACGAGGCAATACCTGCGTCTGATATTCCCCTTTGCGATCCCTCGGTACCTTTACTGCTACCTCCCCAATGCCTTTAATGCAGAAGTCCCGGGGATAGCTCCCATTGCGATGGTTTGTTTCCCCTTTATTCCGCTCATATCTCTCACGCCCTAAAAAATGCGTCAGTTCCGCTTTCATGAGGTTCGTCAAATAGTCGCCTACTTCTTTTTGTACATTCATCGTGGCCATCTCAAATATCCTTGACGGTTTCTCCTGTAATTCGTTGATTAAATTTACGACTTCTGGTACGCTAATCTTAATTTCCATTGGGTGCTCCTCCTTTATTTTTTTGTTATTGCATAACAAAATATTTTATAGGAGGTGCGCCCTTTTTTGCCCTATTTCATTTTCACACAAGAAAGTTTACACTACC
>DYKF01000001.1 GCA_020722745.1 Caldithrix sp.
GTGAACACGCATTTGACTCAACAGACTCCCAACCCCGGTAGGGGTTGGGAGCTGGCGAACGCTGAACAGGCGTTCGGTAATCTCCAAAACGCTGCGAAAACTAACGATTTCTTCGCGTTTTGCCGGTGAATTTACCCCGAGCGCAGCCGAGGGGTCCATGGACCGGCAGTAAGCTCTGAACCTTTTTCAGAGCTTACTTAATAATTTTTTACTTTACCCCTATCGTATAAATCGTACCTGAGTACATGCAGCAAAGAAACCGCAAATCCTTTCAGGTACGACCAACTATTCCAGAAAAACTCAAACCACTCGTAGATATATCTAAAAATTTCTGGTGGGTATGGAATTTTGATGCCATAGAGCTTTTTCAGAGTATTGACATTGATATATGGAGCCGCGTCTCCAGCAATCCCATCCGCATGCTGGCAGAACTGGAGCCAGAAAAACTTGAAGAGCTTGCGAATGACGATGCTTTTCTCATGAAAATGCAAGCCGTCTATATTGACATGCAGGATTATCTCACGAGAAAGGTCTGGTTTCAGAAAAAATATCCCGAAGCAAAAGATCATCTCATTGCGTATTTCAGTGCTGAATTTGGAATTCATGAGTCTCTCCCCAATTATTCTGGTGGTCTTGGTATTCTTGCCGGCGATCACATGAAATCGGCCAGCGATACCGGTCTGCCTCTCGTGGGGGTTGGTCTCTATTATCATAAAGGCTATTTTCAGCAGTATCTCAATGAGGACGGGTGGCAGCAGGAAGATTATCCGGCACTCGACCAGTATTCTCTTGCCGTACATTCTGTTAAAGATGCCAAAGGCGAAGAAATTAAGGTAGACGTAGATTTTCCGGGAAGAAAAGTTTACGCGCGAGTCATGCAGGTCGATGTAGGCCGCGTTCGCATTTTCCTGCTCGACAGCGATATTCCAGAAAACTCCCAGGCAGACAGAGAAATCACCGATATCTTATATGGTGGCGATACAGAGCACAGAATCCAGCAGGAGCTCCTTTTGGGTGTTGGTGGAATCCGCGCACTCAAAAAGATGGGCCTGTTTCCTACCGTTGTACACATGAACGAAGGTCACTCCGCTTTTTCTGCTCTTGAACGCATCCGCAGCTTTATCATGGAAGACGACCTTCTGTACGAAGAAGCACGCGAACTCGTTAAGGCGAGTACCGTATTTACTACGCATACTCCCGTTCCGGCTGGAAACGAAGTTTTTCCGGATACTCTGGTATCCCGCTATCTGGAACCATATATTCAGGCATTTAAAGTTCCACTGGATGATTTTCTGGATCTGGGGCGTATACACCAGCACGAGGCGAGCGAATATTTTGGTATGACCGTATTTTCTCTACGCATGGCCGTGTTTTCCAACGGAGTTTCCCGACTGCATGGAAAAGTTGCCCGCGAAATGTGGCATGAGGTTTGGGAAGTACTTGAACCCCGCGAAGTACCCATTGACCATGTGACCAACGGAATACATCTTCCTTCCTGGGTTTCTGACGAAATGGAACGTCTATATCGTCGCTATGTTGGACCAGACTGGATGCAAAAAGGCGATCAGCTGGATTACTGGGAAAAAATTGAACGCATTCCTGATTCAGAACTTTGGAAAGCCAGAGACCGTTTGCGGGAAAGACTGGTTGGATATGTTCGTCGAACAGTGCGAGCTCACATGATAAAAATGAGTGCTTCTCCTCAAAAAATTCGTGAGGCAGATAATGTGCTCGATACCGAAGCTCTGACGATTGGGTTCTCTCGCCGTTTTGCAACCTACAAGAGGGCGCAGCTTTTATTCCGTGACAGAGATCGCCTCAAAAAACTCCTTACCAATAAAACGCGACCTATCCAGTTTGTCTTTGCTGGCAAGGCGCATCCACGCGACATGGAAGGGAAAAAACTCATCAAAGAAATTGTTCACTTTGCCAAAGATGAGGAAATTAAAAATAAAATTGTCTTTTTGGAAAACTACGATATTCGCATGGCGCGCTATCTCGTCCAGGGGGTGGACGTGTGGCTCAACAATCCACGTCGTCCCCATGAGGCTTCTGGAACGAGTGGAATGAAAGTTTCCCCAAACGGTGGTCTCAATCTTTCTGTTCTCGATGGCTGGTGGGCGGAGGCATTTGTGCCAGGACTTGGCTGGTCCATTGGGGGTGGTGAAGAATATGCGGATCTCGATTATCAGGACTACGTGGAAAGTCTGGCGCTGTACAGTATTCTGGAAGACGACGTGCTGCCCACATTCTATAACAGGGGAGCCGATGGAATTCCCCGCCACTGGACGGCCATGATCAAAAAGGCCATGCATAACCTGGTGCCTGTTTACCATACAGACCGCATGGTGAAAGAGTACACAGAGAAATTTTACTTTAACTCTGGTGAAACGTATTTATCGCTCGTGAAAGACCGTTTCAAAGGTCTCCACGAATTTGTCACCTGGAGAAGGAAGGTTGAACAGAAGTGGAAGGGTGTCAAAGTTCTTGAATTCTCACACACGCAGGAAAAAGAACATTTTCTGAATGTTACGGCCAGAATTTCTTTGAATGAGCTCACAGAGAACGATGTATCGGTTTGTTTGGTGTTCTCGCGGGATGGTCTTCTCGGTGAATTTGAAACCGAGCGCGTTATCCCCATGGAGTTCGATCGCGAAGAAAATGGTGTGTTTGTATACGCTGCTACTGCGAATGTGAAAAAAGCTGGTGGCTATAATTACACGCTTCGCGTTAATCCAAAGCATTCTGCCATGCTGAGACCGTTGGAACCCGGCTTTATCCGCTGGGCTTAACAAGGGACTAACTCTGTTGTTTGCCAGCGCTTCCACATTGCGTAAACTCTGGGAAGATTCATTTTCGGATCTTCCCTTTGAGGTCGTGTATAAACAGGACATTCTTCGTCAGGGGATTGCTTTTGCCGAAGAGGCTTTTCGTGGTCAAAACTATAAAACCAAAGACTATTTTATTTTCACTTTTGATCGCGTTCCTCTTTCCGATATGGCTCTCGGCGAAAACTGGAAAGCTCCGGAAGAAATACGTATATCGGGAGGGCCGCATGGTTTGCTGCCCACCGTTATTTCTGTTCGCATAAATCCGGAATCTCCATACAAGGTAGGTGTCAATACTGACCACATTCTGTCGTTGTTCTATTCAGGGGAAGAAATTGCCAGCGTAGAATTTCCACCCATTCCGGAGTATTACAAACAGAATTATCCCAATCTGGACAAGCCAATAGGCGAAGTAGCTCCCGTAATAGAGTGGGGGTACCTGATTTACTTAACTGTTTTTCGAAACTGCCAGTATTTTGGGAAAGAAGAAGAATGCCAGTATTGTGATATCAACCATAACTGGCGCCAGCAGAAAAAAACCGGTCGTCCGTACACGGGTGTAAAATCAATCGAGCAAATTCTGGAGGCTCTCTCTGGAATCGATCAGTATGATTCAACGGCAAAGGCGTATACCATCACGGGTGGTTCTGTTGTCACAGAATTAAAGGGAAAAAATGAAGCCGATTTTTATCTGGAATATGCCGCTGCCATCAATGCCAAATTTCCCGGTCGATGGATTTCCAAAATTGTAACGCAGGCATGGGAAATGGAAGATCTGCTTCGCGCAAAAGATGCAGGCGTTCAGATCTACCACCCCAATTACGAAGTCTGGTCGCCAGAGCTGTTTCCCAAAATATGTCCCGGAAAAGAGCGTTTTATTGGACGCGATACATGGATACGCAGAGTGATTGATTCTGCAAAAGTTTTTGGTCCCGAAAACGTAATCCCCAATTTTGTAGCCGGAGTGGAAATGGCTCAGCCGGTTGGTTATCGAGAGGTTGACGAGGCTGTTGCCTCTTCGCTTGAAGGTGTTGATTATTTTATGAGCCACGGAATTTCTCCGCGATTTACAACGTGGTTGCCGGAACCTTTTACGCCATTGGGCCAGAGTGAGCCGGCCCCGCTGGAGTATTATTTAAAGCTGTTGCGCGGTTACAGAGATATTCACGCTTCTTATCGCTTGCCAGTCCCTCCGGGGTATGGCGAACCCGGGCCAGGAAAGGCTGTGTTTTCTGTCTCCGCTTTTATGGATGTGTTGCCGGCGGGTTAGTGGGTTCGCTCACCACAAAGGGCAGCAGGAGTTCAGATTCCATACAACTAGGTGGGTCGCAAAAGGAAGAAAACCAGACAAACTAATCGGTGATTTTACCCGCTGAATCGATTGGACTTCCATTTTTTCGTTTTGAACCCTATGCTGCGCACAAGCAAGTATTTTCCCCAATCTTAAAATCGGCATCACTGAGTAAACCACTCCAGACAAAACCTTTCCCTTTGGGGGTTAATACTTTCAGTATTTCGTATTTTTTTGCAATGTAAAAAGCTCATCGGCTTTCTGGAGAATAGTCAGTTGTTCGCCGTCTCAGTGATTTTGAGAAAACACGGATCTTACAAGCAGCAGTCCCAGGAAAAGTTTGTTTCGCATGCGTCTTTGTGAAGAATCTCAGCAATTGCGTAAAGAGAATTCTGCACGGCATTGAACTGTGCAGAAAAAACTTAGCGACGCAGGGATTCGAACCCCGGACAAACGGATTATGATTCCGTTGCTCTAACCGGCTGAGCTACGTCGCCGTATTTGGCGCGGGCAGGACTTGAACCTGCGACCTTTGGGTTATGAGCCCAACGAGCTACCAACTGCTCTACCGCGCGATGTCTAAGCCACTCTGTTAATTGTCATCATGCCGTCAATCACTTTTTCCTATTCAGAATGTAATCAATCTGCATTGCATTATCCTGTATCCCTTCTGGCTTTCTTCTCTGTAAAGGAGTACCATACAAACTGTCTTCCCGAAGGTCCGTATTTCCCTCTAACAACTGCAGAGATATTGGTGTTGGCTGCATCTCTTCCGCGCCTTTGGGAAGAGGAATACCTTTGTTGTATGGACAGACCTGCTGGCAAATATCGCAGCCAAACATATAATTATGCTTTTTTCCCTGGAAGACTGGTGTTCCCTTTCTTTCAATGGTCTGGTACGAAATACATTTTTCCGAATCTATGAGGCCACCGGGCAGTATGGCAGAGGATGGACAGGACCTGAGACAGGCAGTACAGGTTCCACACTCCTTAAAATCAGGATGTGTCAATTCCGGTAGTGGATTGTTAAAATCATTTGGAAGCTCCGAAGGAAAGAGAAGAAACGCAAGAAAAAAATAACTGCCATGCTCTTTATGGATGAGCATTCCATTGCGACCAATAAAGCCCAGTCCGGCCACCCTTGCATAATAACGTTCGGGAAAAGGTGCCGAGTCCGTGATTCCACGCGCATTGTATCCCTCTGCTATCTGTTTCATTTTTTTTCTCAGGAAAGTATGGTAATCGCGGCCTAAGGCATAGCGCGCAATCCTGTATTGTTTAGCAGAGCGCAGAGCGATTTCACCCGCCTGCGTGCGGTAGGGAAACAACAGCGCCATTCCCGTTTGGGCTCCCGGTAGAATGGACTCGGGGTGCATTCTCGCAGGGTTTTCAAGATAACTCATTCCTGCGTGCAGTTTTTGAGAAAGATATTCCGCAAAGAAATCTTGAAACAGGGCAGACGGTTGCGACAATCTAAAAAAGGCAGATTCTGCAAACCCTTGCGCTTTAGCCCTCTCGGCAAGAAGCTGCAAATCTGCCCGGGTCAACGTCATGCAAAGTAGTGTGGCAGAACCTGTTTCATTTTTTCTCTGTCTTCCGGTTTTTGTTTTTCAGGATTTGTCATAATCCCAAAAGACAAGGCTTTCTTTGCTGGTCCAGGAAGAGGATGTTTTTGCGCAAGCAGGGGAAGGGCATTGCGCAAAATTTCCTGCGCTTTTCCTGAGTTCGTCTTGACGACTGCCATAACCGAATCTACTTCAACAGCTTCTTCCTCTTCCCTCCAGGCGTCGTAATCGGTAGACATGCATACCATCTGGTAACACATTTCCAGTTCGCGAGCGAGCCTAGCTTCTGGCAATACACTCATATTGATAATGCCGGCTCCCCAGGATTTATAAAGCTTTGATTCTGCTCGGGTAGAAAAAGAGGGTCCTTCCATGCAGATCAGGGTTTCTTCCCGATGCAGAGTGACACCGGAAACTCGAGCAGATTCTGCGAGAATATCGGCAAGTCCTTTGCTAAACGGATCTGCCAGGGAAACGTGCGCAACAATGCTGCCGTCAAAATAGGTGTCCTGCCTGTGGCGCGTGCGGTCAATAATCTGAGTGGGAAGAACAAAATGGCCAGGAGCAATTTCCTCTTTGAGAGAACCAACAGCAGAAAAAGCAATGATCTCTTCTACCCCCAGCATTTTCAACGCTGCAAGGTTCGCCTTTTGCGGTATATTACTTGGAGTAATGAAATGTCCCTTTCCATGCCGGGGCAGGAAGGCAATGCGCAATGTTTTCTCGCCATTCGTGTATGCCGCGATTGTAATTTCATCGGAAGGCTTTCCCCAGGGGGTATCCGGATATATCTTTTCGATAATTTCCAATCCTTCGAGTGCATAAACTCCCGTACCACCGATAACGCCTATTTCCGCTTTTTTCATTATTTTTCTCCTGCCATTAATTCAGCAATTCTGGTGAGGAGGCGGACTCCATATCCGCTGGCATTTGCCTGATACACTCCAATATTTTTATCGATCATTCCAGTGCCGGCTATATCAATGTGTGCCCATTTTTCTGGATGATCGAGAAATGCAGATAAAAAGGCAGCTGCGCTCGAAGCCCCGCCGTATCTACCACCAATATTGTTAAAATCTGCAATTTCTGATTTTAGCATTTCCCGGTATATTCTATCTACGGGGAGCCGCCAGACCGGTTCCAGAGAATCTTTTGCCGCTTTTTCAATCGTTTTAGCGGTTTCATCAGATGGCGTAAACAGACCCGCGTAATGATATGCCAGTGCGATCACGCAGGCACCCGTCAAAGTCGCCATGTCTACAATGAGATCAGGATTGTATTCTTTCTCGAGATAGGTGAGCAGGTCGGCAAGAACCAGGCGCCCCTCTGCATCCGTATTCTGTACTTCCACCGTATGGCCTTTCAGGGAACGGTATACATCTCCCGGGTTTTGGGCTGAACCGTCTGGTTTGTTTTCTACCAGACCAATGGCTGCAATAATTCTCGTATTGACTCCCATAGCTGCAGCAGCTCCAATGGCATGTAAAACGGCAGCAGCGCCCGACATATCATATTTCATGTCATGCATTTTTTCGGATGGTTTGATGGAAATTCCACCCGTGTCAAATGTTACGCCCTTTCCGGCCATTGCAAGGGTTTTCTGTGCTCCCTTCGGAGAATATTCGAGAATTGCCATGGCTGGTTCGCGACGACTTCCCCGGTTGACAGCGAGAATTCCACCCGCACCCATAGCTTCCAGCTCTGCTTTTCCAAAGATGGTGATTTTTAATTGGTTAATTTGAGCAATTTCTTTTGCTCTCTCAATAATTGTATCGGAGTATACGACATTGGATGGCAAGACCTGCAGCGAGCGCATGCCATTGGTATAGCGAGCCTGGATTTTGTATTTTGTAAGTGCTTCACCGAAGCGGGTTTCATAGGTTTTAGGGACGACAACACCTATTTTTTTCAGGATTATTTTCTGCGAAGAAGGTTTGCTCTTCATTCTGTCTACCGGAGTGCTGGCTCCTGCAGCAGCCATGGCAATCATATTGGCAGTTTTCTCGGGAGAAAAACGGGAATAAAAAGCGGACGGCAGTTGAAGATTCGCAGCCGCTAATCGGGAAGCAGCGTCGCTCAATGCCGAAAACAATATTTCCCCTGCTTTTGTTTCATCGAGTTCCGCCAGTTTGCCTAATCCGTAATGCCAGCGGCGGGGGGTCTGAACAGATTCCCCTGGCTCGCCTTTGAACCAGGGATAATTATCTAACAGGGAGCTTCCTTCCTGGGAAGCTGTAAATACAATCGTAACTTCGTCTTTGCCAATAGAGTCGGGTACAATCTCTATGGCAAGTTCTGCAAAATACAGATAATCATTCGCGGGCGTTTTTTCTTTCATAACTGTTCCAGCCTGAAATGGAAAGACAGGACGCAAAATATTTTTCCTGTGTTACGGCGATATTCCCTTCAGTTCTTCTATCAGTTTTTGTTTCATGACAGAATGATTGGAAAGATTTTCTTCGATGATTTCGTGAATACGTGAACCGATGATAAATCCATCTGCAACCGTGGCAGCCTCGCGTGCGTGGGCTGCATTGCGAATTCCAAAACCGGCTAAAACAGGTACCCTGGTTTGTTTGCGGATAGTCTGTATTGTTTTGCGGAGCGGCTCAAGCGTAAAGCCACTTTGGCCCGTCGTTCCTTTCAGAGAAACGAGGTAAATAAATCCCCTTGCCACCGAGACAATCGCTTTCAGCCTTTCAGGCCGGGTAGTGGGGGTAATAAACTGAATCCAGTCTGGACGATTCGGGGCGGGTGCGGGAGCCTCTTCTAAAGGTACGTCTGGTACAATGACACCACCCACATTCAATGCGTAGAGTCTTTTAAGCATTTCGTCAAAGCCGCCAGCATGAAAAAGATTGGCATAGGCCATGACGCTGAATTTGAAATCCGGATGTTTTCTGGATATTTTTTCCAGAAATTGAAAAACGTGTTCCAGAGAAAACGGGTGCGATAAAGACCGACGAAATGCTCTTTGCAATACAGGCCCGTCTGCAGAAGGATCCGAAAAAGGAAGGCCGAGCTCAATGGTATCTGCGCCAGAGAGAATCAATAGATCGACTATTTCTTCACTGCTCTGCCAGTCAGGATCGCCAAGAGCAAGGTAGGGGACAAATAAATATCCCTTGGTTTCTTTTCGTTTAATAAGATAATCCGTAAAGGGTGTTAATTCCTGTTTCATTTTTTTACCAGTGCAGAGCTTTAGAGCATACTCAAAAATTCTTCTTCCGTTAAGATAGTAAGCTGTAGTTGCTCAGCCTTTTCCAGTTTTGAACCAGCAGCTTCACCGGCAACAACATAATCCGTTTTAGCCGATACAGATCCAGATACGCGTCCGCTCCTTTCTTTTACCAGTTCCGCTGCTTCCGTGCGGCTTAACTTCTTCAATGTTCCGGTAAACACAAAGGTCTTTCCGGAAAAAGAAGAATCTTTTTTGGGTGCAGGAGAAATCAATTCCACGCCATACTTCCGGAATTTCTCTAAAAGGTTGCGATTGCGGGGGTTGTCCCTGAATTCAGCGATGGCTTTGGCCGTAGCAGGGCCTACTTCGTGGATGGCCGTAAGTTCTTTTTCATCCATGGCGAGCAGGGTTTCCAGATTCCCTGAATTTTCGGAAAGAATCTGCGCAATATGCGAGCCAACTCCCGGAATACCTAACGAACGCAGAAATACGGCAAAAGGTATACTGCGACGCGAGTGGATGGATGCGATTATTTTAGCAGCAAGTTTCTCACCCATTTTTTCAAAGGGGAGGATTTGTTCTTTGGTTAGCGCAAAAATATCCGCCGCATCCGATATAATTCCAGCCGAATAGAATTTTTGAACCCATTCTTCTCCCAGTGTCTCTACGTCTATGCCATCTCTGGAAACAAAGTACTGAATTTGAGCAACAACTCTTCCAGAACAATCCGGGTTGGGACAACGCACAAAAATATCTTCTTTCACGAGGGGGCCACCGCAAGAGGGGCAGTGCGTGGGAAACACAGGCGCTTCGCGCGATGCATGCTTTTCGTCAGGGACAACGCGAACAACTCGTGGGATAACGTCCCCGGAGCGAATGACCTCTACTGTATCTCCCTGCCGTATATCCAGTTTTTCCATCTGCGACTGGTTGTGCAGGGTAGCACGCGAAACCACAACGCCACCAATCGTCACGGGTTCAAGATTGGCAACGGGTGTGATTACGCCTGTGCGCCCTGTCTGGTAGACAATGGAATTGATCCTCGTGTAGCCTGCTCTGGCTGCAAATTTCCAGGCAATGGCAAATTTGGGTGAACGCGTCGTAGTGCCAAGTTCCTGCTGTGTTTTCAAAGAATTCATTTTTATCACAATGCCGTCAATATCAAAGGGAAGTTCCGAACGACTGGATTCTACTGCTTCATAATGTTTTAGAACTTCTTCCCTTCCACCACGAAAAGATAATTCTCCTGGACGAAATCCCAATTCGGGAAATAGTGTATTCCAGATATCCGACTGCAGTTCGGGAAGAGTGAACCCCTCTATCGATGTTACAGAGTATGGAAAAAAAGTCAGGCGTCTGGAACGCGTAACAGAAGAATCCTGCAGGCGTAAAGAGCCGGCTGCGGCATTGCGGGGATTGGCAAAATTCTTTTTGCCTTTTTCTGTGAGCTCTGCGTTGAGATCTAAAAAGTCCTGCTTTTTCATGACCACTTCTCCGCGAATTAAAAGCCGCCCTGGTTTTTTGCGAAGTGACAAGGGAACATTGGCTACTGTCCTCATGGTGTGTGTAATGTCTTCTCCCGTAAAGCCGTCTCCCCGTGTCGATGCCTTGCGCAGTATGCCCTCCAGATAAAGAATCTCTGCCGCAAGCCCATCGTATTTGGGTTCGGCGTGGTACTCCGGATGACTCTGTCCCGTCTCACGTCGGATGCGTTCATCAAAGACCAGAAATTCTTCGAGGGAGAGGGCATTGTCCAGAGACAGCATGGGTGGATCATGTGGGACGGGAGAAAAGTCTTTCGAAATTTCACCGCCTATTTTTTTTAGCGGGGAATCCTGGTCTCTTAAATCTGTATGCAGCGATTCTACTCGTTGTAAAAGACGAAACAAATCGTCATAAAAAGCATCGTCAACTAAAGGGGAATCAAGAACATAATACTGGTGGGCTAGGAATTGAATTTCCTCGACGAGAGCTCTATAACTGCTGCGATCAAATAATTCGGGGACAGGATACTCTTCTGCGCTTTTCACAGTTCCGGAATCCAGGCTGCATACGGGACGAAAACTCTAAAACAGAGTCTGGATTTTTTTCCAGTTCGGGCGGATTTTTTTGAGTTGCCGCAGGTATTCTGTTGCCTCTTCCTCAAACCCAAGTTTTCTGCTGATCACAACCAGATTATACAATGCTATAGGGTTTTCTGTCCGGAGGGAAAGAGAGCGCTTGAGCTCATCGCGCGCAAGTTCTGGTAACCCTGATCTGTAACTGCAAAATGCGCGGATTGTATAACTGTCAGCATTGTATGGTTGCAGGTTGATATAATGCTGTAGTATTTCCATGGCTCTGGCATATTCTCCATTCTGGGCGAGCACTTTTCCATACAGATACAGTGTATTGGGGTGCCTGGGAAATATCGAAATAGCCTCGGCAAGCAGAGAAGATGCAGTATATAGGTCTTTATTGTGCTGTGCCGTGCGAGCATTGGTGACGAGTTGATTGAATTTTTCTGTATGCTGGCTAAGCATCACCGTGATGACTGTGACATCGTCGCGCGGATCCGTTCCAAGAATAAAGCGATTATACACAGACATAACATGCTCAGACGCTTCCTGAACGGCCATATAGCGGGTAGAGGCAATGGCCGCGTGCAGTCTTTCCATACCAAACGGTTCATCGTTTGTACTAATGGATTCAATGAGGCCATCGGTAAAGATGAACATTTTATCTCCAGGCTCCAGTGCCGTGCTGCTGTCTTTTAACAGAGAACCGGCATCCGGAAACATTCCGAGCAGAGTTCCACGCGAGAGAAGTTCTTCCGTGGTTCCAGTTTTGTAGCGTAAAATTATGGGGGGAGGAGCAGCCGCGCTGCAGTAGAGAATATTGTATTCAGAATCTATCACCATGTAAAAAGAAGTCAAATAACTTTCACGTTTAACATATTGCAGCAGATCAAGGTTGACCTTGCGAAAAATTTCCGCAGGCGAATCTAATCTATGGTTGCGAAAACTCAGTTTTCCAATAGCCGTCATGAGCGCAGCGGGTACACCATGCCCGGAGGCATCCGAAACAACGAGACCAAGCTTGTGGCCACCTAATGGAATGTAGTCATAAAAATCGCCACTCACCTCGCTAAGGGGAAAAAACTTAACCCAGAACTGCAATCCGCGCCAGTCTGGGATGCGGGCGGGAACAAATCCTTTTTGTATGTTCCGGGCAAGCATGAGTTCCTTTTTATTTGCTCTCAGTTCGCGTTCCAACTGTTCATTGGCAACATTGAGATATTCAATGGCTGTATGGAGATCTCTTTTATCCCGAATGAGCTCCTGCGTTTTTTCCAGGACAGAGCGCACGTACGCATCGTATGCCTTAATTTTCTGGTCTGCCGAGAATTCTTCTGCCCGGTCTTCATTGATTTCCAGGGTTATCGTTATTTTACTTTTAGACTGTTTTATATCCGGATTCTGCGAGAGCAGGGTTTTCGATGGCTCAAAGGGGACTTTTTTTACTGCCACGACAGATTTTCTTAAATGAAAAAAATGGAGCAGATAATCGAGATGGCCCAGAGTAAAGAAGAGATCCGTTTCATCCGGCGGACAAAGTCCGCGCAGGCTGATCTGGTATTTCCTTCCGTTTTCCGAAGTTTGCGGATACACGGTCAGGTAGGTCATGGATAAATGAAGATAGGCAGGAGTTTTATAAAACAACTCTCGAAAAGTAACCATTTCGGAAGGCGTTGCAGAAAAAGCAGACATCGCAAGGGCCATGGCCTCGCGTCCTGCCTCGCGCATCAATGCAGCGAAATCTGGTTGCCCCAGAAAGCTCCGTAGAGCTAACCTCTCATCCGGAAGAGAAATCCAGTCATTTCCATTCCAGAGAGGGGAGAGCGATTTTAATTCAGAAACAAAACTAACCCCGCCATGCATGGCAAGATCCGAAAAAAGCTTTACCCGTTTATTATGAACGAGACAAGACATTACTTGTCAGCAGGTTTTAAGCGCAATTCTAATCTGCTGATGGAATGGTCGCCATCAATTTTGGAGTAACCGGCAAGTTTATCGATTCTCTCCACCATCTGCAAATACTGTCCAATTAACATGGAGAAAGAACTTGTTTTTGCATACGCAACTACGGTTCCTATATCAATAATGCCTGCCGTATAGTACTTGCCGGATTTTGGAAAATTGCGGGCAGTGAGAGTTGATTCATTTGATTTTTCTATCCGGGCAAAAGCTGTCGGATTTGTCGTTCCTATGATTTCCGTATCCGTAATGATGATATACGCAAAGGTTTCCTTCACGACTGCGGGCTCTTCTGTTTCTTCCTCTGTTTCGGATTCTCCGTCCCCGTCCATACTCAATCCGTCGAGTTCTTCGTTTGCAAGCTCTTCTTCTGATTTATCCGGTTGCTGTTTTTCGCGCAAAGTTATGGTAAAGAGGGTATGTTTTCCCTGCTTGCCTTTTTTTATGGAAAAGTCCCTCTCGTTTTCCGGCTTGGCATTTTCTTCCGCCATAATCTTTTCGATCAGTTTGACATAGCTTTTAGAGCTGCCTTTAGCTATCCCCGCAGAAAGAAAGCCATTCCATGCGTTGGGATTCTGGAGATCTTTTTCTGGAGGAATACCTGCAACCGTCATGGAGAAATTTCCATGAATGGGAGCGAGAAGGTCTTTACGCAAATCCAGCTCTGTTTCTTCTGCAATTTTTTCGGACGCGCGTTCCATCTCTTTCTTAAATTCTGGAAGCGATTCTTCGAGAAACTGCAAATACCCGGTAAAGTTGAGTTTTAGCATTAAGTACAGCAAAGGAGTGCCAGGATGAGAATCCAGAGATAAATTGGGGGCATCTGGATTGATGAGTTTATGGATGGCTGCTTCAGAAGAGTTAAGATATCCGTCCTTGTATTTTTCTGCAAAGTGCAATACAATTCCCGATTTATTCAACGTAAAATAGCCACCGGTTGTGACAATGTTTTCCGCTACCTCAACCTGCATTTTGCGAATAAGGGCAGAAGAAAACGAAAGCTCATGGGGAGTTTCCGTGCTGCCAAGGCTTCCGGAAATGACTGAAAATGCATTCATGTACTGGGTGGGATTGATGTAAAGCCAGGCTACGGCTTTTTCGGAAGAAAATTCTTTTTTTCCCTGCACATACCACTCGGCATCTGTAATTTTGTCTTTACTCTTTTCTACAGAGGACACAGCTCCCTGTCTGGAATTAGAAGCAGCAATAAAATCGCTGCCTTTGATTATGAAGAGGGGAGTTTCTCCAGGAATTTCAAAGAGTCGTCCTTTAATATGCTCAGTGATAGTGGGCACGGTCCCCGCTTCATCGGGCATTTTGGCGCGCTGTAACAGGTATGCGTAAAGTTTGCCACTGTTTTTTGCAGGAAAATAGATGCGAACATATTTCGTTTCCAGAAGTCCTTCGGGATTGACAAAGAAGTTCCCCGTTACGCCCATTTTACTGGCGGGATCATAACCAATGGAAAGAAGATCTTCCGAAGAAAGAGGATTCACTCCCGTTCTCTCCTTTGCCTGTTCAGCCACAGAGGCAACAATGCTTTCAGAAGACGGACCAAGCAACCCAAGGAGAAAGTCTTTGAGATAGTTCGTTGCTTTGTTAGAAGATTCTACTTCAATGTAGAATGTATCTTCAGCAGAGGCATAATCCTCTGGTGAAAAAGAGAAAACTGCTGTAGGAAGCCAAAGAGCCAATACAAGGAGAATGTTGTTTTTTTTCATAACCTGTTCCTGAGACGATGAACCACGGAAAAGGTTCTCATGAAAATGACAAGCTAAATTTTAGGAGACAGTTCCCTCACGAGCAGTGAATTTTTCCCATAACCATATACTCTGGTAAAATGAGCAGATAAACGTTCAAAGTCTGCACGGGGAATTTCTCTGCGGCGGGAATTGGGAACCTGTACCATAAGCAGCCCAGAATTCCAGCCCACAGAAGACAGTTTCACCAGAGAATCTACGAGAGTAAAGGCAGGTTTCAGTGGAGCCGATTCGAGATAGGGAGGATCCGCAAAAATGATTAAATCGAGAGTAGAAGCGGGTGGAGTAAGTTCTGGCGGTTCACTGACAAAGGTAAGGAGCTTCTTGAAGGAATTGGAGTGCATCACGAGACCTTTCTCTGTGACAGAATGTTTTATCAGCCAGGAGCGAATGTCAGTAATACGATTACTTTCCATTTCAGAAAACCAGGTTTTTAGAAATCCCCGGCTGATGGCTTCCATCCCCATTTGGCCTGATCCGGCAAACAGATCGAGAAACACAGACTTTTCCGGATGAATAATATGGTTCTCCATAATTTGAAACGCTGCTTCCTTCATTTTAGCCGGAGTCGCATTCTGGTGGCCATGGTGTGCCGGGGGCAGGGGAATAACCTTATTCTTCAGGGAACCCCGCATGACTTTGAGAAAGGCTTTCATCCGGCACTTTCTCCCGCCAATTCATCCGGTAAATACTTACGGATTTTTTCGTACAGAGTTTTTCTGGAAATATTGAGCAGGCGGGCGGTTTGCGATATATTGCGGCGGCTTTCTTCAAATACGCGCAGTATATGTTCTTTCTCGACATCTTCCAGAGTCAGGGTTTTGGGAGGTGAAGAGAACAGATTTCCCTGTTGCCTCGCTGGGGGACTGGTATGTCCGGGGGATTTTTCTTCCGCGATTTCTCTGGCAATTTCCGGAATAAAGCCTGCCAGATGAAAAATATCAATGCGGCTGCTTTCTGCCGTCGTGATTAGCCGGTAAAGAAAACGGAACAGTTCTTTCTCATTGCCGGGCCAGGCCTTTCTGGAAAGACCTTCTTTTAAAAAGGCAGAGAGAACCATTTCACGCGCTAGCTTGCGCGAAATCCACTGCGTGTATTGATCAATCAGGAAAATAATATCCTCGGACCGTTCAGCCAGGGGTGGGATTCTTACAGGAAAAGAATGGATTCGGTAATACAGTTCCTGGCGAAGGGTGCCTTCGTGGACATAGGCCTGAACATTTTCCGGCACGGAAAAAATTACGGCAGGTTTATCATCGTCGGGTCTCATTTCCTGCCACTGCAGCCACTGCATCAATCTTCCCTGAAGTTCCCAGTCCAGGTTCTGGATGTTCTCAATGTAGAGAGTTCCTTTCTGCTGCAGAGACAGAAATTCGGGCGATGGTTCAAAAGAAGGATTTTCCGTTCGTTTTCCGAACAGAATGGCTTCCTGGAGTCTTGGGTTAGACGGCCGCAATCTTACGGTTTTAAATGCTTCCTGTTTTCTATCACTCATGGAGTGAATGTAGTAAGCAGCCCTCTGTGGTTCATTTCCCTGTGAGTAAATAATAAAGACGGGCAGTTTAGTATCTGCGGCGCGATTCAGTTTATCGATAGTGCGCTGCATGGCGCTACTGTACCCCAGATTCAGGCTGAATGGTGGAAGAATATCGGTATCTGCCTTATCAGACAGTGGTTGCGACACAGAAAGGGATTCATTTACCTGCTTTAAAATAGTGTTCGATCTTCTATACCGTAAAAAGCGAATATTCTTTAGAAGAAAATGATGCAGCAGATACCCGGGAAGTTCATCCCGAATAAACAGAATATCCTGTATCAGGGTTTCGTTGGAATCAAGAAATTGCTGCAATTCGGCACTTTCTCCCATAGGATGCGCAACAATAAGCAACAAGGCAATCTCTCCTAGCTGTAAATCATAAGCCCTGCGCAGTCTTTTTATCCATGTGTCATCTAACGCCTGTTCTGTATTCATGGAAACGATGAGAATATCAGAATGGCTCTTTTCCAGATTGCGCAAT
This sequence comes from Caldithrix sp., assembly GCA_020722745.1. Lineage (GTDB taxonomy): Bacteria > Spirochaetota > Leptospiria > Turneriellales > Turneriellaceae > DYKF01. The sequence goes on from DYKF01000001.1 coordinate 16,660, forward strand.
CCATCGCGAAAATTTCCCGAAACGGAAACATGTGCCGAAGTAGAGAATGTATCTTTAAGGAATTTTCTCCTGCTTCCATCCCGGCAGATCATCTGGACGGTTACCATGGGGCAGGCTGAACAGTAGAGTCTGAACGTCAAGCCCTGCTATTCGTCACAGTATCAGCCTTATAGCCTTTCTGGTAGGAAAAGATGTTGACCGTACATGGTTAAATAAAGAGGAAACTGAAATTCATGGGCGACGAGAAGGACAAAGACAGGGAAGAGGACTTCCCAGCAGACGTACTGGATTTGCCAGAGCCGGATCCTGTATACGACAATGAAGTTACTGCCGGCTTTGTTCCGTCGCGCGAAAAAGCTCCGTATACGGAATCGAGCATACAGTGGTATCTGGAAGAAATTAACAAAATTCCTCTGTTAACGCGCGACGAGGAAGACTCTCTCGCGCGCAAAATCGCCGATCATAATGATCAGGACGCAAAAAACAAAATCGTCGTTTCCAATCTCCGCTTTGTCGTACAGGTTGCCAAAAAATACCAGAAATACGGGATTGGCCTTCTCGATCTAATCAATGAGGGAAACATGGGTCTCATCAAGGCGGCTGAACGTTTTGACCCCAATCTCGGATATCACTTTATCAGCTATGCTGTCTGGTGGATTCGGCAGGCCATTATTCTCGCCATCAACCAGAAGGCCTCCATGATCCGCCTGCCCATGAACCGGACTATTGACCTAGCCAGAATAGATAAAATCCAGAAAGAACTTGAAGCGCAGCTTGGCCACGAGCCAACGCTCGCACAGGTTGCGGAACGTCTGGAAATGGCAGAAGAAGATGTCCAGTGGTTAAAACAGATTTCATCGGACTATGTATCTCTGGATGCTCCCCTTTCGGGCGACTCAGAAAATACGCAGATATCCACCGTTCAAGATACCAAGTACGAATCGCCGGAAGACACTGTTATGTCTTCGGCTCTTAAAGACGCCATCCATGCTATTCTCCAGGAACTGACCGTCAGCGAACGCAAAATTATAGAGTACCGTTTTGGACTAAATGGCAAGCCGCGACTTTCGCTCACGCAGGCAGGAAAGAAATTTCAACTGTCGAAGGAGAGGGTACGCCAGATAGAAAAGAAAACCCTTATGAAGCTGCGCCAGTATGGCAATCGGCTTGAACTCGATGCATTTTTAAACCAGCAGTGAAACCGGCAGAACAATATTCAGACACAGGGTTTCCAGGGCGCTGGGATTCTAAACGATTTCTTTTACTCTTAGCGGTTCCGGCTTTGTTCTTTGCTCTCGGTGGATTGTCTCTCGCCAGCGAAAAACGGATGAAGGATTTTGAAGCGCGGATAGAAGCCAGACAAAGGGAAATTGAAACTGTGAAACTTTCTGGAGCAGAACCATTTCTGTGGAAACCTCTGCTAAACTGTACGGCAGAAAGCGCTCCCCAGGAAGGTTGCATACCTGTCACGATTTCCTGGAAAGAAACTGTACAAATTCCAGAGGTAAATGTGTACACACGTTCCATCCCTTCACCAGATTCCTGTCTCATCTGCCATCGAGCTGAGTCTGGAATTGTAGAATGGACCTTTAAGACCACGGCTCCCGGACCACCGCCGGTGCCAGCCGTGGTTTTACATGGAGCAGGATTCTTATTCCTCCTTGCCTGGGGCCTGCTGCTCTGGTATCGTTTCAGAGAGGGGGAGATTGTCGTTCTTTCGGCCATTTCTTTTCCGGATGCGATAGTTCCCGACGATGCATTGCTGAAAAAACTGTTTCCCCGCTATGGCCATGCCTTTTACAGGGAAAAAGGAAGCGGCTATCTTCGCTGGCTGTCTACGCGACATGGCTACCGCAACTGGTTTCAAAAAATTGTTGCATCCGGAAAATTTGCCGATATTCTGGAACAGGTCGATATTGGAAAGGCAGGCATGATTTCTGTTCTTTTGCGACAGCCAAGGAATATGCCCTTACCGGTTCGTTCACTGGAAAAAGGCCGCATGCTCGTGAAGCGGGTACCTCCCGGTTTTTTTCTTCTCCAGAATTCTCTGGAACCTCTGGTCAGCATGCACCTGGAGCAGCTGGAAGAAGCCGTCTGGAAACGGGCAGACGGAAAAAAAGCAGTATTTAAAACTATACCAATAACAAAAAGAATTCGAGAAAGGGAAAAAAATGGCTGAAAGGAAGAAAGAAACGACAAAGCGACCGGCAGTGAAGCAGGAAAAAAAAATTCTCGTTATCGTAGAGTCGCCCGCCAAAATACGAACTCTGTCTGGCTTTCTGGGTTCTGGTTACGAGGTGCAATCGTCTAAGGGGCACCTGATCGATTTACCGAAAAGCTCGCTTGGAGTGGATATTGGCCAGGGGTTTGAACCGCGCTATATTACCATACGCGGCAAGGGAAAAATCCTTGGGGATCTCAAAAAAAGTGCCAAAAAGGCATCTGCGATTCTTCTTGCAACCGACCCCGATCGAGAGGGCGAGGCAATCAGCTGGCATCTCGAAAGAGTGTTTGAAGAGGTAAATCCCAATATCCGTCGCATTGAATTTAATGAAATTACGCGTGAAGCGGTGCAAAACGCATTGCTCCATCCTCGCGAGGTAAACTCACTGCGGGTAAACTCCCAGCAGGCACGCCGTATTCTCGACAGGCTCGTTGGTTACAGTATTTCTCCTGTTCTACAGACAAAGTTTGGCAGCAAAAGATTTTCAGCGGGCCGCGTGCAATCCGCCGCTCTCAAAATCATCGCCGACAGAGAAAACGAAATAGACGCTTTTGTGCCAAAAGAATTCTGGGAGTTTGATCTTCCTTTCAGCAGGGAAGGAGGAAGTGCCAAAGATGCAACGGCTCTGTTCAGGCTGGTATCGATAGATGGCAACAAAGCCGACATATCTTCCGGAGCAGAAGCAGAACTGCTCCAGAAGGTTCTATCCTCTGCCGCGTATGTGGTGAGTGAGCGAAAATCTACAGAAAGAAAAATCATGCCTTTGGCTCCCTATATAACTTCCCGGTTGCAGCAGGATGCATCTACGCGGCTCGCGTTCCGGGCCCAAAAAACAATGTCGGTTGCTCAGACTCTGTACGAAGGGGTAGATATAGGCAGCGGACAGGTCGTGGGTCTCATTACCTATATGAGAACGGATTCCACGCGTATATCCGATGCAGGCCTTGCCATGGCGCGCGGATATATCGAGAAAGTCTATGGCAAGGAGCATCTTCCTGATCAGCCACAGCAATATTCTAAAAAACAGAAACAGGTGCAGGATGCCCATGAGGCAATCCGCGTAACCGACGTCAGCAGAACGCCAGAAAAAATGGAGCCATTTCTCACAAAAGATCAGTACAAAATATATTCTCTGATCTGGAGAAGATTTGTTGCATCCCAAATGAAACCGGGAATTGACGAACAGATAAAACTGGAAGTAACCGGAACATCAGAGGGAAAAACTTATGTATTCCGATATACATCTTCCCATGTAAAATATGCCGGCTTTCGCGAAGTGTTTCCCATGGGAGACGAAAAAGAGAAATTTGTCCCATCTTTTCAGGAAGGACAGGCATTGAAGTCTGGGAAACTGATTTCTACGCGTAAGTTTACCCAGCCGCCTCCTCGCTATACCGAGGCCTCCCTGATCCGTAAAATGGAAGAAGAGGGCATTGGGCGCCCTGCAACGTATGTGCCAACGATTGCCACGTTAGACAAACGATCTTACATTGAACGAAAAGGCCGCCAGATAAAAGCTTCCCCCCTCGGAAGAGTGATCAACGCCGTCATGGCAGAAAATTTTCCCGACATTGTCGATCTGGAATTTACAGCCGGCATGGAAAAAAAACTGGATGAAGTAGAAAACGGAAACCAGGACTGGCGCGAAATGCTTTCCGTATTCTATAACCCGTTTGCAGAGGAAGTAAAAAAAGCGGAGTCTTCCATAGAAGATAAAAGCTTTCTGATCCGGGAACCCGTGGGCAGAAAATGCCCCCAGTGTGGAAATGAGCTGCTGAAAAAACTCGGCAAAAACGGGTATTTTATTGGTTGCAGTAATTTTGCCGGCGGCTGCCGCTATACGGAAAGCATTCCTCTGGGAGTTTGTCCCAAATGCGGTGGAAACGTCATCCGCAAAAAGACCAAAAAAGGGCGCGATTTTTATGGCTGTGAAAACTATTTAACCACGGGTTGTGATTTTTCGATGATGGATAAACCTGCCGAGCGCACTTGTCCCAAATGTGGTTCCATCATGGGACAGAAGGTTCGCAAAAGCGGTATTACCATGACCTGCCAGAATCCAGAATGTAAATATGTCATGGAAGAAACAAGCGAGGAAGGAAGTAAAAATGAATGATTATATGGAATATCTTGCAGTGGAAAAAGGCTATTCCATCCACACCATCGACGCCTACCGCAAGGATCTTTCGCAATGGTTTCAGTTTCTCGAGACTGAGAATATTCAAATGCTGAACTCCAAAACGGTGTACGCATTTCTGTCTGCCTTTGAGCCTGCTCTGAACCGGCGCAGCCAGGCAAGAAAATTGTCGGCCATCAAAAGTTATTATCGGTACAGGGAAATGCAGACGGGCCAGGAAAGCCCCGTAGAGGTAGCGAGAATACGTGGCTTTTCTAAAAAGCTGCCCGAAATTATTAAACCCATTGAAATGGAGCATTTACTCGAAAATGATACGGGCCAGAATTCATTTTTACAGTTGCGGGACATGGCATTTCTCGAATTTTTATATTCAACCGGAGCGCGGGTCAGCGAAGCTCTATCTCTTTTTCAACGCGATATTTTTCAGGCCGGAACCATATCCGAATCCGTTAAATTAAGTGGAAAGGGAAAAAAAGAGCGCATTGCTTTTATTGGAGCAGCCGCGAGGCAAAGAATATTAGAGTATTTACTCTATAAAAAGAGCCTGTTTCCGGAAAATGAGCATTTGTTTATTAATCTTCGGGGAGGAACTCTTTCCCGCCGGGGGGCTTTGTATATCCTCCAAAAACGATCGCTGCTTTCCGGAATGCGTCCCAATGTGAAAGTCCACAGCATGCGCCATTCTTTTGCAACCGATATGCTCAACGAAGGAGCAGACATACGGCATGTGCAGGAATTGCTGGGTCATTCGAGCATTTCTACTACCCAAATTTATACACATGTAGCCAAAGATCGTCTGCGCGATGTATACCGAAAAGCCCATCCTCATGCAATAAAAAAGGGAGAACAGTATGAATGACCAACAATGGAGATCGACGACAATCCTGTGTATTCTACGCAATGGTAAGGCGGCCATGGCCGGAGACGGCCAGGTATCGCTGGGACAAACCATCATGAAAGGGAACGCAGTCAAGGTTCGCCGAATTTTTGGCGGTAAAATTATCGCTGGATTTGCAGGAGCGACAGCAGATGCTCTCACTCTTCTCGAAAAATTTGAAGAAAAGCTTCAGGCATTTGGCGGCATTTTTCAGAGAGCTGCGGTAGAACTTGCCAAGGACTGGCGTACCGACCGCATGTTGCGCCGCCTCGAGGCCATGATGATAGTAACGGATGGAAAAAAAGTACTGCTTCTTACCGGTACCGGAGATGTCATAGAACCAGAGGATGGAATCGCTGCCATTGGTTCCGGAGGCAATTATGCTCTTTCGGCGGCGCGCGCTCTCGTCAAACACTCCAGTCTATCGGTATCCGAAGTCGCTCTGGAATCCCTGAAAATTGCCGCCGATGTTTGCGTATACACCAATCACTCCATTACTCTTGAAGAGGTATAAATGTCTAAAGAAAAAGAAGAACTCTCAGGTCAGCTAACCCCAGCAGAAATTGTGGCATATCTTGATCAGTTTATTATTGGCCAGAAAGACGCCAAAAAGGCAGTAGCGATTGCTCTGCGGAATAGATCCCGTCGGCTTGCTCTCGGAGAAGATCCGCTGCGCGAAGAAATTCATCCCAAAAACATCATCATGATGGGTCCTACCGGAGTGGGGAAAACGGAAATCGCTAGGCGTTTGGCTAGGCTGGTCAACGCTCCCTTTGTAAAAGTGGAGGCAACCAAATATACAGAAGTTGGCTATGTGGGGCGCGACGTAGAAAGCATGATACGGGATCTCGTCATGACTTCCATTAAAATTGTCCGCAACGAACACGAAGAGCGGGTTAAGGAACAGGCCGAAAAAAAAGTAGAAGAAAAGCTTCTCGATCTTCTGTATTCTCCGGGAGAAAAAGATACTTCCGATGAGGAAATCCGGGAATTGTTTCGGCGCAAACTGCAGGCAGGTGAAATGGAAGATCGCGAAGTAGAAATTCCTGCCCCGACGCGCGAACCTGTAATGCAGGTAATGGCCGCTCCAGGAATGGAAGAATTTGAGCAGCAGATGCAGTCCATTTTGGGCGATATGCTCCCTAAAAAAAGGGAGAACAAACGGCTTCCCGTTTCCATGGCCAGAAAAATTCTTCTCGAGAAAGAGATTGAAGATTTAGTAGACTCCGAAAAAATTCGCATGGAAGCTGTAGAAAGGGCAGAGCAACAGGGAATTATTTTTATTGATGAGATAGACAAAATTGCCAGTAGATCTTCTCGTGGATCCGGTGAGGTTTCGCGAGAAGGGGTACAGAGAGACATTCTGCCTCTCGTAGAAGGCTCTACCGTCAATACGCGTTTAGGCCAGGTAAAAACCGATCACGTTCTCTTTATTGCGGCGGGTGCTTTTCACGTTGCTTCTGTACAGGATTTAATTCCAGAACTCCAAGGGAGATTTCCCATCCGCGTAGAACTCAATTCACTTGGCAAAGAAGATTTTATTACGATTCTTACGAGCACCCGCAATGCTCTGACGGTGCAGTACCAGGCTCTTCTTTCTACGGAAGGAGTTGTACTTGAATACAGCAATGACGGGATCGATACCATAGCAGAAATTGCAGAAAAAATGAATGACCAGAATGAGAATATTGGCGCGCGCCGGCTTCATACCATCATGGAGAAACTGCTCGAAGACATTTCTTTTGAGCCCGAAAAATTCAGGACGGATACAGTTAAGGTGGACAGAGCATTCGTGCAAAATAAACTTGCCTCTATAGTGGAGAATCGGGATCTCTCTCGTTATATTTTGTAACTTTGTTCAATCCTTGTGTATCCAGAGGATAATCTATGAATCTATATAAAAAAATATTACTCTTTCTTTTCGCAGTCGTTCTGTTGTATGCTCAGGCATTTTCTGCAAGGCTTACCTTTCGGGCTGCCATGTCTGCCTTTAACGAAAAAGATTATTATACGGCAAGACTGTTATTGCAGGAGATTGTTCACAAGGATCCTCTCGGAGAATTTGGAGACGATTCTGCCTATCATATCGGGTTGACCTATTTTTACGAAGGCAAATACCCTGCTGCCATTTTTGAATTGAATCTGCTTGGCAGGGATTATCCGGATTCTCCTTTTTCTCCCAATGCGGAGTTTTATATTGCAGAATCGCATTATTACAGCGGAAAGCTTCCGCAGGCATTGCAGATGCATCACAATTTTGTGCGAGAATATCCAGAGCATGCGCTTGCTCCCCGTGCTTTATATTCGAGCGGATATATCTATCTGGAGCAAAAAAAATATGATATGGCAGCAGCCGATTTTGAAAGAGCCATTCGGGAATACCCCTCTGCTGAAAATATTGCTTCTTTGCGCCTGCAGCTTGGTATAGCATGGTATAATCTAAAGGATTACGCAAGAGCCAAAAAAGAATTTGAAATTCTGATAGAAAAAGCCGATAAAGCCATGCTTTCGGACGCTGCCTCTTTCTGGTTTGGCCGCTGCGAATACGCAGAGGGAAATTATTCTGACGCTAAAAATCGATTTGCCGATTTAGCGGAGACGTACCCAGATTCTGTGCATGCCCCCGAAGCGCTGTACTTTGCCGCTTTAAGCGCTTCCCGGATCAACGATTCTGCCGCATCTCTGCAATATCTTCGGCGCATTGAAAACGATTATCCAGATTATCCTCAACGCAGGGAAGTTTATTTCCGGATTGGACAGATTGAATATGCAGAGAATCAGCCATCGGAAGCAGAGACAGCATTGAGGAAGGTTTTTTCGGCATCGGGGGAAGCATCTGTCATCCCGCCCGCTGCAGATTTACTGGCGGAAATTCTGGCAAAACAAAACAGGGCAGCAGAGGTTCTCGAGCTGTACGATCAGGTGTTGAAGGATCAAAAAGATAACCGGGAAAAGCAGGTAATGCTTTCCAAAAAAGCTTCTCTGCTATATAATTTGAAACGCTACGAAGAATCAGCAAAAGTGTACGAGACCGCACTTTCCCAGACGAAAGCCGGAGATTCTGACGAAGCCGAGCTCACCTATCTACATGCACAGTCCCTGTATCGTTCCGGATTGACGGACAAGGCAAAGCAGAGCTTAAACCAGGTGCATAAAAAATTTCCATCATCGTCTTTTCGCGCTGATGCCTATTATCTCGCCGGCGAGATAGATTATTATGCATCGGATTTTGATTCCGCTCTCCAGAATTACCAGAAAGTGATTCGTTTTTATCCCACGCATGCGCGCTCCTTTGAAGCCGCTATGGGAATAGGCTGGACCTATTTTGAGATGAAGCAATATGCTCGTTCCGCAGATCAGTTCCGGAGTCTCTTTAAGTCTGCCAACACGGACGCACGTACCATACAGGTTCGCATGGCCCTAGCATCGGCAGAGTACAATCTGCAGAGATTTGACAAAGCCATTGCAGAATATAAAGCCGTGATTCAGCAAAAGAAACAGTTTCCGGAACAGGCTCAGGAAGCGGGTTTTCAGCTCGCATGGATTGATTATAGAAACCGCAATTACGACAAGTCCCTTGCAGGGTTTATGCAGTACAGACATGATTTTCCCGAAGGAAAGCGCATCCAGGAAGCCCGATATTTTCAGGCATGGTCTCATTACAGACTGGGAGAGACAGAAGCAGCGAGATCTCTCCTTCAGGCAATTGCAGATGATTCCACGGCAAACGGCATCTTCCACGCCAGAGCTGTAATGGATATCGCCCGCATGGATTCCGGAGCGAAAAAATTTGAAAATGCCGCTGCTTCCTCAGTCCGTTATCTTTCCCTGTATCCCCAGGGAGACGACGCAGAAGAAGCGCACTTTATTCTGGCTGGTTCGTATATAGAGATGAACCGCATGGAAGAAGCATACAGCGTATATGAACAATTAACTGCCAGCCGTCCTGGTTCGTCTTATCGGATTGAGATTCTCCGCGAACTCTCCGATGCTTACCGGCGCCAAAAACAATATGAGAAAGCTTCGGAAATATTGAAACAAATGGAAGGCATCGTGCCGGATACGGGACGCGGAGAACTGGAGCTTTCCCGTGCTTCCATGCTTGCCGAAAAGGGAGATATTGCCGCAGCAACGGGAATATATCGCAATATGCTGGCGTCTGGCAAAAAAAGCGATGCCGCATGGAAAGGTGAGGCGATCCTTCAGTATCTTCAATTGTTGCTCCTGACCAGGGATTTTGCCTCTGCTATTTCCGTTACCGAAGAATATAAAAACGCAGTAGAGGATGAGTATGTGAAGCAACAGGTGCAGCTATTTCGAGGAAGAGCACTCACAGAAACAGGCGACTATAAAGCCGCCATTGAAACCCTACTCCCACTTCGTTCCAATCCGTCTTTTTCAGCGGAAGCCAGGTTTTCCATTGCGGCTACTTATGCAGGACTGGGCAACCGGGACCAGGCTCTCGATTATTACCTCCAGGTGGCAGCAGCAGAACATCCACTGCAAAAAGATGCCATGTTAAAAACCGGAGAAATTTATCTGGAAATGGAAGAATACGAAAAAGCGCAGAGAGAATTTGCACGCCTTATATACACAGCTTCTGACAGGAGTGATCTGTACGAGAAGGCAATCTATTATTCGGCCTATACGTTCTATAAACTTAAAAGGACTTCGGATGCAGACAGAATGAAAAAAAAGCTGAAAACAGAGTTTCCACAGAGTCTTTTTATAAAAAAAATCGAAGAAATCGAAACAAATGAAAATTAATCCGGTATTATAATATGTGAAACATATAATAATACTGCTAATTTCTCTGCCCCTTGCGGCAGCAGATATCCTTTCTGTCATACCTGATTCGGAGACGCTGACAGTCTCCGAGCCGGGCAGTTATACCGTATACAGTTCGGGTGGCTTTGCCAGTTTTAACAGAATCCCTCCAAATCTGTCGCTCAATCCGGCGGGGGATTACGTTTTGCTGAAGCGGGACGGCTCTCCCGTAGCTTTTATCTGTTACGGCTCTTTTTCCGACTTGTCTAAACTTTCTTCTGCGAGAGAAGCAAATCTCTGGAGTGGAGATTGTGTGACCGAGATGCCCGCAAGTGGATTTGAGCTCGTTTTGCGAAACAGCCGAATCAACTTTTTTCCGCACTCGGCGGACGATTACTTCTGGAGAGGGGAAGAAGATCCAGAGTCGGAAAATTCTGCCGCGCAGAAGGTCTACACGCGATCGAGTTTACAGAAGGCTAACCTTCAGGCTTCACGCTATGTCGTAACTGATAAATACGGGCGTATTCTTGGGCAATCCATGTCTCCAGAAGAAGTTCTCCTTTTAAGGCCCGGATTATATTTTATTCATCGAGAGAATGGTCAAATTCTGCTCTTCTGGAGTATGCCATGAAAAATGCTATGCTTCTCATCATTGTATTCATTTCGGCAAGCCATGCGATAGCACAAGAGCTTGTGCGCGATTCCCTGAGAGTCTACTCAAACGCTCCCTGGAAAGGGCCCGGTGTTTCAGAAAAAATAATCGAAAGTCACTACGCGCTGCCATGGCAATGGAATACGCTTGTTCCGGGAGGGTATGTTCAATTTTCGGAGGAAAGTTATGGAAGTCTCTACGAATCCTACGCGCTACGATTCGCTCCTGCATTGACCTGGAAACGATACGAGTTCTTTCCTGGCGTCTCCTACCAGGCGACAGAGCTTCCAGAGATTGTCTACAACAGAACGGATCTATCCGCATGGATTGGCTTTGGCTACCACGATGAGAGGGCCAGCGCACGTATTTTCTGGAACTCGCTGGGAAGCTCCGAAATTCTGTTTTGGGCCAGCATTCCGGGAACCCCATTTTTCCTATCTTCTCAAATTATGTACTCTGAGGATACACGCATTCGATTTTCTGCCTGTTACCAGCATCCGCTTGGTTTTTACGCGGGGATCATCTCTTTTCCAGTCGATGCTGGCATTGGCTTTAGCGGCGGTTATCGACTATCCGGTAGAGTATCTGCCGGGGTAGAATATCTTTTGCCGGCAGATTCCACTGGCTATGCAGGGCTTGAACTTACCTATATCTTTTACAGACCAAAGATGATCTCTGCAGAATCCGTTCCTGTCAAATCCGATCCTGCAACCAATGCCGTGAAGCCGGAGAAAGAAAAACCGGTACGAAAAAAACTGCCCGCGACTGTTCCCGATTTTTCGATATTAGTGCGGTGGGGGCTGCCTCCTGCCGAGGCCTGGAAACTTCAGCAGACGCGCGATGTTTGTACGCTCTCTGAGTATTCTCAAAAGATTCTAACAGCGAGGAACTGGAAATGCTATCGATAGGATTAAGATTTGCTTTTCTACTAATTATTATCTTTCCGCTTTGTTCTCTGGAATGGGAGAGCAGCGGGGGCAGTTATGCCGAAAGGTTCTGGCACTGGCATTCTGTGCACGAAACGGCAAACAATTATGAGTTCTTAGCAGGCAGCGGCATGTCTGGCGATGAAGTACTCGCAGGCGGAAATTTCCTGCTCTCGTCAAACTTGTATTCTTTTGGCTCCGGCAATCTCCAGGAAAGTCCCCTGGGCGGATTTTTTTTATCGCAGCGTGCCTACCGTGGAAACGCGGCAGGCTGGCCATGGGAAGCTCCTGTTGGAATTCGTGCTTCTATTGGCAGCTCCATTTTTAATATAGAGGGATTTCGATACGGTGCGCAGACCCCGCAGGGCTGGCAGGAATCTTCGCTGCTTTCAGGAAAATGGAAAACCAGATATGTTGGAGCTTCTGTCCACTGGCTCATGGACCAGGATGGGAGAGGAATTCCAGCTGCAGATTTGCAATGGTCTCAAAATCAATTCTTCGCAAAATTGTTATTTCTCAATACAAAGAATTATGAGGAAAGTATTTATCTCAAAAGTTTTGATCACTGGATTTCCGTGTATCACTTTAATTACGAGCAAAAATATCCTTTGTCTGCTCAAATTTATAAAGACTTTTCTCGCTATTCAGAAATTCGCGTTGTTAAATCGACTGATTATCGTTTTGAGTATGCAGACAGAGACGGGCAGGGAAGAATCAAAACGAGTGGTGCCAGCCATGCGTTTCGATGGTATGGAATCTATCGCGAGGATGGCTTTCTTTTTCCCGGCGCTGGTATTTCTCTCGATCCATTGCCGCTCTTTGTGCATGCGTACTTTCCCCAAAATGAAAACATGTTTTCAGGAAGCCTGGGCGTTTCTCCAGTGCGGGATATAAAAATTGCATTGTCTTTTCAACGAAACACGACGGGGCTTTATTATCCCATCGACCCGTTATTTTTTCCGCAGGATTTTTCCTGGGAAGATTATTTTGGCGAGCAGGAATTATGGAGCCCCGAAGATTCCTCGGCTTTTCAATTGTACTGGAAACATGGCAGCTTTCAGGGATATTTTATTGGCCAGAGAGTCTGGAAATATTCCTCTAAACCATACCGCGTTGCACTGCGCTTTTCCTGGCAGGCCATGCTACATTGAGGAACAAATCCATTTTCCGTATCCCGCTTTTTCAATGCTTCCCCGAAATCCAAACAGGCGGAAGAACTGCTCCCATTCTTTTTCTGAAAGTTTTTGTGCTTTGGATTCCAGCAGGATCATCGTTTTACATTGAGCCCAGGAAATCTTATGCCAGACAGCAGGATCTGCCTTTGCCGGAAAAAAATAACAGGCAGAAGGAGTCTGCAATATTCCGCCATACAGGGAAGAAGATGGCAGTGCTTGTACGCCAGGAAAATAATGGGACATGCTCTGCTGCAATTCTAACGGGGCCTTAAGCGAATGGACAGGGCTACAGCTTTTGGTTAAAGGATCTCTGAGGTTCGCAAAAGAAGCCAGCGAGCCATAGAAGCGCATTTCCTTGTTTGCGATTTCTGCCACACCATAGGGAAATACATAATATCCGCTTTCTTTAGAAGGAAGAGGAAACATGAATAAGAGAGGGAAGCCAAGCAATGCCGGAAGAACCAGACGAAATTTTCGCAGGTACCAGTGTCTGCGTTTGTAGGCCGCGAGTGGATACAAAATGGAAATGAAGGCAGCGACAATCAGCCAGGCATAGACAACCAGAGTGGGAGCGCTTCTGCCCGGCAACTGGAGATAGCGATAATGCACATACGCAGATGCTTCAAAAATTTTCTCTATTGGCTCAGTGAGAGCATCCATCCACGGAAAAAACACCGAACCGATTACCAGAGGTAAATGCAGAGAAGATATGGGGACGAGAATAAAATTGTATACAAAAGAAAGAGGATTCGCCTGAGCAAAGAAAAACCAGGAAAAAAAGATGGAACCAGTAAAGGCAGACAGTGTAATTGCCGTATGGTCCTTTAGCCAGTCTGGCCAATGTTGCGGAATATATTTTTTCCAGGACGCAAAACTGAACAGAATAGCAGCTGTCACACCGTAGCTCAGGATAAACGAAGCCGAGAAAATTCCCCCTGGGAAAATTAATTCGCTTACAATGGCCGAGTTGAGTAAAACAAAAAGAGAACCAGTTCTAATATCTAAGATACGAAGAATAAAGTAGATAAATACAAATAAAAATGCTCTCAATAACGACAGATTAAAATCGAGTATATAAAGAAAAAAGAACGAAGCAACGAGAGCCAGAATATAGCCCGTTCTTTCCAGAGAGAGATATTTTAGCGGTAAATACATCAGAGAGAAAAAAAGTGCGAGGTGCAGGCCAGAAGCCGCAAAGAGATGCGCGATTCCCATATTTCGATAAGCAGACAACTGCCATGGTTCAAGTGCTGAAGTATCTGCGAGAAGAACGCTGCGCGAAAAAGGAGATTCCAGTTTTGTATAAATATGGCGGTAGAGTCGCTGGCTCAGTGAGTCTTTTTGTTTGAGCAGTTCCACCTTTTGTACATCTTCGCATCGCCCCGCAATACCCTGAAGTTTCTCCAGCGAAGTAAATAAATTGCCTGGATTGGAATAGGCTGTCGCTGTACAAGAAATCTTGAGGCTGTCTCCCCGTATGGAAAAAGCGAGTTCGGCTGGTTTTTTTATTCTCCATTTTAAAGCATCCAGCTTAAGAATCGCGGAGTTGGTCGATAAAGAATCTATGGTTGCAATACCGGAATAACTGAAAATAGCCGGAACGGATATCTGGGGAAGAATATGGGAATGCACATAGCGAATCCCCCATACTATACCGAGAAGCAAAAACAGGAGATGCAATGGAAAAAGGTTCCATTTTTTTTCTTGATTGCGAAAATAATAGAAAAAAAGCAACAGGGAAAAAACGGCAATCAGGATGGAAGCGAGTCGATGCTCGCTCCACAGAATTGTCGATACATAAAATGCAAGCAACAGGATAGACGCCACATTGCATTATCCCAAATGATTTGCGCTGCGTCAATGGAATATTGACGCAGCGCTTAATACATTTTTTTTAGCCGTTCTTTTTCCGCATGAATGCCGGAATCTGCAGGGAATCAATTCCAGGATCTATGCTGGGAAAATTTAGCCCCTGCTGGACCGTTTCTGGATCCCGTGGAATACGATAGATATTCGGAGGAAGCTCAACAGAGGAGGTCGCCATAGATTCAGAAGTAGCTTTCTCGGGAGTTTTCTCAGTGGCTGCATTGTTGCGGAAGCCCGTTGCAATCACCGTAATCGTCACGTTCTCTTCCATTTCTGGCTTTTCCACAAAGCCAATAATTATCTGTGCGTCGCGGGAAACCATGTCGTGAATTTTTTCCTGCGCCTCATTGAATTCATGCAGACTCAAATCTTCACTGCCCGAAATGTTCAACAAAACAGAAGTAGCTCCCTCTATGCTCCGACCTTCAAGCAGGGGATGGTGGATGGCTTTGTTGAGGGCATCGTTGATTCGACTGCTGCCGGTTCCATCTCCAAGCCCAATAACTGCATCGCCATTATTGCTCATCACAGTTCGGACATCCGCGAAATCGACATTGACATAACCCGTTGTATTGATGATATCAGAAATACCGGTAACTGCTTTTGCGAGAACGTCGTCGAGTGCTTTGAAAGCCAAGCGTATATTTGTCGTACGATCGATCACCTTAAAAATGGAGTCATTTGGAATGGTAATCAGGGTATCTGTTTTTTCGCGCAATTTGTCCTGTCCTTTTCTCGCAGATTCCATTTTGCGCAATCCTTCGCTCTTAAAAGGGAGAGAGACCACTCCCACAGTAAGCGCCTTTAATTCTCGTGCTATTTCTGCCACGATAGGAGCTGCGCCCGTACCTGTACCGCCGCCCATCCCAGCAGTAATAAAAACCATGTCGGAACCACGCAATGCGTTAACGATTTCTTCCCTGTCTTCGAGGGCTGCCTGTTCACCAATTTCCGGATTCGCACCGGCACCCATTCCACGCGTAAGTTTTGTTCCCAAATGAACTTTTTTGTGAGCAGAAGAGCGGGATAATACCTGAAGATCGGTGTTCATGGCAATGAGTTCTACGCCCTGTATATTGATTCCCACCATTCTTTCTATGGCGTTCATTCCTGCTCCACCAACACCGACTACGCGTATTACAGCCGGTGACTTTTCTTCTTCAAATGCTAACATAATATCTCCTACAGGTTATCCTGAAGCCAATTTTTTACTTTTCCGAAAAATCCCTTCCCCTTGTTATTTTTCTTTGTGTCGTCTTCTCCGTCGAGTGCGGCGTATCGAATAATGCCGACAGCGGTAGAGAAAACGGGGGAAGAAACTTTATCCGATATACCCAACAAGCCCTTCGGAAACCCAACGGAAGCGCCTAAGCTAATAACCTCTTCGGCGAGAGGAATGAGTCCTTCTGTCAGGGCTACGCCACCGGTAAATATGATTCCACCAGCGAGCATATTTTTTTTACCTGATTTCATTAATTCCACGTGAACAAGTTCCAGAATTTCACGCATTCGAGCTTCCATGATTTCTCCCAATTCTCTGCGGCTGGCAAGGCGGGGCAATCTGTCCCCCACAGAGGGAACTTCTATCTGTTCTCCCGGATCAATGGAGTCGAGATAAACGCTGCCATGTCTTTTTTTGAGATGTTCCGCAGCTTCCACAGGAGTTTTAAGGCCAATACTAATATCCTGGGTGATGATGGCACCTCCCAGAAAAACTGTTGAAGTAAAAGCAACGCCACCTTCCAGATAAATGATAATATCTGTGATACCGGCCCCAATATCTATTACGGCGACACCGAGATCTTTTTCTCCTTCTGTAAGAAGAGCCTGCGAACTTGCCAGTCCGCTCAACACTCGCCCGGCAACGTGGATTCCAGCTTGTTCTACTGCTTTTTCCGTATTCTGCAAGTGGGTGGAAGACGCTGTTACAATGTGGACATCGGCCTCTAACCGCACACCCACCATTCCGAGGGGATCGCGGATTCCATTCTGGTCATCCACTTTAAATTCGCGGGCCAGCACATGCATGATCTCTTGATCCGCCGGAATGCGAACTGCCTGGGCAGCATCGATAACGCGAAACATATCCTGCGGGGTAACAACTCTGTTTTTATTTGTAATGGCAATCACGCCAGAAGAATTATCCCCCCGTACATGCTTCCCGGTCACGTTGATAACGGCCTTTTCGATAGGCAGGCCGGCCATGGATTCTGCTTCTTCTACGGCTTCGCGAATGCTGCGAACCGTCTGTTCAATATTGGTAACGGCCCCCGTGCGAATCCCGCGAGAGGGCGCAATCCCTATTCCAATGAGTTCTGTCTCGCCATTCTGAAAAATGCGTGCGATGAGAGCGACGGATTTGGCCGAACCTATATCGAGAGCTGTGATAATCCTGGCTTCTTCTTCGTGCATTTATTGTACCTTTTTTATAACCGCATCCTGTTTCCGGATTCTTATCTCCAGCCAATCCTGGCTGCGCGAAGATTCCAGATAAAATAAAACAGCCCAGACCGTAGGGAGAGTCTGCCTGTTCAGTGGCATTTCCAGTCTAAGCCTGGCCCGATTTGCTGCCGCAAAAAGGGTCACGGAACCATCTGCTGCAAGACTAATTTCACTGACTCTTTGCCAGAGAAAAGCGTATACATCTCGCGTTTCCTTCCATAACTGAATTATGTCTCTTTTCTGGGCTGAGACCGTTGGTAAGGGTGCGGTACTGTCCGTCAAATAGAAAATGGGCATTTCTGAAAAGTTTGTCTTGTCAATACCCGATAGCTTTTCCTGCAGGATCTGGTCATCGGCGGATTTCTCTGCAATTTCGTTTATATGCTCTAAATAGGTGATCTCTGCTTCTTTAATTTTTATAAGGACGGTTTTTCCTGGTAACAGTTGAACTTCAGCTGACAAAATATACGGATTCAATATGAGAGCATCTTTCAATTCCCTCGAAGAAAAAGAATCCGAGGAGCGGATGAGATACAAAACGAGCTTCTGGATTTCGGGGGTACCGAGTCGCCGGTTTCCCTCTACCTTTACCGTCCACCCCTCCGTATTGCCGGGCAGGGGCATAATAAAGAAATAGAGAAGTATTCCCAGAACGATTGACCCTATTCCCGAAAGGAGAAAAATATGGTTTCTGCTCATTCCGCTAACGGGCCAGCCTGCTTATTCTCAGCATCACCTTCCAGCAGGCTATAGTCAACTTTAGAATAGCCCAGAGAAATGAGGGAATTGGAAGAATAGGGCAGAGGGCGCAATTCCACGCTAATGGTCTCTTCACCCTTACGGTATTGCAGCAGAATCCCCTGGGACATTTCCAGTCGTGTGAGTTCCCTAAACCCGCCCGCAGTCAGTTTGCTTTTATAGTATTGCTCTACATCGACAAGGGGACGAAATGTCTTCCAGATATTTTTATCTTTGTACCCCGCATGCTGTGAATCGGGATAGATGAGATTGTTTTGAACAATCCAGTCGGGATACTCACCTGTATTTGGCTGCGTGTGAGTGGATTCTTTTTTTCCACACCCTGCGAGTGAAAGGAGGAGGATGAAAATGCCAGCGTAGCGATGCATAGTCGGGAATTATATCTTTTCTTTCGCTTTGTCAAATCAAATTTATACGGGAATATTGCGAGCTAATGAATCGAGTAAAGATACTTTTCGATCGTCTCCCCGATTTCGGTAAAGAATGGTAAGATTTGCAATATTGCGTTTGACCATCGTATCGTAATAACAGGGTTCAAAAAATTGCTGGTGAATGGGATAATTCTGTTCGTACAACTGTTTATAGAGATCCTGTCGGGAAACAACCACGCCATTCTTAAACGGATTGATAAAAATTTCCGTGTCGCTACTTTCCCATTTAATGAGAAAATGGCGGGGCATGTTGACTCCGTAAACGGGTAGATTATTTTTCTGTGCGAGAATTAAATAAAGCGTGGAAAGAGACAAAGGAGTTCCGTAAAATTTTCCGAGCAGCAGAGCCTGCAGAGAGTGAGAATCAGGATTTGAAAAAGCAGCATCGTTACCGTTTAATCCCAGTGTTTCGTAAATGACGGAATTAATGGCTTCAATGGCGAGAACAGCGTACTCTTCGCGCAGAGTCATTATGGAATCCGGATTTACAGAACTGCTTTCTATAACGGCGGGGCTGGTTTGTATTCCATTTCGCCAAAATCGTACTTTCACGAGCTCCGCGAGATCGTCTGTACCCATCTGAAAGTTTTTCCAGGTAGAATGCGGAGCGGCAATCAATCCAAGCAGCCATGCTGCTCTGTTCAACTCAGAAACTTTATGGCGAACGTGCAGATTCAATTTTGCCAGTTCCTGGCCGGCATAATCAAAGATAAACTGTTCTTCTATCCCTCTTAAATACAAACGGCCATCGGCTGTAAAATATTCATCAATAATACTGTAGATTTCTGCCCAGGAAACTCCCGACTGGAGCAAATGGTGGTAGTGCGGGTTTTCATAAAGATCCGGTATCTCGGGTGATTCGTAGAAAATCGACTCGAGAAGCAACCGGATTTTTTCGTCCCGCTCTTTCATACTCTATTTTTCCTGTCTCAGAGTTTTTATATTGAGTTCCCGCAACTGTTTAAAATCTACGGAGTCGGGTGCACTGCTCATGAGACACTGGCCCTTTTGCGTTTTCGGAAAAGCAATGACATCGCGGATAGAACTGCGCCCTAAAGCAAGCATGAGAATTCTGTCCACGCCAAAGGCAAGTCCGCCATGCGGAGGCGCACCATATTCCAAGGCTTTCAGCAGGAATCCAAAACGGTCTTCTGCCTGTTCAGGCGTGATACCAAGAAGCTGGAATATGGCCTGCTGTACTGGCTGTTCATGGATACGAATACTTCCACCGCCAATTTCTACTCCATTGAGAACAAAGTCATATGCATTGGAGCGAATAGAGAGAAGTTCTGTTTTCTCCTCCCTGGCGAGGGACGAAATGTCCTTATTCAAAAACGATAACAGTTTCTCTTTATCTTCTTCTACAGGGGCCGTAAACGGATGGTGGATGGAAGTAATTCCGCCCGTTTCTTTGTCTTCCTCGAAGAGCGGGAAATCGACGACCCATAAAGCGCGGAATCCCGGTTCTATGAGCCCAAAGCGTTCTCCCATTTTGAGACGCAGCGCAGACAACGTCGGAAAAACAATATCCGCTGAGTCCGCCGCAAAGAAAATAATATCGCCGGGGACAGAACCTGTACGTTCAATTAATTCTTTCTGGGATGCTTCGGGCAGAAATTTGGTAATGACAGATTCTAATCCGTTCTCTGTGTGCTTAATCCACGCCAGTCCTTTGGCCTTAAAATCCTGCGTTACCCAGTGGGTGAGATCATCGATCTCTTTGCGGGAGAGAGCAGCACCGCCCGGAACGCGGAGCGCTTTTACGCGCCCATGGTTTGCTACGGCTTTCTGGAATACCTGAAACTCTGTCGTAGAGACCCAGTCTCCCAGTTCTGTGAGGCGCATGTCAAACCGGATATCCGGTTTATCGTTTCCATAGTTTTCCATGGCGTCGCGATAACTCATGCGGAGGATTTCAGGATGGGTGACTACGCCAAAAACATCGCTCAACGCGCCGAGTACCATTTGCTGCATTAAACGCATGATGGTCCCGCTCGTGACAAAACTCATTTCAATATCAATCTGGGTAAACTCTGGTTGTCTGTCTTTGCGGAGATCCTCGTCCCGGAAGCAACGGGCTATCTGGTAATAACGCTCGGCGCCGCCTACCATGAGAATCTGTTTAAAAATCTGTGGAGACTGGGGTAGGGCGTAAAAGTCTCCCGGATTCAGGCGGGAAGGAACGAGAAAATCGCGCGCTCCTTCTGGAGTCGATTTGTTGAGAATAGGCGTTTCAATTTCCCAGAAATCGTTGTCTTCCAGAAAACGACGAATTTGGCGGTAAAAATTGTGTCGAGCGCGCAGAGCCTCCTGCATGGGAGCACGGCGCAAATCGAGAAAGCGATAACGAAGGCGGTGTTCCTCGGAGGATGTGTCGTCATATTCATCGAGAGGAATGGGAGATGGCTTGGCCTTGGCCAGCAATTGCAGATCCTGCACGAGAAGTTCTACCTCCCCCGTTTTGAGCTTGGGATTAACGGCTTCTTTGGCGCGGTTCCTAAGTGTGCCCATAACCAGAATAACATCTTCGGGGCGCAATGTCTCGGCACGGGCTAATAACTCTTCTCCTTCAGCCTTATCAAAAACGATCTGGAGAATGCCGGACCGGTCGCGCAGATCGACAAATAAAACGCCGCCCTGGTCGCGGTAGCGGAAAACCCAACCACTAACGACAATTTTCTGGTCTGTTACATTTTGTGCGGTCAGATTTCCGCAGGCAATTCTTTGATCGAGAAGATGGCTCATATCGGAAAGTATCTGGTTGGCAGATACACCGTCAAGATTTGCTTTTTTCTCAGAGATAAAGACTTCCTGCCGATGCGAATTTTTCTGCCTGTTCTTTCATTCCAATGTCAATGGCCTTACGATCATCCACGCCATGGTTCCGCGCATATTCCTTTAACTCTTCCGTAATTTTCATGGAACAGAATTTGGGTCCGCACATGGAGCAGAAGTGCGCCGCTTTAGCGGGTTCCTGAGGAAGAGTTTCGTCGTGGTAAGCTTTTGCCGTATCCGGATCTATCGCAAGATGAAACTGATCTTCCCAGCGGAACTCAAAGCGAGCCTTGGAAAGGGCATGGTCGCGCAAAGTGGCACGGGGATGTCCTTTGGCCACGTCTGCCGCATGGGCAGCAATCTTATACACAATCATTCCCTGCTTTACATCCTCTTCATTGGGCAGGCCGAGATGTTCTTTGGGGGTTACATAACAAAGCATGGAAGTTCCCAGCGCCCCAATCTGAGCTGCACCAATCGCAGAGGCAATGTGGTCATATCCGGGAGAAATATCGATGGGTAAAGGACCGAGAGTGTAGAAGGGAGCCTCTTCGCAGATTTCTAATTCTTTCGTCATGTTCTCTTCTATCAGGTTGAGAGGGACATGTCCGGGACCTTCTATCATAGCTTGAACATCGTGTTTCCACGAAAGCTTTAACAATTCACCGAGAGTTTCCAGTTCCGCGTACTGTGCGTCGTCGCTGGCATCGTAAATAGAACCCGGACGCAGCCCGTCTCCAAGAGAAACGGCTATGTCATAGGCCTTGAGTATTTGGAGTATTTCCTCAAAATGTGTGTAGAGGAAGTTTTCCCTGTGGCCAAGAAGAGACCAGTGGGCCATAATAGAACCACCTCTCGAAACAATGCCCGTCAGCCTGTTCGCCGTCAGTGGAATGTGGGCCAGACGAAGCCCAGCATGGATCGTGAAATAATCTACGCCCTGTTCGGCCTGCTCTATGAGAGTCTCGCGGTAAATTTCCCAACTGAGTTGCTCTACCCGGCCATTGACTTTTTCCAGCGCTTGGTACAGGGGAACCGTCCCAATGGGAACGGGAGAATTGCGCAAAATCCATTCCCGCGTTTCGTGTATATTTTTGCCCGTGGAAAGATCCATGACGGTATCGGCTCCAAAATAAATGGCACGAACGAGTTTGGCGACCTCGCCTTCTATGGAGCTTGCAATCGCGGAATTTCCGATATTGGCATTTACCTTTACGAGAAAGTTTTTTCCAATCACCATGGGTTCGGTTTCAGGGTGATTAATATTTGCAGGAAGGATAGCTCTTCCTGCAGCTATCTCAGAGCGGATGAATTCTGGAGTGATAAATGTGGGCAAACCGGAGCGAAGAAATTTTGGATATCCTTTTTTCCAGAGAAGTTCCCGCGACATGTTTTCCCGTATGGCTGCATATTCCATTTCCGGCGTGATGACACCGTTTCGTGCATAATGCATCTGGCTTACGTTGGCCCCATCTTTGGCTTTTAAAAAACCCTTTTCCGTAGCCGTGGTATCCCTTCTCTCTTTAATCCAGGTTTCGCGAAGGCGGGGCAGGCCTTTCTGGAGATCAATAGTGTATTCCGGATCGGTATACGGCCCCGATGTATCGTACAGAGTTATCGGAGAATTTTCTTCTATGGTGCCATTCGTTTTGCGCGTGGGAGAAATAGAAACTTCGCGCATGGAAACCCGGAGGTCCGGGCGGGAACCTTCTACATAAATTTTTTTGCTGCCCGTATAGGTTCTGGGAATATTCCGTAAAGTGTCGTTATCGTTAAAATTCATTCAATCCTCAATTCTGTTACAGCTTTTCTCATAAAAGGCAGAGATTTCACAATATATAATATAAACACTTGGCCGTTTGCGCTATTTTTTCTGTAGACCGTGAACAGAGTTTTGCGGGAGCGTGTCCCGTGAAGCACTTTACAATGGAGACAGCACGGCGGGAAGACTGCCCGGCGCTGGAAGAAATGGAATGCAGCAGTTTTGACTATTGCTGGAAGAAGCAGGATTTTGAAGCTCTTATAGAGCGTGGCGGTCTCGTTCTGTTCTCCAGAAATGTCGGCTATATCGCTCTGGAAGTTCTTTTCGGAGAAGCAGAAATTTTGCGCTTGGCCGTTGTTCCGCAACAGCGAAGGAGGGGAATCGCAACTTTGCTATTGCACGAAGCCATAGAACACATGAAGGAGCAGGGCTGCGAGAATGTTTTTCTGGAAGTATCCGCCGCAAACGAAGCCGCCGCCTTGTTCTACCAGCGACATGAATTTTCTCAAACAGGGCTGCGCAAAAAATATTATCGAGATGGAAGCGATGCTATATTAATGCATCGGAAAATACTTGACTTGTCAGAGAAAAGTAGCAGAAAAACCAATGAGTGAAATATATAAACCTGCAGAGATTCATCCGGAGAACGCCTCGGCTGCCCATGTCAATTCCATGGAGCAGTACCACGCCCTGTATAGGGAGTCTATCGAACAACCAGAGCAATTCTGGGCCAAACAGGCAGAAGAACATCTTACCTGGTTTCGCAAGTGGGACAAGGTCCTTGAGAACAATTTTGCCAACGCAAAAGTAACCTGGTTTTCCGGTGCAAAACTCAACCTGAGTTACAACGCTCTCGACAGACATTTATCTACCCCGCGAAAGAACAAAGCGGCTCTGATATGGGAAGGAGACTTCCCCGATGAGTCGAAAACGTACACATACCAGCAACTGCACAGAGAAGTCAGCCGTTTTGCCAATGTTCTTAAAAAGCACGGAGTAAAAAAAGGGGATACGGTTACCATATACCTCCCCATGATTCCCGAACTTGCAGTAGCTGTACTTGCCTGTGCAAGAATCGGCGCCATCCACTCCGTCGTATTTGGTGGTTTTTCTCCCGATGCGCTGCGCGACCGCATTCTCGATGCAAAATCGTCCTTCGTTATTACATCGGATGGGGCGTATAGAGGGGGCAAAACAATCCCCATGAAACAGAATGCCGATGCCGCCGTAGAGCAGACTCCCGATGTCCGCAAAGTATTTGTTGTACGCCGTACGGGACATGACCTGTACCACTGGAAAGAAGGACGCGACTACTGGTACCACCACGAAATGCGTTCAGAGGAAATATCGGATCATTGTCCGGCAGAGGAGATGGACGCAGAAGATCCTCTTTTCATTCTGTATACATCCGGTTCCACGGGAAAACCTAAAGGAGTACTGCACACGACGGCTGGCTACGGTTTATACGCTTCTGTAACGCATAAGTATATTTTTGACATCCGTGAGTCCGATACCTATTTTTCAACAGCCGACATCGGCTGGATAACAGGGCATAGCTACATTCTCTACGGACCGCTCATCAATGGAGCCACTTCCCTCATGTTTGAGGGAATTCCCACATTCCCCGAAAATGACCGCTACTGGAAAATGGTAGAAAAATACAAAGTGAACATTTTTTATACCGCTCCCACAGCCATCCGGGCGCTCATGCGGTTTGGAAATGAACCGGTAGAAAAGAACGATCTGTCTTCCCTGAGACTTCTCGGCAGTGTAGGAGAACCCATCAATCCAGAAGCATGGCGCTGGTATTTTAATGTAGTCGGCAAAGGGAAATCGCCGATTGTCGATACATGGTGGCAGACGGAGACGGGAGGAATCATGATATCTGCCCTGCCGGGAGTTACTCCCTTGAAACCCGGTTCTGCCACGCTGCCTTTCTTTGGAATTGAACCTGTTCTGGTAGATGCAGAAGGAAAAGAGCTCTCCGGAGCCACCGAAGGAAACCTCTGCATTAAATCTCCCTGGCCATCCATGATGCGCGGAGTCTATGGCGACCCGGAACGTTTTTTCCAAACCTATTTTGCAACCTTTCCAGGGTATTATTTTACGGGCGATGGAGCCAAGCGCGACGAAGACGGCTATTACTGGATTACGGGTCGCGTAGATGACGTTCTCAATGTTTCGGGACACAGGCTCGGAACGGCGGAAATTGAATCCGCTCTCGTTCTGCATTCTAAAGTGGCAGAGGCTGCCGTGGTTGGCTATCCCCATGACATCAAGGGGCAAGGTGTTTATGCCTATGTCACGCTCGTTGCCGGGGCAGAGCCGGGAGAACAACTCAAAGAAGAACTGATTCGAAAGGTTTCTGCCGAGCTTTCACCCATTGCAAAGCCCGATATAATCCAGTTTGCTCCCGGCCTTCCCAAAACGCGAAGCGGAAAGATTATGCGACGCATTTTGAGAAAAATAGCAGCGGGCGAAGTCGACCAGCTTGGAGATACGAGCACTCTGGCAGACCCAACCGTTGTCGATGATCT
This sequence comes from Caldithrix sp., assembly GCA_020722745.1. Taxonomy (GTDB): domain Bacteria; phylum Spirochaetota; class Leptospiria; order Turneriellales; family Turneriellaceae; genus DYKF01. Next base: position 41,990 of record DYKF01000001.1, read on the forward strand.
CGTGAAACACCGGGAACACAAGTGATTCTGGTATCGCAGAGCGATCTGCGTTTGGCAGGTTTTTATTCCGATTACCGCGAAGAATTTCGCGGTACGGGTTTTGCCATAGACAGCCGAAAAGTAAAACAGGGCGACATTTTTATTGGTCTCGATGGTGTTTCCCAGAAAGGAGCTAACTTTGCGCTTATGGCCCTCGAGAAAGGTGCGGTTGCTGCCCTGCTTCCCGACAGCTCGCGCAGAGATGTATTCAAAAATCAGCCCGTTTTTTTTTCAAAGGATTTCTTTTCATCCCTTGGGAAACTTTTGTACGGCGGAATAGATCCAAAGCTGTTTCCTAAAATTGTAGCCGTTACGGGAACCAATGGAAAAACAACAATTGCATGGTCTCTCGCTAAGGCCTTGCGGGGACTTGGCCAAAGTGCTGTGTACGCCGGAACGATCGGAATAGATTACGGCAGAGGCACGGAAAAGACAGGTCTCACTACGCCCGACATTCTTACCATTTCCAGTATGGTGCACAAGGCGGCCCAAGAGAAGATTCCCTGGATTATTCTCGAAGCGAGTTCTCACGGAATTGAGCAGGGCCGCCTGGCGGGCTTGCCCCTGTTTGCGGCTCTCTTCACCAATCTTACTCCGGATCATCTCGATTATCACAAAACGATGGAAAATTATTTTGCGGCCAAAAGCCATTTATTTGAAGAGGCTTCTTCCAAAACTTTTTTTATCATCAACGCGGAAGATCCGTATGGGGAACAACTGTATCAAAAATACAGAGGAAGGCTGAGAGTATTGGGCATTGGAAAGGAGGTGATTCTCGACAAGGTACTACCCGGTCTGGATCAAAGTTCCGCCACCTTGAACATGGATGGCAATTCCTTTCCCATAGTACTGCCACTTCCCGGACGATACAATATTCTAAATTCTATTTTTATTTTTCTTGTTCTCATGGCTGCCGGATTTGAGCCACAGTTAGTTTTGCGGCAACTCGCAGAAATGTCTCTTCCGCCAGGTCGCATGGAAAAAATTTCCATTTCCCAAAATCGCCTGATCATTGTCGATTATGCGCATACACCGGATGCCATTTCCAAAGCGATTGATGCATTGCGCGAGAGCGGAACGCAAACTCTCTCCATTGTTTTTGGAGCAGGAGGCGACAGGGATAGCGAAAAAAGACCTCTGATGGGAAAAGCGGCATCGAAAGCAGATGTCGTGTATCTCACGAGCGACAATCCCCGCAGCGAGAATCCCATGGACATTATTGCGCAAATACAGTCGGGGATTACGGATACGAAAACTGTGATAGAGCCCGATCGAAAAAAAGCAATTGAACGTGCACTCTCTGAATTGCCTCCTGGCGGTGTGCTTCTAATCGCTGGAAAGGGGCACGAAAACACACAACAAATCGGAAATACGTTTTTACCATTTAACGATGTAGAAGTTGTCAGGGAGATTGCCCATGCAGAATCTTAATATACCTGTCAAAAATCTTTCGGATTATTTTCTCGAGGCAGACAGCGAGGAACTTGTCATTCACTCTCTACAGACAGATACCAGAAAAGACCTTCAAGGTTCGTGGTTTATTGCGCTCAAAGGAGAAAATCATAATGGCCACGATTATATCGAGACCGCCATACGCTCTGGTGCTCAGGGTATCATTCTTTCCGAAGGAGTTGCCCCGCAATCCATACCATATATCTATGTCTCCGACACAACAGAATTTCTGGGTCACCTGGCGTCTTACTGGAGGGATACTCTCCAGCCTTTTGTTATTGGCGTTACTGGTTCTAATGGAAAAACGAGTACAAAGGATTTTATAGCCCATTTGTTTCGCTCCCTCTATGGCGGTGAAGCGGTTTTGGCCACTTTAGGTAATCTCAACAATCATTTTGGAGTTCCATTTACTCTGCTCCATCTTACGCCAGCGCACCGCATCGCTATAATTGAAATGGGAATGAATCATCCAGGAGAAATTGAACGACTGAGCCTCATTGCAAAACCGGACATTTCTATTATCACCTCCATTGCGGAGGGGCATATTGGGCACATGGGAGAGCTGGATGCTATCGCACGGGAAAAGGCTTCCATCGCAGCAGGGACTACAGGAAAGAAAATTATTCTGCACCCCGAACTGGAACAGTTTCCTGCTCTTGTGGCAACACTGCAAAAATATTCTGCGACGGGTATTCATCCTGTTCCTGTATCTTACCAGAAAAATGATTCCACCAGACAAATTGATTTTACTTACAAAAATTGTAGTGCAAGTTTTCCCATACCAGGGGAACACCAGTGGAAGAATTTTTTGCTCGCTGTAACAGCTTTCTCACAGTCTCTGCCGGCATTGACAGAACAGGAACTGTGTCGTGCGTTTTCCAGCATTTCTGAACTGGTGAGCCCCAAAGGTCGTATGAATCGTCTGGTTTCTGGATCGCTGATTTTATGGGATGATACCTACAATGCAAATCCGGCTTCCTTTCTCGCGGCATTGCAAACGGTTGGCGGAAGCGAAACCGCAGGCGTATTTGGAGAGATGAGAGAACTTGGCGAAAAGTCTGTCTCACTGCACCGACAGCTTGCCGTGGATTCGGCCAGGCATCTCGCGAAACTTGTCTTTGTTACAGACAAGGAAGAGCTTATCCATGCCGTTCGAGAAGGCTGGGCCGATGGCAAAGGCCTTGCGGAAAATCTGTTTGTGACTTTTCAGAAAGATTGTGCAAAAGTCCGAGCCTTTGTATCTGGCTCAGGAATACGGCAGATTTTATTCAAGGGGTCGCGCGGAGCAAAAATGGAAGAGTGGATTCCCTGTTTTCAGGAAATGTGATATTCATATCCCTGCGGTATGGCAACCGTTTGGGGAAATATTTTTTTTGCGCTTGCTTCCATGGCTTTTAGATCTGCATCCGAATGCGTTGGGTCGTGATGAATTAAGTGCAGCTCCTGAACGTTTCCCTGCTCTGCTATCCAGGCTCCGATGGCATAGGTAGAATGCCCCCATCCGGTTTTTCCTTTTTCGTACTCTTCGGGTGTATATTGCGCATCGACAGCGATGGCTTTTGCCCCCTTCGCAAATTTTGCAAGTTTGCTTTCCATTCTATTGCCATGCTCAAAATCGGTGGCAAAAACGTAATCTCCTTCGGGAGTGGAAAAACGGTACGCAAGGGTGCTGTTGGGATGCTGCATCCGGAGAGTATGAATTTCCAGATTTCCAAAACGAAGCGGCGTGCCAGGAATTAGTTCATGAAACGTAATTTCGGAGCTCATCTGGTGGGTGGCTATGGGAAAGTACATGAACTGCTGCTGCATATGCAGAGTCTTTTTGATCGTCCAGGTTTCCATTTCTTCCTTTCCGTTATCCTGTATCGTTGGGATTGTCTTGGTTTCGCCGTAGATTTCGAAAAGATTGCCAGGGATATACGCAGGAACAAAGAACGGGAATCCCTGTATATGGTCCCAATGGGTGTGGGTAAAGAGAATGCGCGCCATTCCCTTGCCATTGCCAAAGCCCTCGCGCAACAGGTCGGCACCTAAAATACGAATGCCGGTTCCCGTATCGAGGATAAATTTTTCTCCCTGGTATTCCAAGAGAACGCAGGTGGTCTCGCCCCCAAAAATATCAAAGCCAGGACCAGAAACTGGGATGGATCCGCGAACTCCGTAATATTTAACGCGCAGGCTCATAATTGTTCTTACAGTGTCGGCAGAAAGAGACGTATTCTTTTTTTATTTTTGAGAAAAATGGCGTATATCTGTTCCTTCCGACGCATAAATAATATTTTCTGCTATGTTTACGGCATGGTCTGCAATTCTTTCCAGAGACTTGGCCATAAACGTAGTACGCAAATCGCCAGGATATTTCTTCAGTATATCGTAAAACAGAGAATCTATTGTGTCATCCTGGGAGATGATTATTCTTCCCGCGTTGGGATCGCGAGATACCAAAAGGTCAAACGAGGATAGAGCAATGCCAGTAGAGAGTTCACTCAAAGAAATAAGTTCTTCCGGAAGCGGATCCTGGCCTTTAGAGTAATCTCTCGAAAGATTTTTGCATTCATCGCCAATTCTTTCGAGATCGGATGTCATTTTGAGTACTGAAACAATATAACGTAATTCGCTTGCATGGGGAGAATGCCGTGCAATGTACTCTACCGCGAGTTCATCGATTCTCTTTTCGAGACTATCGATTACCTTGTCTTTCTGCTGCATGGTTTGGTAGTCGGGCGCTTTCCCAGCGTTAATGGAATCGGCTGAATAGTGCAGCATGACAGAGAGTTCCGTCGTAATTTGTTCCATTGTTTTTTCTATTTCGGAGGCTTTTTTCTGTTCCATCATCCAAATCTTCCTGTTATATAATTTTCTGTAAATTCTTTCGCTGGCCTTGTAAACAGACGATTCGTGGGGGCATGCTCTACCACTCTGCCTTCGTAAAGAAAAACCGTATAATCTGACAAGCGCGCTGCCTGCTGCATATTTTGAGTGATCAGCAAAATTGTCATATGTTCTTTTAAATCGAGCAAAAGCTCTTCAATAATCTGAACGCTGAAATAGTCGAGGGCAGCTGTAGGCTCATTGAGAAGAAGTATGGAGGGCTGGAGTGCAAGTACTCTTGCCAGGCCAAGTCTCTGTCGGGCCGAAGGCTTTAGAGAAATGGCGGGAATCTGTAACTGGTCAATGTACTCCTTCCAGAGACTAGTTTTTCGAAGAACATCTTCGAGCAGGTTTTCTCGCTCACTTTTTTCTGTTCCCGCATACTCCATGGCCAGTTCAATATTCTTGCGTATGCTGAAGGGAAAGGGTGCAGAATCGGGAAACAGCATGGCTGCATACTGCCTCAAGCGGGAAAGAGAAATATGCGGAGAATGAATATCACCTAACTGGTCCATGATAATTTTTCCGGTGTAGGTAACGGGCATAAATGCCTCGTTCATGCGATTTATGCATTGAAGCAATTCTGATTTGCCACTACCCGTGGGCCCAATAATGGCTGTGATCGATTTATCGGGTATTTCGAGATCGATAGAGTCAAGAATCTTTGTATTTCTGGATAGAAGAGTCAGCTCTTCTATTTTGATTTTTATATCATCCATTTTGGGGTTTCCCTCCTTGCATGTTACCCATGACAGATATTAGAAAAGACATAAAACTTAAGCCGGCCGTCAGCAAAAGCAGGAGGAGAGCCGTGTAAAAGGCAGGATCTCCAGAGAAAATTTCTGAAAACAAATGCAGGGAAAGTGGACCCTGGCTGGTTTTTTTATGAAAAGAGTATAAAAATAAAAAAGGAGCGGTTTCACCCGATACTCTCGCCATGGAATACAGAGTTGCCTGGGCAAGCTGCCTTACAGAGGTCCGCGAAAGAAGAAAAATAAAATCGTGTGGGGCTAATCCCAAAACCAGCGACTCTCTATAAAGCTCACGCAATGCCTGTAGCAAAATTTCGTAATACTCGGCGTAAAGGTGCACAAAAAAAACAAGAAAGAAGATTCCGCCAACGGAGGCTTCTATGGGTATATGTATGGCAAGAAAGCTGGAGCCAAGCGCCATGGCAGCCAGCGCAAAAAAGATGCCCGGCAGAGATTGGGCATAGGTAACCAGATTTACTGTCTTTTTCCATGGTTTATAGGCGATAAGATTGGCAGATACCCCGGATAAAGACAAAGGAACAGCAAGAAAAACTGAGAGTGTCAAGTAACCCAATGTCTGGAACAGCGATTGGGCCGGAAAACTCTGTTCCGCCGGCGATTGACCTGACAACGCAGAATAGAATATGGCAAGAATGAGAATGAGCAGGGGGAACAATCCGGCAAGGCTTATAACAGCAGCGATTAGTCCAATGCGTCCGGATAGTCTGTCAGGAAAGTTCATGCTCTTCTCCATTTACTGTATGAAAGATCGCCTCAAAATGTCTCGACAGGAAAAAAGAAGCAAGGGAGAGGAGCAGCAGTATGATTCCTGCAAAATACCCCTTTCCGGTTTCTGCGAGTATAAGAACGGAAATATGAGCAGGCAATGGGATAAGATTGTGATTTTGAGAAAGGGCGGCAAACAGAAAAAAAACGATCATGGACTCTCCAGCCACCAACGCAAAACTGCTGAAGAAGACAGACAGAGAGGCGGGGAGAAACAATGGATAGCTAACCCGAAGTCCTGCCACCCAGTCTGAGCCTATCGCAATTGTGTCCCTGCGAAGTGAAGCTGGAATTTTCTGGAAAAAGTACAGCAATCGAATTGTCATTTGGGGCAAAGTAAAACCGGCAAGAAATAACACGGATAATGCAGCCGAAAAGACTGGACCTTTGTGTGGAAACAGAGGCAGAACGAAAGTTATGGCAGCAAAGGCCAGCAGCACTCCAGGCACAGCGCGAGCGGAATATATGATTCCATAGAAGAAATCTGCGACCGGCTTTTCCAGGAGATCCGTAATCAAGATAGAAAGCGAGAAAGCGAAAGGAAATGCAACGAGTAGGGCCAGAAAGGTAATGGCAGCAGAAGCGAGAAGCATGGACAGTACAGAAAGGATGTATCCCGTTCCGGAACGATAAGTAAACGCAGCCCCGCCAATCAACAGGGCGGAGAGAAGCAGAACAAGACTGAGCGAGAATAGAATTACAATTCCCGCTTTCCCCGTTGTTCTTTTGATCCAGATTGGTGACATGACCGGTCATAGTTCAGCTTTCCACTTTTTTCGCAAGCAAAAAGCAATTCATGAAACGAATTCTGCCTGGCGTTTCCCCGATCCAGAAACGACAGATTCCGATGGATTTCTCGGCGCAGGTGCCGACCTTGAACCGGCTACATTGCTCCATGCCTACTCGCTTGGAATTTTTCCCTGGTTTCAATCTGGTTCACCGCTCTGGTTTTCTCCGCCTCGGAGATTCATTATCCTTCCCGAAAACTTTAGAATTCCGCGAACCGTGCAGAAACAAATCAAACGAAACCAGTGGCAAACCAGTCTGGATAAAAATTTTAGCAGAGTAATGGAGGAATGTTCGGAGCGAAAGGAGGGCACCTGGATTAATCCTGCTATGAAAACGGGATATTCAGCTCTCCATGAGCATGGATATGCTCATTCTCTCGAAGTATACGACAACGGAAAATTGATTGGAGGAATATATGGAGTATCTCTGGGTAGAATGTTTGCAGCAGAGTCCATGTTTTACAGAGAATCGGGAGCTTCCCAGTTTGCTCTCGTGCAACTGGCGACATATTTATTCGACAGAGGATTTCATTTTATCGATGCTCAGGTTTATTCTGAACATGTAGCTCGATTTGGTGGAATAGAGATTCCACGCGAAAATTTTCTACAACTGCTTAACCGGAGTCTTCGCGAGCCAACTTGTTTAGGGAGATGGCTGTGGAATAACTCCATAGATGGATTGTTTCCACAATCACGGGGGAAGGATTTAACAACTCTGTAAGAATGACTGTAGCCGCTCTGGCTATCCTTATTTTCTGCCGGCAAAAAAGTCCCCCGCGCGCAGCGCCATAGCAAAAAAGAATTTTTCGCTTAGAGAGGCTTCTGCGCTTTGTCCCATGGAACAATATCCTGTATACAGGGGAAAAGTCAGAAATGTATACGATCTGGGAGACCAACTTCTCCTGGTAGCATCCGATCGTTTTTCTGCTTTTGATGTAGTTTTTCAAGAACGGATTCCTGGGAAAGGAAAAATCCTCACAGAAATTGCAGCCCACTGGTTTACCATACTTCCCATTCCCAGCCATTTTATTTCCGTTCATCCGGCAGATTTTCCAGAGCAGTTTCGCAATGCTGATTTTGAAGGGCGGTCCATGCTCGTTCAGAAGGCCAAAAGAATTGATTATGAGTGCGTCGTGCGCGGTGCTTTAATGGGTTCGGGCTACAAAGAATACGCAAGCTCAGGCACGCTTGCCGGTAGTCCTTTGCCAGCGGGAATTCGCCAGGGAGAGCTCTTGTCCAATCCAGTCTTTACCCCGGCCCGCAAAAATGACATGGGGCACGACGAAAACATTTCGATAGTGCAAATGGAAAAAGAGGCGGGAAGAGAGCTTACCCAAAAACTTGCATCGCTTTCCATTGAACTTTTTCAATTTGCTGCACAAAGGCTCGCTACCGAGGGAATTATTCTTCTCGATACAAAATTTGAATTTGGATGGATTGGAGAGGAAATAATTCTTATTGATGAAGTGCTCACTCCTGATTCTTCCCGCTTTGCTTTTAAGAACGATTACGAAAAAGCAATCCAACAAGGGCAGCAAATTCCTACACTCGATAAACAGGTTGTTCGCGATTATCTGGAATCTATAGCCTGGGATAAAAATCCACCCCCACCACCTCTGCCAAAAGAAATCGTTGACAGACTCATGGCTCGCTATGAAACGATGAAGGAGAAAATACTATGCATTACTTAGGAACAGCAACTGTCAAATTTAAACAATCCGTCTTGGAACCCCAGGGAAAGGCTATCCAGCTTTCTCTGCACGAAAACGGCTACAAAGGCATAGATCTTGTCCGCGTGGGAAAACATATCGAAGTAACACTCCAAGCAGAGAGCATAGAAGAAGCCCGCTCCAAAATGGAGCAGATAGCAGAAGAACTTCTGTACAATCCCGTTATGGAAGTATGTGAAATCCACGTGGAGCCACGCTAAATGAAAGCAGGCATTCTGACATTTCCGGGCAGTAATTGTGATAAAGACCTTGGCAGTGTGCTGCGGGAATTCTATGGCATCGAAGTAGAGTATCTGTGGCATACATCTGCCTTTGCTGTCGAACATGATTTGTATTTTGTTCCAGGTGGTTTTTCGTATGGCGACTATCTTCGCAGCGGGGCCATGGCAGCTAAGGCGCCATCGCTTAAATCATTGCGGGAAGCATCTGAAAAAGGACGCGTCATTACGGGAATTTGCAACGGTTTCCAGATATTAACAGAAGCCCATTTGCTCCCTGGCGCTCTTATACGCAATCATTCTTTAAAGCATATTTGCGAATGGGTAGATCTGAAAGGAAAGGGGGAGTTTTCGTTTTTGCCAGAGGACTTTGCTCTTCCTGTTTCCCATTCAGAAGGAAATTATCTGATCGACCCCGATGGCTTACGATCTCTGGAAGAGAACCAGCAGATTATTCTTCGCTATCGCAACAACCCCAATGGATCGGTTGCCGATATTGCCGGCATACAAAGCGCGAATGGTAGAATTATTGGCCTTATGCCGCATCCCGAACGAGCCTTTTTTCCCACGATGGATTACAGTCAGTCCCTTCCCATTCCCGGGAAGACATTTCTGGACAGAATTATTGCACGGGTGTAATGCCAACAGGAACAATTACCGGGGTTTTTGGTGCCTACTTTCATCTTAGATCCCAGGATGGTTTCTACCTCGCTAAACCGGGAGGCAGGCTTCGCCTCAAAGGAACTAAAGAGAATAGGGGTCATTTGCTGGCCATTGGCCTCTCTGTAGAATTTGAACCACTGGTGCATACTGGGGCCGGAGAGATGAACGCAATCATTACGGATGTTCATCCTCCTGTTAATCTGGTTAGAAGATCTTCCGTCGATAGAATACAGACTCTGGGAGCCAATCTCGACTCTGTGGCCATTATATCTACCTTCGCGGAGCCTGGATTTAATTCGGGGTTTATTGACAGAGTCTTGGTGGAAGCAGAAGACAATTCGATTCCCTTTTATCTCATTATCAATAAATACGACTTGTTAAATAAGATACCTGACAGCGACAAATCTTCCATGGAAGAAAAAATTTCCGTTTATGAATCTCTTGGGCTTACTATTTTTCGTGAGTCCTTCCGCGAAAGAGTCTCTCCAGAATTGAAAAATCTTTTAGCAAATAAAAGAACCCTCTTGCTTGGCCAATCCGGAGTTGGAAAAAGCACTTTGTTGAACCTGCTTAGCGGCAGGGCTGTGATGCAAACACAGGAAATTGGTTACGCATCCAAAGGCCGCCATACTACTACCAATCCCGTTCTGCTGGAAGCAGAAAATAATGCTTGGATTATTGACATGCCGGGAGTACGAGAATTTGGACTATTGCATTGCAGTGAATCGTGCCTGCGCGCAGGATTTCGCGAGTTCAAAGATCTGGAATGCCGGTTTGACAACTGTACCCACACGCATGAACCCGGCTGCTCTGTACGTGAGGCAGTAGAAGAGGGCAGGATTGCAGGCTTTCGCTACGAATCCTATTTATCGATTCGAGAAAGTCTGGCGGAAAAATATAAACCGAGGCGGGGAGATTACAGAAATCTTTGATGAGTTGCCGACTGTTGCCGATTCTGGAGAAGGCTCATTGCGCGTATATTTTCTCTCGGAATTCCCGCCTCTTCATGCAGAGTGCGGGCAATTTCGTTCAGCGTTGCTCCCGTTGTCGCCACGTCGTCCACAAGAATGTACTGTTTATCTGGAGACAAACTCTCTTCGAGAGTAAAAGAACCGAGAAGCTCCGCAAATCTATCCCGCCTCTCTTTTTGCTTTTGTTCCTTTTTGCGGGCCTTTTTCTTTAGCGCGTTCACAATCTGGATATCGGGTTGTATGAGTTTCCATTCTCGAACCATGGTGCGAACGAGATTGTGTCGCGACGGCACTGGAAGTAAAATTTGATTTCCACTCGTGCCGCATTCTTCTATTGCCGCAAAAAGAAAGGGCTTTAGCAGGGACAACGCCTTTCTACTTTTATGAAACTTTGCCAGCCGAAACAAGGCTTTACGAGCGCCAGAGTATTCTCCTCCATTACATTTTTGGGAATAAAATACTTCTCTGGTTTTGCAGTATTGGCATTCACCATCGCTCATCAAATTTCCACAGGTAGGGCAGGCAGAAGATTTTTCGGAGTCGTATACACTGGCATGGCAGTCTTGACACAAAAGGCTTCCCAAGGGAAACGTGTTCCCGCATGCCGGGCAAATTTCAGGGAATATGTATTGTAATGTTACGCTTAAATATTTTGAAGCAGTTTTCGTATCCATTCCTGAATATTCTCCTTGGAGGGAATATCTCCAGAAGATGACAATAGTTTTTGAGCGGATTGGTCAATCTCTTTTTCACGATAGCCCAGCGAGACCATAGCGGCAACAGCAGCAGAGGGGATAGAGGAGCCGCTTTCTTTTCCCGGCTCGTACAATTGCAGCAGAGTCTTTTTTTTCTGGTTTCCTTCAAAAAGAATTTTCTCCGCTCGTTGTGCTCCCACACCGGGAACCTTTATCAAAGCTGATTTGTCCTGTTCTACGATCGCATTGACAGTTCCTGCAGGGCCTAAGGCGGATAAAATGGCCATAGATTGTTTTGGACCAATGCCCGATAACGATTTGAGTGTGTTAAAAAGGTCGCGATCGCTTTTTTCCAGAAAACCAAACAGCTCCTGGGATTCTTCGCGGTACACGGCACTTACGTGCAACAATACAGCTTTACCTGAATCTGCTCTCAGAGTTTCTGAAACATATAATGGAATATGAATTCCAAAGCCAATCTGGTTTGCTTCTACGATACAGAAAAAGGGTTCAAGGGAAATGAGTTCTCCTCTTATGGTGTGTATCATCTTCTTTTACCTGCCAGAAAAGCCGCAATTGCCAGAGCCAGAGCATCGGCTGCATCATCGGGAGATGGAATGGAATCCAGTTTCAGCATTCTGCGAATCATTTCCTGCATCTGCTTTTTTCCTGCCGTACCGCTACCCGTCAGCATTTTTTTTAATGCGGTGGGTGAAACTTCGGAACAGTTGATTTTTTTTCGAGCCAGACCAAGCAGGACAACGCCCCTTGCCTGGCTCACTTTGATTCCCGTCGTTAGATTCTTCTTCAGGAAAATCTGCTCAATAGTGGCCCCTTCGATGGGATACAGCGACAACAATTCGGTCAGAGAAGCATCGAGAGTAACGAGGCGCTCGCCGTCTTTTTGCTCCGGACTGGTTTCAATGACACCATGGGTAACATACTGCAATGCAGTTCCTGAAGCCGCAATCACGCCATAGCCAAGCCTGGCATACCCGGGATCGAGCCCGAGAAAATAGCTCATTCTTCTTCCGGCAGTTCAACGTTATAGAAAACATTCTGAACATCGTCGTGATTTTCTAATGCGTCAATTAATTTGATTGCCGATTCCATGGTTTCGGAGTCGGGTTCAAGAATGGCCTGTGGAATATATTTTAATCCGGATTCCAGAATTTCCCATGATTTCTTTTCTGTTAGATCCGAAAAGGCACTAAGTACGGGCGCAAAGTCCTCTCTGGATGTAGTGACTACAAAAACAGAATCAGATACTTTTTGAAAATCTTCGGCTCCGGCTTCAAGTGCCACATTCATGAAATCGTCTTCAGAAGTCTCTCTGGCATCGATAACAATCTCGCCCTTGTATTCAAATAAATAGGACACGGCTCCCGCTTCGGCAAGAGAACCACCATTTTTAGAAAATATATTTTTAATTTCGGGCAGGGTACGGCTTTTTTTATCGGTCATTACTTCGACCATAATCGCAATGCCACCTGCAGCATAGCCTTCGTATACAATTTCCTCAAAGGATATTCCATCGAGATCACCCGTCCCTTTTTTGATGGCTCGCTCAATGTTATCCTTTGGCATATTTGCTGTCCGTGCCTTGAGGACCGCCGCTCTGAGACGTGGATTTGTTGTTTCGTCTCCGCCGCCAAGTTTTGCGGCAACCGTCATTTCTTTTGCCAAGCGCGTAAATACCTGGCCACGTTTTGCGTCGGCTGCAGCCTTTTTATGTTTAATGTTTGCCCATTTTGAATGCCCTGCCATAGGCTTTTCTTAAAAAATCATCTGACAGGGCAAGCGCTTTTACTGGCGCACGAGAACAATGCTGGCCGCGTCCGATGGATTCAGCAACGAACCGGCAATTTCTTTTTGGGAAGCGAGATAGGCCATTTCCACGGTCTCTCCTGCGGCAATTTTCGTCGTGTAGATTTCCAGAAACTTAAGGTATACTCCCTTGAGTTCTTCCCTCGTATAAGCAAGCAAATAGGAATTTGTTCTAGCAGTTGAAAGTGAGCGAAGAGAAGACACCCCTGTCTGGACGTGGAGAAGAGGAGATGCGTCGGGGGTATTGCCAAGATAAATGTCCGCACTTTTCAAGGCTGGTTTTCCCAATGTAATTGTTAGAATTCCAGAATACTCGTTGGCTGCCTGCGCTTTCCAGGTTTTTGAAACAGTCGTATCCGGACGTTTCGTACCAGTAACCCAGATTCGACCCGACTGCCAGGGAAGACTTTCAAGGCTGTGTCCTGGATTGGCGGGCAAATACCAGTATTCTTTTTCTGTCTTTGTTTTTTCCGCATAGAGACGAGCGGCTTCTTGAGAACTCATTTTTAGAATACCACTGCTCCATTCGTACACGCGGCCTTGCAACTCAAATACACCTTTGGTATCGGATGGTAAATCTTCCAGAGAAATTTTTCTATCATAGTACAACCACGCATTGAGGGCCTTTTCCGGGTTTTTTGCAGAAAGGAAATATCGAACCGAAAAATCGGCTGCCGCACTGGTCAGAGGTTTTGCCATTGCGTCTTCTTTCTGGTTCGACACTTCCAGGATTTTTCTATAATCGCGATCTACAGGATACGCAGACATTGGAATGCTCTTTTCCAAAAGTTCCGGTGAATGATAGATTTGTCTTGCTGCGGCTATGATCCAGGTGCTGCGATTCCCGGAACTCAGAATTTCAGGATTAAAATTGCGGATGGCTGAGAGATGAGCTGCTCCGGTTTCCTGGTGCGAAAGAATAGCGTAGAAATTCCTTCTCTGTATATTATTGGTCTGCTTGAGTCTGTCTTTTGCGTGCGAGACAATAAGGGAATTTACTTTTGGATATTCCTTTCCGGTCTGGCTAACCGGAGAAGCCGTTTTTTGCAGCGCTGTCAATAGAATATCTTCCGCGAGAAAATCAACGGGGGTGTCGGAATTTAATCTTTTGAGATAGTCCCCAAATTGCTCCTGTATTTTTTCATCATCGCCACTGTCTTTCAGATGCAGAAGAGCAATAATCTCTGCGATCCTGCCGTCCGCGTGTGAGGAAAATTCATTTTCAATAACCGCAGTCTGGACATCATTAAGGACGCGCTCAAGCAGGCGTGCGTAGAGTTTTTCTTCTTCCGTAAGCCCAAACTGACTTCTTGAAAACTCACGCGCTGCAAGAAGATGTATGGAATTTTCGCGGGAAGGAAGCTTCTCCATTAAATGATTCAGCTTCTGCTCAACAGTCCAGGATGAATCATCCGCTATAAATTCGGGTGAATTCGCGGCAAGGTCCTCCAGATTACCATTCTCCATTTTTTGGGCATAATAAGACGCCTGCAATAGAGCGCGCGATGGGGCAGAAAACTTCACACCGTTGTCGGCCAGCCATTCATGCTCGGTCCTTGCGGTATCCTCATCTGCATGGCGTATCAAAGCGGCAAGATAATCTCTTGCCATCTTTTCTGGAAAATTATTCTTTTCGAGAAGGGTTCTAAATCCACTTTTTCCATCTTCTATTTTTCCTTCTGACAGCCACAGTGCATAGCGGTATGCCGCCATGGTAACGTCTTCGTCCAATCCACTCTTCTGGCTGGAATCCCATGCGCGGGAAAAGTACGCAGATGCTTTTTGAATTTCACCTTTTTGGCGACTTTGTTCACTGAGAGATTTGAAATAGCGCGCATCCTCTGCATACAAAGTATTGCGATCTTGCGGTGAAGCAGATACCACTGCAGGGTTTCCCGCCACAGGGAAACTGGCATTGCCGGCAAGAGAAGCTCGAATTTCCTTGACAACTTTTTTTCTGGGCAATCCGGTGTAATAGATTTTTGCTACCCCAGAACCTGCCAGCAGATAGGTATTGGCGAGTCTGTGATAATAGGCAGCCATGGTGGAAGAATCAGAGGCTTCTGAGTAATACACGCTTGCCGGGCGGAAGGCTGCATTGGCGTATAGACGCAAGGGAATTTCACTGGCATCAATAGCAGACAGGTTCCCAATATACGCGGACTCTATATCCCAAGTGGCTGCTTCGGGAAATTTTTCCAGGTCCGCTTCTGTCTCGCTCACGATTGTTTCTCTATCGAGATTTTCTTTTCCTTCACCATTTCGTGCATACTGATGAATTTTGTAATCGGAGACTGTCTTATTTTGACCGAAAGCGTGAAAGTCATAGCCAGAGAAGTAGAATTGAATCGTCTGTGGCAGCCTGAGTGATTGAATATTTGCGTTCTCCGGCAAAAAGAGAACAGAGATATTCTCCTGCTCAAGAAACGAAAGTACGGACTTCCAGTCACCGCGCTTAAACGTATGGCGCGTCCAGTCAGCCTGGCCGTTGGACGATTGTCTTGCAATTGCTCTCCATTCTTCTGTCGTGGCATACAGGTACAGAAAATCGACTGATGGAAGCGACCAATTGCCTGAGTCGAGAAGGGAGCCAACAATCATACGACTATCCGGTTCCAGCTTTAAATCCTGTAGCAGAATGGACTTCTCCTTGCGCAGGCTGACAATCTGCTTCCCTAATTTCTCCGCATTTTCTTTGGCAAAGAGATAATCTTCTCTCGTCTGGCTTAATTGTGAATCGAGATGTTGCAGATACAAATATCGCTCTAAATTGGGAGAATAAGAACGCGCATATTTTTGGAGGCCTTCTGAAAAAGTAAGGGCAGCCAGTTTTTTGCGCGATGCATCGAGTGTGTTTATAGCTGCTTCGTAATCCCCTGCATCTGCGCGTCTCTCCGCAAGATAGCGGGATAATTCAATAAATTCCTGCTGCCGCAATTTAAGCATGGCTGGCCGCTCTGAATATTCGTTCAGCAGAGCTGAAACAGATTCCCGGGAAACATCTTTTTCTGCCTCTTGGTACTGGCTCAATTTAAGAATAGAATACGTCTGGAGGGGGACAGACTGGAATTCAAAAGCTCTTCTACCCGCGAGAGAGAATTCTGAAAGAGCTGGTTTGGTTCTTCCCATAAATTCATACAGGGTTCCTCTGTTTAACCCCATTCCAATTTTTAGGCGCTGGTCTTTAGGATCGGTAAAGTCTACATAATCCAGCCTGGCATTCTTTTTATCGGTGAGTCCAGGATTCGGTATTTTACCGGAATAGAGCCTGGCGGGAAGTTCCGTACGAGTCAGCATTTCTCTGTGCTTAGATTCAAATTTTTCCAGAGACATTGGTTTTAACGAGCTTATGAAATCAGCCTGAGCAGACTGAAAAAGAACCGTTTCAAATCCGGCACGGAACAAGTGGTGGGGATACAAGGTTTTAGCCGATTCAAAACGTATCAATGCTTTTTCCGAATCAGTAAGACGAAGTTTTTTATTTTTCTTTTTAAGTTTCTCTTCTGCAAGATCGATTGCTTCTTTTTCGTAGTCACTTATAAACTTGTTGAGATTATTGAGAGTTGACTGTGCAATTTTCTTGCGCTCCTTCGCAGGTGTAGAAGGAGCGTCTATCCTGCGCGCTGCAATATAGAGAAGATTTTTTCTTGCTTTTTCAAGATCGTCCGGATTTTTCATTTCCTCAGCCAGCTTAAAAGCTTTTTGCACTGCTCCTTCTGCGGCATCGAGGTTTCCATTTCCGTAGAAATTTGCTGCCTGTCTAAAGTACACATTGACCAGAGCTTCACGTCCTAATTTGGATTTGTCTTTTTCCAGAAGAATTCGGAGCTGGTCTAAAGAATCAGCTTCTGCACTGGATACTCCGCGCTCTTTGTAAATTTGTGCCCGTACGGAATGGATAAATTCCTTCCTGTGTATGGTGGGAACCGGAAATACGATATGATTTTTTCCCTGGTATACCATGTCAGAATCCAGCGAATACACGAGTCCAAGCAGCCATGTCCACGGCTGCTCCATGCCAAGTACTTTCAGTCGGATATAGTATTTTGGAGCCTTGATCTCTTCCTCGCCGCGAAGTGCTGCTTCGGCCTGGTTCACATTGAGCAGAGCCTTGTCGTAATCGAGCACTGACAGGTAATGCCTGGAAAGCTCCATGTGTACGTAAGAACGATCACTCCTGTATCCGGCTGCATTTTGGCGGGTGAGAATATTCTCCAGAGTTTTGATTGCCTGGACAGAATTGCCTGACAAATCAAAGTTGACCGCACGGTATTTATCTAGCAATTCCAGCTTGGCAAAAATCTCTTTTCGTTCGTTGCCAGACTTTCCGCTTAATACAGTCTCATACACGGAAATAGCTTTATCGTAACTTGCGGTAGATTCTCGGTATTTACCCGTAAAGTACAAAGAGCGACCATAATTAAAATGAAAGATGGCTTCCTGCTTTTTGTTGCTGAAAACAAAGCGATCCGCCTGAATTTCTTCTGAAACAAGCGAATAGTGCTCTTCTGCTTTGGCAAAGTTGCTTAATAGATAGTAGTTATTGCCCATGTTCAGGTGGAAACTGGCTATCGTGGCAGACGGAACTGTTCCAGAAAACTGTGCGATAATCTTTTGATACAATGCAATATTTTTCTCGTATAGATATTCAGGAAAATATTTGGCATAGAGCAGCTGGAACCGTTCCCTGTCTTTCTGCTTCTGAAGATTCCCCGTCATTTTGTCTTTCTGGTTATCAATGTACTGGTACATCCAGCCGAGCATTACGTAAGAATCAAAAAAATCGGGATCGGCAAAGAATGTCCAGTAATAATCACTTTCTGCAGCATAAAATTGTTTTAAGACTTCTTCTTTCTGGGAGGTAGATAACCCCTTCTTCTCATATTCCTGGTGCATGGAAGCCCCCCTCTGGGTGAGCAGATACGCACGAGAAAAGATGAATGGAGTATTGAGTCCAAGTCGTCCCTTATCAAGATTCTTTTCAAAATAATTTAGAATGTCTTTATGCAATTTATCATCCTCTGTCCGCATTCTTACAGCCAGATCAGACGAGCGCAAGGCAGCCGTGAGAAGAGTATTTTTTTCTGCTCGCGTCAGCGTATTTTTCACTGATTTCGACAAAGAAAGATCTAAGACGGAGCGATACATTTCCCAGGCCTTGGCAAACTGGCGGCCACTCTCAAGCTCCTGGCCCCTTTGTGAATAATAAGTCATGGTAGACTCGTACATGGATGGATATTCCGGATCCTTAAATCCAGCATCGTAAAACTGAATTGCCTCTCTGTAGGAAGAAAAGGTTGCCGGACGGTCTCCTTTTATCTCTTCATTTTTCCCTTTCAATTTGTAATAAAGATAATTGAGATATTCGTTTTTGTCTTTCTGTTTTTCGAGCTCAGCGATGGGAATAGTGGCTGCATCGGCATTTTTTTCACGAAGGAGTACCTCCGCTTTTGCTGCGTATAAAAGAGCTTCTGCTACCGTTTTCTTATTGGAGGAGACCATGGAATCATACAGTTTCAACTGCCTTTTTTCGAGCATAGAAACAGCGTGCTCAAATGCAAAGCGGCGCGCATCTGCGGAAAGCTGTTCGGTAATATGATTTTGTGCAAACTCACGGAATGCCGCCGGATACTCGGCCAGATACTTTTGATCGGCTTCTGTAAAGAACAAAAGCTCCGGAGAAAAAGTGGTGGCAGTATTTGCTTTGGCTATTTCCCAGAGTACGCGATTGGAGCGATCGTAATTTTCTGAGAGAGAAGAGCTAAGAATCTTCATGGCTTCCGGAAGATTTCCTTCAGAAAGTTTATGGAGACCCGCTGTTTCTTTTAGAAAATTTTGTACAGATACGGTGCGCCTTGCGGCTTTGGCAGAAAGTTCTTTGGAGAGTTTATCTTTTTCGCGCGCCGAGAGGTGTGCAACGGATGAATGATTTTCAAGCTGGCTGCGAATTTCCGAGACTGTATACGGCTCATAATATTCCTGTAGTTCTGGCAGCTCTGACATTCTTGCAAGGTAGTCTCCGGGACTTTCTCCCGAGGCTGGCTTGTACGGAGTATTCGCGGACAGGAATGCCTGCAAATCGGTTTGGCCTTTATAACGGGCCTGGTATTCTGCAAGAATCAGAAGGGCGGGTGATTTTTCCTCTGCCATGGTCTCCAGCAGGCGCGTAGTAAGTTCAGTAGAATATCCCCATTTTTTGCGCCCTTCATGATTTTGGATGAGAGCTTCGGATGCAAAAACCGGAAAGAGGGGATCTGTACCGTGGAGAATGGGATAGAGATCCAGACTCTGCAGATAGACAGATCTTTCCTCTGTCGTGATGGCAGATTCTAACAGTTCGTTACTCAATTCCCTTTGTTCAGAAATATCGGATCGGCCCGGGACGGGACCATATTCCGGCATCAGAGAAATGTTAATATTGTCGCCATCACTTTTGGAGAAGAGCAGAGTGCCTCCTAAAAAGGATGACTGGCGGGCAGAAATGACATTCATATTTTCCGGAGAAACCGGTAAGATATCTGCTGAAAGAATTTGCTGTTCGTCTTTTTTCCCGAGAAGAACAGGGCGGGCAGTGGGCAAATTGCGGCGCAAGATTTTTCCACTGTCTTTTCTATCGAGATAGCCATTTCCGTTCGTGTCTTTCTCTACCAGAGTATATAGTATTGCCTGGCCGTCCGCCGTATACTGGGGAAACATTTCCAGATACTGCGTATTCGTAATGCGCTCTGTTTTACCCGTTTCCAGATGGACGGAAAAAATATCTCCGTTAGATGAATCGTCGGGATAGGATACAAACACGATCGACTTTCCATCGGGAGAGAAGGATGGCATTACCCCACCTGCCTCGGTAAGTTTTCTCGCTGTAGAAGGTTTCCCCACTTCCATAATCCAGATATTCTGTGGAGTGCCCGGTTCTGGTCCATAGGGCTCGCCGGGAAACTGCTGCATATCGGAGGCCCATGCTAAATAGCGGCTGTCCGTTGAGAACACAGGATTGGAATCCCGTGAGCGAACCCTATTTTTTTCGCTGTTGGTAATAAATTTTCTGTAGTATCTGTTTTTTTCCGCTGCATCTGCTTTGTTCACTGCGTTTTTTATGGATGAAAACCGCGCCGGCATGATTACGATATCTCCATCGGGATCGAGCTCGTCGTCTACCATGGCTATGGTGCGTCCATCCGGGCTGATGACGGGTTCTTTCTGGTTACTTGCCGCAATCAGAAAAGGGTAGCTGCGCACGCTGTTTAGTGGTTTGTAATACAGATTGTATGTTCCATCTTCGTTGCTGCTGTACAGAAGGTAGTCTCCTTTTGCCGAAACAGACGCAGAAGAGGATTCCCCCCGGTTGAGCGTAACGGGAATTTCTCCTCCCGTTCCTTCAACGTACTGCCGCTGGTACAGATTCTGGTAACTGAAACTGTTACTCGTTTTACCCATAAAAGACGAGCAGTTAGCCAGAAAGAGAGTGGATGAAATGGCAATCAGAAGGGAAGCAACGCGCTGCATACGCCCTGAATGCCAGTGGAAAATCTATTGTCGAGTCTTTTTCTATTCGACGGAGATTGACAGAAGGAATTATTTTTACCAGAGCGGCTTTTTCATTTACCGTTCAAAGCGGTTCGGGCTTTTGCCGATACAGTATTATGTTCTTTCAGCCGTTTTACCCATCACCCAACCGTCTTCGTCTATACTTCTCCGCCTGGACAGTGCTCACTGGATCGGCAAGAGCGCTTGCTTTCGGGATTGTTCTGTTTGCCGCTCTCTCCTTTCTGTGGATTTTTGCGTATGGCATGCTCAATAACCTTGCCGCGAGTGTTTACGCTTGGTCAAAGGATTCCATGCCTGTCGTCGCAAACCTGATTGCCTCGGCAGATAAACAGATACGACACGCAAATACTAAATGGATCCAGAAGGACGCAGGGCTTGGAGTGCTTCGCTATGAGTTTTACATAAAAGAGAAAAAAGAATGGGCCGCCTTCCTGAAACAACAATATCCGAATGCAGAGTTTTCAAACGACGGGCATGGTTTTCTCAAGGCGAAAGTAAATACAGGCAAAGAATCTTCTGCATGGATCACAGTATCCGATTACCAGCCTGTATTTTCGAATACAGCGGTGGCCTATCAATCGGTCAAGGGCATCTATCTATCGGGAAGTTCGGCTACTCCCCAAAAGATTTCATTCTTTATTCAATACTTGAAAAAAGGCCACGGCAATGGAATCGTGTACGATGTCAAAGACGTGACAGGCTATCTCAATTACCCCACGATTCACGGGGACGTAAAGAATGTGCAGAAGGGAATACGAGCACCCATTCCTTCCCTCAAAAAACTGCATGCGAGACTGGGTAAAGAAAAAATCTACTCTATCGCGAGGGTAACTCTCTTTCAAGATGAGGTTTTAGCTAAAAGTAAACCCAATCTTGCCATACACCTCCAGAACGGAAAGCCGCTACTCGTGAAGGGAAGACCCATCTGGGTAGATCCCTATAAAAAAGAAGTGCGCGATTACAATCTCAAGATTATCTGGGAGGTAATCCACTCCGGTGTAAACGAAATACAGCTCGATTATGTTCGCTACCCGGCAGAAGGCAACTGGAAACAAGCCCGCTATGCTGGACTAACCGATCATTACGAAAAACCACGCGTCCTTGCTGGATTTTTACAGCAGGTACATTCCTTGACATCCGCCTATGGAGTAAAACTTTCCATAGACATTTTTGGAGTTGTCGCATGGCAGGAAAAACTCGATATCAAGAGTACAGGGCAGGACATGCGGATTCTTTCCCAGGCCGCCGATGTTCTTTCGCCCATGCTGTATCCATCTCATTTTGAGAACGGCTTTGGTGGGGTTGCCTCGCCTGGAGACCACCCCTACGAATTTATACTGACGGGAATACAGAAACTGCAGGATATTTCAGGAGAGACCGTCATCCGTCCCTGGATTCAGGCTTTTGCGTGGAGAGTATCCAATTACAATGCTCAATATATCGAAAAACAGATACAGGCTACTTTTGATTCGGGAGAAACAGGTTTTCTTCTTTGGAACGCAGGAAACGAATATCTGTCTTTTCGGATGCCGGAAGAAAAACGTAAACGAGCCGCGCTAAAAAGCAATTTCTCCGGTTCTCTGTAATGTTCCCCGGTTTTGAACAGTATAATTTTGATTTACCCGATGAACAAATCGCAAGGGAACCCGTAGAGCCGGCAGACAGTTGCCGCCTGTTGGTTGCATCTTCGGATCTCGTCGATTCCGTGTTTAACAAACTCCCGGATTTTCTCGCTCCGGGAGATCTCCTCATCGCCAACAATACGCGGGTAGAAGCGCGCCGCGTTGCCATGCATTCCCCAAATGGAAGAATCGTCGAGGTACTCCTGGTAGAAGAGTTGCCAGAGCTTTGCCCCCATTGCTGGAAAATTCTGTTTACCGGAATGGGTAAAGCAAAAGATGGAGATATTTTCCTTGCTGTTCGGGATGAATCGTTTTTATTTCGCATTCGCAGAATGGGAGATGCCATTGCCATGCAGGCAGGGGGGGATATTTCATTTGAGGACTTTAATAAAATTGGTGACATGCCGATTCCTCCGTATTTCAAAAGAGCTGCCCACGATAAGGATTCCATTCATTACCAGAATCCCTTTGGAGAGAAGGGAGGATCTGCAGCTGCACCTACCGCTGCGCTGCATTTTACGGACTCGCTGCTTCATGCACTCAAAGAGAAGGGAATTAGGATGGAGTTTGTGACGCTTAATGTAGGCTATGGAACCTTTGCGCCCCTGACTGCGGAAAATTTTGCTGAAAAAAAACTGCATGCAGAACGCTATGAGGTTCCCATTTCTCTGGCTAAAATTCTCTCGGCCAAAAAATATAACCGACTCATTGCCATCGGGACGACTACGCTGCGGGTTTTAGAACATGTTCACCGCGAAACACAGGGACTCTTTGATCATTCTCTTTGGGGAAGCACGCAGTTGTTTGTCCATCCTCCCGATACCGTGCAGAGTATAGACGGTCTTATTACCAATTTTCATATCCCTAAGTCTTCTCTGCTTCTTCTCGTCGCAAGCCTGTATGGCCCCGAAAAAATGATGAAAGCCTATCGCCATGCGATTGACGCAGGATACAGATTCTATACTTATGGCGACGCCATGCTTGTTTTAAATCAACGAATATAGTGAGGAATAATGGAACCAACAATTATTGGAGAAATACCACGCAACGCCAAGGAAGTCACACGAGTAAGCATCAGCGAATTCAAAGGGAAAAAATATGTCGATATTCGCGTCTGGTTTAAATCGGAGAACGGAGACTATGCCCCCGGAAAAAAAGGAATTGCGATAGCGACGGAAAACCTGGAGCAGCTCAAGAAACTCATCCAAAAATCCGAAGATTACCTGGGAAATACGGATGTCTCAGGAGCTCGTTAAACGTTTTGGATCCAGACACAATCCTGGTCAGGTAATTTTTGCCGAAGGTGACTCTGGCAAAGAAATGTATATTATCCATAAAGGCCATGTCTCGATCAGCAAGCGCGCCAAAAAGGCAGAGCAGACTCTTGCGCATTTAGGAGAGGGTGATTTTTTTGGAGAGATGGCTCTCTTTACAGACCAGACGCGTTCTGCTACAGCGACAGTTCTGGAGCCATCGATTATTTTGCGCATCGATGCAAAATCGTTTGAATACATGGTCCATAGCAACGCGGAGTTTGCCGTCAACATGATCCGCAAAATGTCTGAGCGCCTTAAAGCAGCAGATGATCAGATTATGGAGCTTATATCTTTTTCGCCAGAGACGCGATTGTTGAAGGCTTTGTCATTATACTGGAAAAAAGAGGGAACTAAAGATAAAACGGGAGAGGTTCTCCTGCTTCCATACGAAGGCTTTCTGGAATTTGTGCGCAAAAACCAGGGAATCAATGTGGAGAACGCCAATGCCGATCTGCTCAAGCTTAAAAATAAAGAGCTGGTTCACATTAGAAAAGATTTTTCGGGCAAACTGTATATTTCCTTTTCACCACGCATTCTCGACTATTTTAATATTATTATTTAGGTAAGCCCTGAAAAAGTCCCTTCGTGGACTTTTTCAGATCGCAAAACACGGGCAATGCCCGCTGTTTTGCTCCAAAACGCTGCGAAAACTGCTGTTTTCTTCGCCTTTTGCCGGTCCATCCATGGACCGGAAGTAAGCTCTGAAAAAGTCCCTCCGTGGACTTTTTGCCTGCGGCTTGCTACGCATTGACCCTGCGGGGACAGGCAGACGGTAAAAGCAGGGGAAAGCCTGAGACACAGAATAAAGGGGCCTCTATTTTTTGAAAATTTTGAAAAAAATTAAATTTATATGCCTATCTATTGCAGCAGAGAAGCTTAAAATATTAATTCTTAGATCTTGCCTAAAGCAGTTACACACTTTACTTCTCATAATATACATTATGTCACATTGCAAGCAAAACTCCCAGGCGTTTCGCAACTTGCATACTGTTCGACAAAACGAACCCCCCAAGCGTTTTGCTGCAATCTTTTTTGCGCAACAAAATAGAAGCGGTAAGCCGCTTTCACTGCCAAAATAAAACGGAATACAGAGCTATTCGTGGCAGCCATCCTAAACTACAAAGCTCTATAGATTCGGGTTTGTCTGGTCACGCCAAACAGTTCAATGCTTCGCAGAATCAATTTGCTCCTGGTATTCTTATAAAGTGAAAATTCAAATTCCGAAAAAACTCCCAGTGCCGAAATTTTGTCTTCGATGCGCAGGAGGTCCGGCAGAGATACATCTCCCATGAAAGAAATTTCGAGCACAGTGTCTTCTTCAAACTGCTTGCACGCGGACCAAATGTATTCGTGAAAACATTCTCAGCCCGGATTCGATTCAATTCTGGTTCTGTAAGTCCAATTTTTGCCGCTGATTCCATTTTATTTTCGAATGAGATTCTCCAAAGCCCGAGCAATCGTGGAAAACCGAAATTCATAGCCGGAATTCAGAAGATGGCTGGGGATCGCCTGCTGGCCAGACAGGATGAGTTCTTTGGCCATTTGACCGAGCAAAAGCTCTAAAATGGCTCCGGGAACGGGTACGGGATTAAACCGGTGCAGCACACGATTGAGAGCGCTTGAAAATTCCCGGTTCGTAACTGGATTGGGCGCAGTAAAATTGAAGATCCCCGAAAGTTTCTTCTGCACCAGATGCAAAATAGCCCCGGATACATCTTCCTTGTGAATCCAGGGAATATATTGCCGCCCATTGCCAATCCGAGAACCCAGATTGAGGCGAAACAGCGGCAGCAAAGCCTTTAGAAAACCGGAATCCCGGTCGAGAAACGTGCCCATGCGAACCATGGCTAAGGGAATCCCCGCGTCCGGCAGCGGTGTTGCAGCAGCCTCCCAGCGGATGGCAAGGTCCGATAAAAACCCCCTTCCTGGTTTTGTTGTTTCGTCTGCCAGATCCTGCATATTTCCATAAATTCCCGTTGCAGAGCCCTGTATCACAAGAATCGGTTTATTAGATGATGAGAGAATAGCCTGTACGAGTGCCTTTGTAGTTAACACCCTGCTATTGGTGAGCTCTCCCTTGCGGGCAACGCTCCATCTCTGTTCGGCTATGGAAGCTCCCGCAAGATTAATAAGAACGGTAGGTTTTTCAAAAATCTGCGAGGCCTTCCGCTCAAAATCGGAGTAATGCAGAGAATCCTGCTCGGGAGTTGGATTTCGACTGATCCATACAACATTCACTCCCAAAGCCTGGAAAGTCTTTGTCAGTAAACGGCCAATGGATCCGGATCCACCCGCAATGAGAACCTGTTCTACATCCATCGTGCCGATTAT
Source organism: Caldithrix sp. (assembly GCA_020722745.1). Taxonomy (GTDB): domain Bacteria; phylum Spirochaetota; class Leptospiria; order Turneriellales; family Turneriellaceae; genus DYKF01. The sequence continues at coordinate 67,599 of DYKF01000001.1, forward strand.
GAAACAATTTCAAGGAAGGCAAGCTAAAAAGAATTTGACCACCTGTTTTTCGATATTCCTTTACCCTTATGACATTTCCCGAACGCCCCCGAAGAAACCGCCAGTCTGCCGCTGTTCGCAGCATGGTACAGGAAACCTCTATTTCTGTGAAGCAGCTCGTAATGCCTTTGTTCCTTCTGCCGGGCGAATCGACTCGAAACGAAGTTGCATCCATGCCCGGAATTTTCCGCTACGGCGAAAAAGCCATGTTGCAGCAGATTGAGCAGGCTCTGCAACTTGGCCTTGACAAGTTTATTCTCTTCCCCGCTGTAGAGAACGATAAAAAAAATTCCCTCGGAACGTACAGTTACAGCAGCGAGAATTTTTACCTGGACTATATTCGCAAAATCAAAGCACGATTTCCAGAAGCTGTTGTCATTACAGATGTCGCTTTGGATCCCTACTCTTCCGATGGTCACGACGGCATTCTCAAAGATGGTCAAATTCTTAATGACGAAACAATCGAAGTTCTGGTAAAAATGTCCCTGGCACAGGCGGCTGCGGGAGCAGATATTCTTGGACCGTCTGACATGATGGACGGCCGAGTTGGAGCAATTCGGCAGGCACTCGAAGAGAATGGCTTTTCCCATACAGGTATCATGTCGTACACGGCCAAATACGCATCTGCCTTTTATGGCCCCTTTCGCGATGCACTCGACTCTGCCCCTAAGTCGGGAGACAAAAAAACATACCAAATGGATCCGGCCAACGCCCGCGAAGCCCTGCGCGAAGCAGCGCTCGACGAAGCAGAGGGAGCAGACTATCTCATGGTTAAACCGGCTCTTTCGTATCTCGACATTATCCAGACACTGCGCAATTTTTCTACCCTTCCGATTGTTGCCTACAATGTAAGCGGTGAATACGCCATGGTCAAAGCGGCTGCTTCTAAAGGCTGGATAGACGGAGAAAAAGTCCGCGATGAAATGCTGCTTTCCATGCGGCGGGCCGGTGCGGATATCGTGATCACGTATTTTGCCCTGGAATTTGCAGAAGCGCAAAATCGGCTTGCATCACAGCGCTGATACGGCAGGACGGTGAATTATGGCTTATAAAACTCCAGCCCTTCTTCTTTCACGAAACAGAATCCTCAGGAACTACCGGGAGCTGCATTCCGCATTTCCAGATTTTGAAATAGCCTATGCAATTAAATCCAATTCTTTTCCCGGCATCATAGAAACCCTGCGCGACGAAGGCTCGTCCTTTGAGACGGCTTCCTGGGCAGAAATCAGTTTCCTTCTGGGACTTGGCATCCCTCCGGAAAAGATAGTCTTCTCCAACCCCATGAAACCATCTTACGCGATTGAAAAGGCGCTGGATGCCGGAGTAAACGTCATGTCCTTTGACTCTCTGGACGAAGTCGATAAACTTGCCGTATTTCGCGACCGCGTCAAGGCTGTTCTGCGCATCCAGGTCCCCAACGAAGGATCGATGTGGCCGCTCACTGGGAAATTTGGTGTCGCTTCCAATCGATGGCCTGCCATTCTAGAGAGGATGAAAAAAAAAGGCCTGCCACTTGCCGGAATTACGTTTCACCCCGGCTCTCAGTGTGAAACAATCCTCGGCTGGGAAGCAGCCATGAAACACGCCTATGATATTTTTTCACTGGCTCGCTCCATGGGTTTCCAACCAGAAATCCTCAACATTGGCGGCGGCTTTCCAACGGATTTAGGCCGCCCTATTCCCTCCGTTGCCTCTATTGCAAAAGTTGTATACAAGCATTTAAACCAGTGGGATACCGAAGGATTAAAACCCAAAAGGCTGCTCATGGAACCCGGGCGCGGCATATCTGGTTCTGCAGGAATTCTCGTGGCCCGCATAATCGGAACGGCTTCGCGCGACAAAGACTGGGCCTTTCTCGATGCCGGCGTATTTTCGGGAATGATGGAAACCATTGATGGAATTACGTATCCTCTCGAATCCAATGCACCGGGAGAATGGGAATCGAGCTATATTCTGTGCGGTCCAAGCTGCGACTCCGTAGATAAAATGTTCACTGCCTATCTGCCCAAACTGCGCGAAGGAGATATCATTGCCTTCCGAGGGGCTGGCGCCTATACAACAGTCTATAGCTCCAATTTTAACGGATTTGATCCGCCAACTCCCTATTACCTGGATGAGCTGCCCGAGGGCGATGCAATCTTTGCCCTCTTTAATGACGAAGAGTAAGGAACCTCTAATAATTAATTGCTTATCCTTTCCTCTTGGAGTGTATAAGGTAATAAAATTATTTTTTTCAAAATTTTGAATAAATAGAGGCTCCCCGTAATTAATTCGGTGAGCCAATCCGGCCCACGCGCTGGCCCTGGCTCACGATTTCTCCCGGCTGTGCAAATACTTCGAGAAGCATGCCGGTTGCGGGAGCCTCCAACGTAAAGGCTGCTTTATCTGTCACGAGCTCCGCAAGCTCCTGGCCTTCGGAGACAGAATCCCCTGGTTGCACCAGCCACGAGACAAACTCAATCTGATCTGTCTCGCCCAGGTCTGGCACAAATAATTCTACTCCGTCATTTCCAGCTGTCATGAATCATCTGGAGCGAGCCGAGAGCAATGCGAAGAGTCTCGAGATCTTTCTCGTTGGGAACCATGGCTTTGCCGCCCTGGATGGTATCGTAAAAATGAGAATGTTCGCTTTTTAATGGATTGTCTTTGTGGATGTACACTTTCTCCATGAAGGACTCCTGCGAATATTTTATTTCATCTGGAGTCAGCAGCGTTACGCTGGAAGCCTGTCTGTGAATTTCAATATCCTGGTTGGCGTAGTTCAGATACACAAAGCTTTTATCTTCCATAATGGAAAGAGAGCGCTCTTTGTACTGGCTTATTCTTGATGCCGTGATAGTTGCAATTGTTCCGTTTTCGAATTGCAGATCAATGACCGCTACATCCTCGTTTTCTGTAATTACTTTGGAACCCACTGCGTTATAACTTTTTACACGCGAATCGACTAGATTGAGAAGAATGTCGAGATCATGAATCATGAGATCGAGAACTACCCCTACATCGGTAATGCGATTATTGACCGGGGTGAGACGGCGTGCCTGGATAAGCCGTGGCTCCTTGACTATTTTAGAAAGTTCCATGACCGCTCCGTTAAAGCGCTCCACATGGCCTACCTGAAGAATCAGGTTTTTTTCGCGGGCAATGCGAATGAGCTCGTCTGCCTGTTCCAGAGTCTCTGTAACAGGTTTTTCTACGAGAACATGTCTGCCGGCTTCGAGTGCAATTTTAGTGTACTTATAGTGCAGATGCGTTGGAACGGCAATAGTAACGGCATCACTCTTTTCAATGACGTCTTCTGCTGTTGCATACGCCGGCACATTGAATTTTGCCGATAATTCTTTTGCGCGGGATTCGCTGGCATCGTACAGTCCGCTGATTTCGTGTGTTGCCGAAAGTTGCGTAACCACATTCACATGGTACTGGCCCATGTGACCCACGCCAATAAATCCCATTTTCATTTTTGCTTTGCTCATATATATTTCCCGAAAATTACAGCTCTTTTGCTAAGTCCTGAACCAGTTGTTTTGCCTTGCCCGACAAATGTTTAGGGATACTGACTTCTGCGGAAACAATCATATCGCCATATCGGTCCGAGGAGCCCATGTAAGGCAATCCTTTGCCCTTTAAGCGGAACAACGTTCCCGGTTGCGTTCCGGCAGGAATTTTAAGTTTAACAGAACTGCTGTCAATACCTTTTACGAGTATTTCTCCGCCAAGGATTGCTGTTGTCACGGGTAGGGATACCTGTGCCCCAAGATCTACTCCTTCTCGCTCAAAATCAGGATGCTTTTTTACCTGGACGACTACATAGAGATCCCCTGGAGGTCCACCATTAGGACCTGCTTCCCCTTCTCCCGAAACGCGCAAGCGGGTTCCGCTGTCTATCCCAGCGGGGATACGAATATTGAGCGTATGTTTTTTGGATACCAGGCCGGAACCATGGCAGGTGCGACATTTATTGCGAATAATTTTTCCTGTCCCATTGCAATTATTACAGGGGCTGGCAATCGAAAAAAAGCCAGAAGAGCGACGTACCTGTCCGGTTCCATGACATACAGGGCAGACTTCGGTTTTACCATCCGAAGATCCCGTGCCATGACAATCCGGACAATGCTCTTCACGTGGTATTTTTATCGTAACCTCTTTTCCGTGGTATACGTCTTCCAGACTTATCTCAAGATTATAGCGGAGATCTGTCCCCTTGCGGGCACCCGATCGCCCTCCGCTGAATCCAAAACCACCTGAACCTGAAAACAGATTTTCAAAAATTTCTTCAAAACTGCTTCCAGAAAAAATATCGGAAAAATCAGAATAGGCACCCTGCCCAAATCCAGAGGAACCAGCTCCAGACAGTCCGGCATGGCCATACTGATCGTAAATTTTGCGTTTATTTTCATCCCGGAGTACTTCGTAAGCCTCTGTTGCTTCTTTGAACATGGCTTCTGCTTCCGGATTATCTTTATTTTTATCTGGATGGTATTTGAGGGCAAGCTTTCTGTATGCCTTTTTTATGTCATCTAAGGAACTGGATTTTGCAACCCCCAGTATTTCATAGTAATCCCGTTTTTCTGCCACAATACACTCCGCTCATTTGGGGCCGGAAACCCGGCCCCAAAAAATTATTTATCCTCTTTTACTTCCTCAAAGTCAGCGTCCACTACCTTTTCATCGGGCTGTTTCTGCTCTTTTTGGGGTTCGGAAGATTCCTGCTGCGGAGCGGACTGCGTAAACATGCTCTGGTACTTTGTAATCAGAGCCTCTATCCGGGATTTAGCTGTCTTCATCTTTTCAATATCGCGCGTTGCAAGGTCAGATTTTGAATTTGCAATCTCGGTATTGATCTCCGATTTAATGTTTTCCGGAAGCGATGCACCACTGTCTGTCATCTGCTTTTCGAGATGATAGATAGTATTGTCTAAATCGTTGTACAGGGATGCCACTTCTTTGTTCTTGCGATCTTCTTCTGCGTGGAGTTCTGCATCTTTCACCATTTTTTCAATGTCGCTGTCAGACAGTCCACTGGAAGCTTCGATTTTAATTTTCTGTTCTTTCCTAGTTTTAAGATCTTTAGCCGATACGTGAACGATTCCGTTTGCGTCGATATCAAACGTTACTTCAATTTGGGGTGTACCGCGCGGAGCTGGAGGAATTTCTGATAATTGAAAGCGTCCTAGTGTTCGGTTATCTTTCGCCATTTCCCTTTCGCCCTGGAGGACGTGAATTTCTACAGCTGGCTGGTTGTCCGCCGCTGTAGAAAACACCTCTGATTTTTTCGTTGGGATAGTGGTATTACGGTGAATAATTTTTGTCATGACACCGCCAAGTGTTTCAATACCAAGAGAAAGAGGAGTAACATCGAGCAGCAGTACGTCGGTTACATCTCCCGCAAGAACACCACCCTGAACGCCAGCTCCAATGGCCACTGCCTCATCCGGATTCACGCTTTTATCTGGTTCCTTGCCAAAAATTTCTTTGACCTTATCACGGACTGCTGGAATGCGCGTTGAACCACCAACCAGAATTACTTTGCTGATATCGGAAGCAGAAAGACCTGCGTCGGAAAGAGCTTTTCGGCATGGTTCCACGGTTCTCTCAACGAGTGCAGCTGTGAGCTGATTAAATTTGGCACGCGTGATCGTTTTGGTGAGGTGGCGCGGGCCAGATGCATCCATGGTAATAAACGGAATATTGATATCCGCTGTTTCTTTGGAAGAAAGTTCGATTTTAGCTTTCTCAGATGCTTCAATCAGGCGCTGTAATGCCATTTTATCGTTACTAAGATCAATGGCTGTCTCCTGACGGAATTCAGTAATGAGCCATTCAATAATCGCCTGATCAAAGTCATCTCCGCCAAGGTGTGTGTCTCCGTTGGTCGATTTTACTTCGAAGACGTTTTCGGCAAGCTCCAGTACAGAAATATCAAATGTACCACCACCAAGGTCGTATACGGCAATCATCTCGCCATCTTTGTCCTTGTCGAGTCCATAAGCAAGAGCGGCTGCCGTTGGTTCGTTAATGATACGGACGACATCGAGCCCGGCAATTTTTCCTGCATCTTTTGTAGCCTGTCTCTGTTCGTCATTAAAATAGGCAGGAACCGTAATAACCGCTTTTTGCACCGTTTCGCCGAGATAGTCTTCTGCTGTTTGTTTCATTTTCATGAGAACGCGGGCAGAAATTTCTTCGGGGCGATAGCCTTTGTCCCTGGTTTGGATGAGAACGCTGCTGTTTGGTCCTTCTTTTATTGTATAGGGAACATGTCTTTTTTCGGTGGTAATTTCGTTGAAGCGACGCCCAATAAAACGTTTTGCTGAACGAATTGTATTCTCTGGATTTGTCACCATCTGGTTTTTGGCTACCTGGCCAACGAGCACATCCCCTTTGTCCGTAAACGCCACGACAGACGGCGTTGTGCGGGCACCCTCTGTATTAGCTATGACAACGGGAACACCACCTTCCATGACAGCTACGCAGGAATTGGTAGTTCCCAAATCGATTCCAATAATTTTTTCCTTACTCATTTTCTTCTCCTGTTGTTGCTAAAATTGCCGGTTTTGTTACAGAAACGCGGGCAGGGCGAATCACCTGATCACCGATTCTATAACCTTTCTGAAACACCTGCGATACAACTTCGGCAGTAGCTGTTTCGCTTTCCGTAATACTGATGGCTTCCATAAAAGAAGGATTAAATTCCTCGCCATCGGGAGAAATTTCCTCTACGCCTCTCTGCGAAAAAACACTCCAGAGTTGTCTCTGGATAAGGGCTGCCCCTTCGAGGAACGGTTTCAGGACGGGATCGTCCTGTTTCGTTTTGTCCTGAATTCCTATTTGATCAAAAGAGTCAAATACGGGAAGAAGATCTGACAGCACCTGCTGGGCAGCTATAGTGCGGATCATGTCTTTTTCGGTTTGAGTTCTCTTGCGGTAATTCATAAATTCAGCTCTTTCACGCTGCAGTGCTGATTTAATTTCTTCGAGTTCTTTTTGCACTGCGGATAGTTCCGCTTCCAGCGAATCTGAGTTTTCAGCTCCAGCAGGTAATTCTTCTGCCGTTTCCTGGATCGGTACTTCCTGTTCTTCTAATTCTTTTTCATCACTCATTGTTTACCTCTTTTACTGATATTTCTCTGGCAGTGGAATTTCCCCTTTTTCTGCTATATTTTCAAGATTGGATAAAATTTCAGACAGCATTCTTGCTCCGTGATCGAGTGCAGGAATAATGAGATCATACTGCAAACGGGTCATTCCGAGTACGGCAACACTCCCACCTGGTTTTCCACCTACGGTATATCCCTGGCTCAACAGCGCAAGACCCGGAAAAAAATCGGTGTCTGTTTGCACTCCTACTTCCATGTTTAAACTGCGGGAACCGGAAATGGTTTGGAGTTTTTCGCGGAAGGAATTTTTTTTAGTCCATTGAAGTAACTTTTGTCCAGATTGTTCTCCCTGAGTCTGAGAAACCTGGCGATACAGTTCGTCGGAACCATCCATGTACAATTTGGGAACCGGAGTGTGGTAAATGAGCTCCTGCAAAAGAAAAAAAGCCGTGTCGAGGAGATCACCTAGATCATTGGTCTGATCCATGGAAGTCAAACCCTTCTGCCGGATTTCATCCGGTTCAAAGCCTTGCAGATTTTTGGTCAAAAAACGGGATATTTTATACAAATCGTCCTGAGACAAAACCCTCGGTACGGTTACCCGTTTTTGAAAGATATTGCCCCCTTCTGCAACCATGATTATCAAAACACTGTTTTCCAGCACAGACACGAGTTCTATGCGCTTAATCGTGCTGCCTTCCGGAGCAGGTGGCAGGACAATACCCATAGACTGGGATTTTATTGCCAGCATGGACGATAAATCCTGCATTAGCTGGTCTATCTGTAATCGTGCGCTTTTGTAAAATTCATCGAGCTCTAAATGAGAATGATAATCTGCTTCGTAATGATCGGACAGATAACGAATATAATAGCGAAAGGCTTCATCGGTAGGAATCCTGCCAGAAGAAGTGTGCGGACTTTCTAAATACCCCATTTGCTCAAGAACCGACATTTCCTTTCTAACAGTAGCAGAAGAAATATCGAGTGCAAAAGTTTCCACGAGAACAGCCGAACCAACAGGATCCCCAGTGTGGCAATACGCGCTAACAATGGAACGAATGATGTCGCCCTGTCTTCCTGTTATTTGTTCTTTCATAGCCTTACTGATAGCACTCTTGTTCTGCGAGTGCTATCAAACACAACATAATCATGCGGAGTTAGCCTGTCAAATTTTTTTGCATATTCCTGCGCGATTACGCTTGTCCTGACAAAAAAAGAGCGAGTTATGACACATATGCGCTTCTCCATCTTTTTGTTTATCAAGCTTTCTCTTGTTTCCACCCATGCAATCCAGTATCCTGTCTCTCCCGGCGATCCAGAAGACTCTTTCCGAGAAAAAGAAACGGCTTCCTCTAATCAAAACAGCGAAGAGAATTTCTCTTCTATGACGATTCGCGTTACTTTTGCCAGCGGAGATGAATTGTCCGGTACGGCAAGAATGCCCTCTTCCGTCATTTTCTATCATTACCGCAAAGGACTCTCCTACAAAAAGCAGCTTCAGATTTCGGAAATCAAAAGTATTAAGGTGATCTCCTGGAACGGACGAATCATTTCCGAGCGGGATCCTTTGGCTAAAGTGTATGAATTTCATCCCAACGATGTGCTGATACAGACGCGGGATGGCAAAGAATACAGAACGGGAGCAATTTTCCCTTTTTTACGAAAAGTCCCTCTTTCTACGGATGATGGAGACACAGTCGTATTTTCGTACTTTGCAGACAGCTATTCCGAAAAAAACGGCTGGCGGGATGTCTCCAGCAAAGATCCGGATTATCACCAGAGTAATCCGCACCCACTCACCGTTATTCGCTTTGATCTCGATGCGGATTGATGCGCTCAGAAATTACAGTTTGGCGGACCGAAATACTTTGTCGCTACCGTCGTGAAAAATGGCCTCAATATTCTCAGCCGGGGTCACGTCAAAACTGTAATTGAGAACAGGAACATCGGGGGCGACTTTTTTGCCCTGAATTTCTAGCACCTCATAGGCAGGTCTTTCCTCTATGGGAATGCTGTCGCCATGCTCCATCTCTCTATCAAACGTCGATTCCGGCGCGGCTACATAGAAGGGAATGCCGTGCTCTTTGGCGAGTACCGAAAGAGGGAACGTACCAATTTTATTGGCAACGTCCCCGCGCTTTGTGATTCTATCTGCACCCGTAATAACGAGATCGACTTTTCCCTGCTTCATGAGAAAACCTGCCATGGAATCTGCAATGAGGTACATGGGGATTTTTTCTACTTTGAGCTCATAGGCCGTAAGGCGGGCTCCCTGGAGATACGGCCTCGTTTCGTCCGCATAAATAACTTCTACGAGTCCTCTCTGGTGGAGAATGCGAATCACGCCTAACGCTGTGCCTATTCCGCCCGTCGCGAGTGCTCCCGTATTGCAATGCGTCAGAATACGTAATTTTTTCCCGGGCCATTTGGAGGCAATATAATCGGCACCCGCGTGCGACATACGCGAACAGGATTCTTCGTCTTCCCGGTGGATGGCGGCCGCTTCCAAAAACAGAGTTTCTTTGATGGCTCCCATATCTGCTTTTTCGGCGAGAAGTTTTGTGAAGATTTGTTCCATTCGCGTGGTTGCCCACATCAGATTTACAGCCGTAGGACGGGCAGAATCGAGATACTCTTTGAGAGCGGTTACTTCATCCAGCTTTGGAGAAAAGTTTTTTTTCATTAGTTTAAGAGCTCCAAAGACATATCCGTAGGCAGCGACTATCCCTATGGCGGGAGCCCCGCGAACATGCATTTCCCTGATAGATACAAACACATCTTTCATGGATTTACAGGAAACCCAATCTACCGTATGCGGAAGCAGGCGCTGGTTGAGTATTTCTATACTCTTTTTCTTTATCCGAAAAGGAACAATCGCTGGTATCACGGATTCTCCTGAGGCCGCAAAAGCGGAAATAAAATCACGTCTTTAATAGAAGGGCTGTTTGTAAACAGCATGACCATTCTGTCTATTCCCAGGCCAAGTCCCCCGGTTGGCGGCATGCCAACGCGGAGAGCCTCAATAAAGTCTGCATCGAGAGGAATGGTTTCTGCAGCGCCCGCTTTTTCCTGCGCGAGCTGCTCTTCAAAACGGCGAAGCTGCTCGTCTGGATCATTGAGCTCGCTGAATGCATTACCCATTTCACGACCCGTTACATAGGGTTCAAAGCGTTCAGCAAACAGCGGTTCTTTCTCATCGGTTTTTGCCAGCGGAGAAATTGCTTTGGGAAAATGAGTGATGAACACGGGTTCGATGAGTGTTGGCTCCACTTTCTGGGAAAAAATCTCGTCGACAACTTCCCAGAACGTATTGGCTTTCGATACATCTACGCCCGCTTTTTTAGCTAGATCTTTTGCAGTGTCTACAGAGGGGTTTTCCTCGGATAGAAAAGGCGTAAAATCTATCCCGGATTTATCGCGTATGGAATCGAGGTAGCGAACGCGCGGCCATGGACCCTCCACCGAAATGGCGTGATCCCCATACATAAACTGGCGACATCCAAAGATCATGTCTGCAATGCGGGCAAAAATATTCTCCACGTGTACCATCATCGTTTCAAAATCTGCGTAAGCCTGGTAGGCTTCCAGCATGGTAAACTCTGGATTATGGCGGGGAGAAATTCCTTCGTTGCGAAAATTCCTGTTGAGTTCAAATACTCTTTCATAACCGCCAACGACAAGCCTCTTTAGATAGAGTTCAGGTGCAATGCGGAGAAAGAGATCTATGTCGAGAGTATTGTGGTGCGTCTTGAAAGGACGGGCAGCAGCACCGGAAGCAATGGCCTGCATCATCGGAGTTTCCACTTCCATAAAACCCTGCTCATGGAAATAATTGCGAATTTCACGGACGATGAGAGAACGAGCCCGGAAATCCTGTTTCACGGACGGGTTCACAATAAGATCGAGATAGCGTTTTCTGTAGCGGGTTTCAATGTCGGCAAAGGCGTCGAAAACCTGCCCTTCCTTTTCTTTTACGACGGGGATAGGAGAAAGTCCCTTGCTGAGAAGAGAGAGTGATCTTGCGCGTATTGTTTTTTCACCAGTTTTCGTGAGAAAAGCCTCGCCAGCAATTCCAATAATATCGCCAATGTCGAGAAGGCCAAGAACAGCGTATTCCTGCTCGTTTAGCGTTTTATTGTTCGCGTATACCTGAATTTTACCAGAGTCGTCTGAAATTTCCAGAAAGACGGCTGCACCCATAGTTCTACGACCTAAGATGCGGCCTGCGGTGCGAAGCGCATCGGCAGATGGCTCTGCTCCGGCAAACCAGTCGGTTAAAATCTGGCCGATGGTTTGACTTCTATCAAAACGGGCTGGCCAAGGATTAATTCCCAGATCAATCAGGGAAGACAATTTGTCGCGCCGGCTTATACCAGATTCTTTTTCTTCCTGCTGGACATCACTCATGCGCTATTCTGCGTTTTTGGAACAGAGTGTAAAGAAGAAAGAAGGTGGCGCTACCCGCGCAGGGATTCACGAAAGAATATTTGTCCGCCCAAAAAAATACTGGCAGGATTTTTCTCTGGCAGAATGTTTTAACCCTCTGGCAGGAAAGAACCCCGCGCGCAAGCGCCATCCGTTTCACAAGGAAGGGCTCCCTCAATTACGGGGAAGTGATTAGTTTGCCAGACAAATTTCCCGTTACTTCGGCTCTTCTTTCCCTTGGCCATGCTTTTATTTTGCGAGAGCGAAGAATACTCTCTCCCCGCTGTATGGATGGGGAGCCCGTAAATTCAATGGGATTTTCTGGAATCATCACAGCCTTTTGCGCACGAACGCGTACATCGACGCCATCGTCCGACCAGTTCATTTCTGTATTTCCCGTCACGATGGAACTACCATCTGTAAGCTGTCGCAAAATGCGCTCTCCTTCCATGGACACAGGTCCCTGTTCGGATGCGTACACAATATTTGCCCTGTTAGAACTCCCTGCATGCAGAACAAGCAAACCGGCAGCGCGATCTAAATCGAGAGAAGCAGAGCTACCCGTATAACCTTCTTTCGTGTCGCGAAACTGGATGTTTCCAAACGCCTTCATGGTATCCCGCTTTTCTCCTATAACAGTGCCTTCATCAAATTCGAGTTCCAGAGAACCCTGGTACAGGCGGGGTCTTATAGCGGGAGTATGATAGACGGAGATGATATCTTCGCGGGAATCCTGCTTTTTCTGGTACACCGCCCGGGGTGCATATACGATTGTGTTACCTTCCTTGTTAGAAATCATAATTTCGACGTTTTTTTCGAGAGTAAGAATTTCGTCCTTTTGTCTGTACTGTGCCGTATCCGCTTTGGCATAGTTTGCTTCGGAAAATGCTACAATCTCTCCCGTAAGATTAAACTCGGAATTGAATTCGTTATACTGCAGCTCGCGGCAACGCAAATCCATTTTGTTGCCAGTTACATGCACAGAATTGCGGGCAATCGACTCCCTGGTTGTAGTATTTCTCTCCAGAATTTCTGCCGTCACAACAACCTGTTTTTTGTCCCTGGTGGTATGAACAAGCCTGGGCTTTTCGGAAGCCCGCAATGTTGTCGTAGCGCGCGTATAGATGAGTTTCCCTGCTTCAAGATATACACCATTGCGCGGATCCAGAAATCGAACCTTTCCTCTGGCCTCGGCAATATCTCCTTTTTCGCCCCGTATAAGAATGGAAGCTGCACGGATCTGGCTGTTTCCGTGGAGAACCCGGGCGTTACCCTGCAGAAGCATCTGCACCTCTTTGCCCTGCACGCGTCGAACGAGTCTATCGGCAGAATAGCGAAGTGGCTGTGCCGGGAGCGATTGCGAGGCAGCATCGCTCCACGGGAGAATCAGCAATAGGGGAATTATCTTTTTATACAGATGAATACGGTTCATGGAAGTCAAAAATAGATACCTGTTAAAAAAAATATAGAACTTTTTTACTGTGTACTGCAAATACATATTATGAACGGCGATGAACTGGAACATTCTATCGGTATGCTTGCACAAATTAACCGTCTGCATGCAGGAAACGAGCTCCTGCTTCGCAAGGCCTTTGTTAAGCTTGCTGGCGGTTACAAAAACAGGGAGCGCTCCGTAAAAATGTCCGCTGCAGCCGCAATTTTTGCCGTCATCACCGGATTATTGGGTCTATCTGCCGCACTAGCCATGCACACCAATCAAAGTCTAACATTGTCGCCGCTACAGTCTGGCTACATCCAGTTCTCTCAACCAAATGGGAATGTATGGAACATATACGCCGGCACCATTCTCGATCCGGACGGCATTCTCCAAAGACCGGACGGGAAATACCTTTCTGTATCTTCCGAAGGGATTTGCTCTGTGTTTGATAAACGCGGTCGGCTGATAGAACAAACAAACCTGCCAGAGGGAACCGCCCTTAAACCGACAGAAATGACTCGGGGCAAAATTCTTCTTGCAGGAATCAGTGGAGGCGTGTATCTGATCGATACTCGCACCTGCCTCCCGGTTGCCTCTAAAAAACTTCCTGAAATTGTGCTGAGCGTGCATGCAGAAAATGGAGATCCGTTAATAAAAACCAGAAGTGGCGATTTCAGACTCATCATTGACGCAAACCGAATTCTTGTTCAAAAAAGAACATGACAATAGAACTAATAAATTAGGAGATAAAACATGAAAGCATTGAAATTAACTGCACTATTGCTGGCAACCGTCGCGTTGTCATCCTGTGCCCCAAAAGATAAAGAGAAACCGCTGTCTGCCACAGTTGTTTTTCTTCTCGGAAAGGCAGAAATTGACCGGGGAAGCGCAGGCAGTCCCGTAGCCATGAAAACCGGAGATGTCATTGCTGTGACAGACACCATTCGTGGTCTGACCGCAGCGACAGCCATTGACCTCCAGATTGGAGACACTTCCCGCCTCAAGGTAAAAGGCGAAAGCGAACTCAAAATGGAAAAGCTGTCTTCTGTAAACGGGAAAGACCAGGCAACCATGCAAATGGCTCTCGGTAAAGCTCTCGTAAAACCTAAAAAGCTCCAGGATGGTGAATCTTTTGTGATTTCTACGCCAACCGCTGTTGCGGGTGTTCGTGGAACGAGCTTTGTTATAGAAACGAATGCAGACAAAAAAACGGTCGTAACCGTTACAGAGGGCAAAGTTCTCATGAAAAAGAATCTGCCTGCGATAGAAGCTGCCTCCGAAGAAAACAGAAATCTGTCTGCTATTCTCGACCAGGCCCTCGAAGAGGCTGAGAGCGGCGAAGTAATAGAAGCAAACCAGTCTGCTGCTGTCACAGAAGAAGAAGTTCAGGAAACAACAAAAGTCATCGAAGAAATGGCTCAGATTGTAGAAGAAGTTAAGGCTGAACAAATACAAACCGGTGGCGAAACGACAAGCAAAGAATTAGCCGCTGCCACACAGCGCAAAGTCGATGAGAAGATTGTAGAAAAAATGGAGCTCCCACCAGAAATTCTTACCGCAGCGACACTTTCTCCCGAACAAAAAGCGGAAACGGCTCCGGTTTCTGTATTTAAGCCCATAGAAGTAAAGCAGGCAGAGCCAGCAGCGATTTCAGAAGAAGACCGCAAAGAACTCGAAGAACTGAAACCACTCAAAATGACAGAAGCGACGCCGGTAACAACTCCAGAAGAAGTGGCTGCTCCGGTTGAGGAGACAAAATTAGTTTCAGAACCTGTAGAAATAGAAGTGGAAAAAGCGACTAAAGCGGGTGTTCAAAACAGAGTTGCATTTACTGGAAATTCTCCAGCTGTTTCCGGCAACACAATCCTGCTCGCATCTCCCCGCGCTCTCTTCGCTTTCCACACAGAATCCATGAAACAGAAGTGGAGTTATTCGGTGCCCGAAGGAATTCTCAGCTCGCCCGCTATCCACGATGGCCTCGCCTATATTCTAAGCCGAAACGGTGTGATGCACTCCATCGATATTGCCAACGGAACGGCAAAATGGACAGCCAGCGCAGAAACAACTGCCTTTGATGCCAAACCCGTTTTCCTTTCAGGAAAAATGCTGCTCGGCTTTGCCAGTGGCAACGTGATTGCATTTGACGTGAAATCTGGAAAACAACTCTGGAAAAAGAATCTTGAGTCTGCCGTGTACGGCTCTCTCAGTTCATCTGGCACAAGCATTTTCCTGACCACCATGAATAACACGGTATGGGCTCTCGACTCATCGAGTGGGACTGTACAGTGGAAATATACTCCCGAGAACAGAATGCCCGGTGGGAAAATTCTTTACAGCAATGACAAGGTTGTTCTCTCCTCTTTCAACAACTCTGTGTTTGCACTCAAAACAAAGTCTGGCAAAATTGCCTGGGAGAAAAAACTCTCCGGAACACCCGTATCGCATCCCGTTTCGGCCAATGGCAATGCAATTGTTGCTACCACCGATGGCTCCATCTACAAACTGAATGCGGACAATGGTGCCATTCAATGGCAGAAGAACATAGGGACAGCTATACGCATTGCTCCTGAAGTTACCCAGGATTCTGTTTATGCGGCTGCGGAGAATACTATTTTCCGCCTTTCCCTCTCTTCCGGGGACCTCGTTTCACAGAAAGAGCTGAAGAGCAAAATTACCAGTGGACTCGCCATAGACAGCGCATCCCAAGTGTACAGTGTAACAGGAAAAGGAAATCTGCAGAGAACAGGTTTCTAATCCCGACACAATTCCGATAAAAAAGGGGGCCCCGGTGGCCCCCTTTTTTTGCAGCCTCTGAAAACCCTTCTGTGGACTTCTGCGACTTTTGCATTTACCCTACGGGTACAAAACCCAGAGGCGAAAACTCTCGATACCCTTAATACGCTGGATCCGAAAGCTAATCTTCCACAGGGCGAACGGGAACATTATTTTCCCTAAGATATTGCTTTAACTCTGGAATACTGATCTCGCGGAAATGAAAAATGGAAGCAGCAAGAGCAGCCGTTGCCCCTCCCTCTGTAAAAGCTTTTTTGATATGTTCTTTGGTTCCTGCACCACCAGAAGCGATAACAGGAATATGAACCGAAGAGGAAATTGCGCGAAGAAGATTCAGGTCATATCCACTTTTGGTGCCGTCTCTATCCATGCTCGTAAGCAGAATTTCTCCTGCTCCAAGTTTTTCTGCCTCTTTAGCCCACTCAACGGCATCTTTCCCTGTTGGTGTTCTTCCTCCATGTAAATACACCTCATAAAAAGTACCATTAAATTTGGCGTCAATTGCAACTACTATGCACTGGGAACCAAAATGCAGAGCACCCTGAGAAATAAGATCAGGATTTTCGAAGGCAGCCGTGTTGATGGCTACCTTGTCTGCACCCTCCCTCAGAATAAGGCGCATGTCTTCTAAAGAGCGTATTCCGCCACCTACGCAAAACGGGATAAAAATTTCTTCTGCGACATGTTTTACCATGTTCAGAATAATGGATCTTCTGTCAGACGATGCCGTTATATCGAGAAAGACGAGCTCATCGGCACCCTCTCTGTCATACAAGGCAGCGCTTGCGACCGGATCTCCCGCATCAATAAGACTTACAAAATTAATTCCCTTAACTACCCTTCCATCTTTGACATCGAGACAGGGAATAATGCGCGGTGCTGACATATGCGATTCCCATGTATGAATTTAGCGCGTCAATGGAAATTCATTGACAGGGAACCGCTCTGATTTTCCATCAGCATTATGGGTTTAGGTGATATGAAAGATATGCTCTCTCAAATGAGAAACGCACAAAAACAAATGAAGGAAGTCCAGAAAAAACTGGAATCCATGCGTATTGTTTCAGAAACAGGCGGCGGAACGGTAAAGGCAACGGTAGATGGTGAAGCAACTCTGGTAGATCTTCACATTGACGCTTCCCTTCTCAAAGAAAAAGAAATTTCCATGCTTCCCAGGCTCATTCTCAAAACAATTACAGAAGCACAGAAAAAAGCTAAAAAAGAAGCAGCAAACAGCATGAAAGGCATGATGGGAGGAATGGGAATTCCTGGCCTCTAATGTCGCAACCATTGGAACGGGCTACGGAGACTATTTCTTCTCTTCCTGGAATCGGAAGAAAGTCTGCACAGCGTATAGCCTTTTATCTCCTGAAACAGTCTCCTAAAAGCTTTGGGGATATTATGGAAAGCCTCAGGACTTTCTACGAGGAATCGGAATATTGTTCTGTTTGTGGCGCCCTTAAGGCACGGGAAGAGCCGTGCCGTTTTTGTTCTTCGGGAAGAAATTCAACCGTTTTGTGTGTAGTCGAATCGCCCTCCGATATTTTTGCCTTTGAAGCATCAGGAGAATACGGAGGGCTTTACCATGTTCTCGGAGGCGTTCTCTCTCCTCTCGATGGAGTCGGACCGACAGATCTGCGGCTCCAGGAATTAAAGCAGAGGATTGATGACAATGCAGGATTAGAAGAAATTATTGTGGCAACCAATCCCAGCGTAGAGGGCAATGCTACAGCTCATTATATCAAAAAAATGTTTGATGCCTATTCGCTTCGCATTACGCGCATTGCTGCTGGTCTTCCACTTGGTTCCCAGATTGAATACGCAGACCAACAAATGCTGGCGCACTCGCTGAGGCTTAGAACAGAAATATAAAAGTAGCGTCAGCGCAGACTGTCTAACCTGCGCAGACCTTCAGAATCCTTTTTATCTTCCAGAATTTTGCGCAGCTTTTTTCGAGCAGCCTCATTAGAAGGATCCAGAGTCAACTGTTCCCACAAAGCTTCTTCTTCGGATACCGGTACAGCTTTGGCACTTCTTTCTGAGGGAAGACCCATAGCCATCATGGCCGCCGGTTCCTGTATGGCCGCGACGGGTTCCTGTTCCTGAATAGTAGACGGAGAAGAAGACGCGATATTCTTTGAAGTTTTTTGAACTGGCGGAGAAACTTTCGCTAAAGCAGCAGATTCTTGAGCAGAGCTTTCCTTCGCTTCTTCTTGCGAGACGTTATCTTCAGAGGACTCTGAAACGACAGGCTGGTGGGAAGATTCCGCAGACTTGCGAATAAAAACCAGCGAAACGGCGAACAAAACGAGAGCGGCAGCGGGTATACCCAGCCACATCATTCCAGGACGAGAATTTTTCTTTTGCGGAATTTTAACATTGAAAGGTAAAGCTACAGAGCGGGCTTCCGCAAAAAGAGAAAAGAAAACGGCATCCTCCTTTTTCCAGTCTTCGATGATGGCAATATTGGGCTCCAATTCCGGACAATTGCGACGCATTGCGGCAAGCTCTTCTTCCGATACAAGATCCGGATTATCCTGATATTCTCTTATTTTTTTTTCCAGATCATTGCAGTTCAAAAGAATCACCTCCTATTCCAAGTTTTTCCAGCTCAGCGCGCAGAACCCGCCTCGCCTGGTTGAGCCTCGATTTCACGGTCCCTGGATTGATATCCAGTATTTTACTGATTTCCTCTATTTTCAGAGCTGAAAAGTAGCGAAGATAAACCAGCTGGCGTAAATTATCGTCCAACTGGTTCACAGTATTCATAAGACGTTCTACCGTGTCGTTGCGTTCTGTTTTTTTTTCGGGCGTTTCACGGGTATCCGAATATTCCACAGGTGACTCCTCCAGCGCTTTTTCACGCCGTCTTGCTGCCTTGCGCTGCTCGTCCCGGATATAATTGATGAGAATGGTCGTGAGCCAGGTAGATAACTGAGCCTCGCCCCGAAAAGAATGCAGTCGGTGGGCTCCTTTGACGATGGCTTCCTGAACGGCATCCCGCGCATCCTCTTCGTTGCGAAGCTGCGCGTACGCTGTCCAATAAAGGCGCTCGTAATACTGCATGGCAGCGTCGTAATACCGCGTGTGGTCAATCTGCATCTGCTTTCTCCAGAAAAAGCATGTCTGCATCTTCATACAGAATATGCTCCCGTAATTTCCAACCGTCCGGGATTTGCCGTGCCATGGTGAGCGATATTGCATTGCCCCGTCCCTCTGGCAAGTAAGATTGCGTGCGAAACACAACGAGATAGTCGACAATTCCAGAGCTTAGCAATACATCCGAGGCCCCAGGACCAGCTTCCAAAAAAATATGATTCAGCTCTGGCAGATGCGGACTGTTCATTAAATTTTTCAAAGAAGGAAGGGGAAAAATGTTGTGACCAGATAACGAGCGCACCGATACAGCAGGGGGCACGCCAAAATAGTTTTCACCGTCGGCCATTTCCAGCTCCCGTATCCAATCGCTGGTTTCACTTTTTTCATAAAAATCTGCATTCTGCGGCAGTAAATAAAATCGCTCCGTTGGCCTTTCGTGAGCCAAACCATTGTCACGGAGTTTTAATATTCTGCGCAAAGGCGTGTCGCCGGGCATTCCCGCAAGCGAGCATTGCCCTGGACGGGATGTAAGGCGTGGATAATCGATCCGTATTGTCCCGGGGGTTGCCCCGATAAAATGGAAAAGCGAGCGCAAACGATGCATAATCTCCATGGAACAAGGGCCGGACAATTTTCCCGATGGCCTTCCCGCAATGCCAATATGTCCTTCGATAGACTGCGCCCATTTGAGAATGAGTGCCGGCCTTCCCCGCTTTAACCTCCGCAGAAAAGGGCCCGTTGTCCAAAAGACTTGTTCTTCGAATGTTTTCTCTCCCGTTTGCTCGGCAAAAATTCCACGGGTAAGAAACGCATCAAAGGCATTCCCATTTTGTTTTGGATTGGGATCCCTGCTTGCCGCATAGACGGCTCCAATTTCTGCCTGCTGGATTGCGAGGCTGCATGGGGGGGTTCTACCAAAATGGGTACAGGGCTCTAATGTAACAAACAGTGTGCTGCCCTTCACTTTATCCGGAAAAGAGCTGCGCGCCTGCTCTATGGCGTTCACTTCGGCGTGGTTCGCACCAGGTTCTCCCGTGTGTCCCCTGCCTATTATCTGCCCATCTGCTGAGAGCAGAAAGGCTCCTACAGCGGGATTGGGTTCGGATTTTCCGACAGCACGAAACGCCTCTTCAAAGGCAAGGCGCATGTAGCGCTGAATTTCTCCGGAAGAAAACAATGTTTAGTCTTCGTACTGGATCTCGTCTACAGCGTACAGAAGATAATCAAGTTCGACGAGAATAATCACCTGGTCTTCTAATTTGGCGACACCGCGAACCAGTGCCCGAGTTCTGTCAGAAACCATGTCGGGATTTCCTTCTATGGAAGATACGGGAACGTTGACGACACGGGTTACCTCATCGACAACCATGCCAACCAGTTTATCGCGGTGGTTTACCACAATCACTCGAGTTGTGTCGTTATAGTTAAGCGGGTCGAGATTAAATTTTTCGCGAAGTCCGACAACGGGAATTATATTTCCTCTGAGATTCATAACTCCCAAAATAAACTTGGGAGCTCGAGGCAGCTTTTTAATGGACTTCATTCGAATTACTTCCTGGATACGCTCTATCTCCAAGCCATATTCTTCGCGCCCTACGGAGAATACTATCAATTGAACAGTATTTCCTGTTATGCTTTTTAGTTCGTTTTCTTCGCTCACGGTTGTATCCTGTTATATAGTGTTCTCTTCGTCATTTTCCGGCAAATCGAGAGTATTTTCTTCTATCGTGTTATCGTCTTTATACATTTTGTAAAGCACTAGTCCGGCAATCACGGAATTGTTTATTCCCACCCAAACAATATTCAGATGATTCATGACCAAGAGAGAAACACCTTGGGCCATAACTGCTGCTGATATTCCCGTAAAGAAAAGTGTATTGCGGCTAAAAAGACCTTCATAGACAGCCTTGCCCAGGTTCTGCAATGTCCATGCCTTACCCTCCAGACGGGATTGCACGTAGGGTAGACTTAAGAATAGAAGGACGGGGTACAGAGCAGAATTAAAGATGAAATCTTCCCGATGATCCCCGAATACTGCCCCCGTGTGAACGAGTAGTAGTCCAAGCAATGTCCCTACGGAAAGGAATACGATGGCATTCACAGATTTGGGATTGAACAGGCTGTGCAGCTCTACCAGTATGTACTGGTGCGGAAAAATAATCTCTGACTTTAGAATTTCTTCCTGTTGCCTCATAAAAATTTTCCTGAAATAATTAAACAGCAGAAGCGTAGCAAATGTGAGGGCAAACAGAAAAATAAAGAGAAGTAATTCCATTGTTGTGCCCGTTTACATCCGGCCCTTGGGGATTCAACTATTTTTCTTGTCCCTTTGTAAACAAAAACACTCGTGGTCTATGCTTTCCAACAGAATTTTTCGTTTTCTGACCATCTTTGTATCTGCACTTCCGCTGTTTGCTTCCACTATCGAGTATCCAAATTCAACTCCCGATGCTGTGCTTGCTGTCCAGGAGAATACGTTCAAGCGCCTTGGAATACAGACTTTTCCTCGTGAAGAAATGGATGGATTTCTATACCATTACAGCCCCGGCTTTTTTTCCCCATTTCCCGTACATTCTTATATTGGGACTTTCGGCGGCCTCACGGTTCTGCGCATCGAAGGCAGCCCCGGACAAGAGAAAGTTTTCAGAGAAATATTTGAAAGCCAGTTAAATCCGGATTCAACGCTGTACAGCAAAAGTTACGGGAAAAAAATTCCCGGGATTGGTCCCCTTCTCACCCTTGTTTCTCCGGCCTTAGGGCATATCTATGCGTATTCCTACTCTCCGTTTGGCAATACATTGCAAACGGCCCTGTCCGCCACATCATTGCTTCTCACAGACGCAATGTTGTTCTGGGTGGGCTCCAAGACATTCTTTACACATTCCATTGACCCCTTCGATAGAGGACTCATCGCTACTTCTATTCTGATGGGTGGTTTTCGCGTGGCATCTCTCTACTATAACTTTCGTGCAGAAGAAAGGCACAACCGCGTTGTAGAAGCTGGATTCCGGTTCAGCTATTAAAGATTGCCATCGGAGAGAATTGCCTTAAGTTCCATCTGGAGATCGGCTGAAGCCTGAACGGACTGTTCAAAACCAGGCAAAAACTGTTCGGGATCGAGAACCACATTGTGAGCGCGCACCTCAAAATGAAGATGCGGTCCTGTGCTGCGCCCGGTATTCCCTGATAAAGCAATGATCTGGCCTTTGCGAATGACATCGCCCTTTTTGACGAGAGGCGCCGACAAGTGACCATAATAGGTGGAGTACATTATATCGTGCTTTATTACGACAAGATTTCCATAAGCACCATAATATTCGGACATTTGCACAACCCCGTCCTGTGCAGCCACGACGATGGTGCCAATGGGTGCCGCAATGTCAATTCCGTCGTGGTGGCGGCCCCATCGTTTTCCCAAACGAGATGTAATGGCGCTACCCTGAATGGGCCAGAGAAAATTGCCCTTTGGTTGCGTGATAGATTCGCGTCTTATCCCTGCAATTTCAAGCTCCTGTATATAGCTTTTTTTATAGGGGACAAAGATCCATCCGCCCTGCGCCATTCTCTCCTGGTTGGCTGAAAAACCATTCACGGACTGAATTTCGGATACTATGCTGCGATTATTTTGCGCAATAGAATGAAGCGTGGTGCCAGCTGGAAATGTCTTCCAGATGCCCATTTTCCCTCGATAGGTTTGCAGAACCATGTTATCTACGTAGAACGTCTCTTTGCGGGAAACGTTGCGGGCAATTTCAGAGTACTTTTGCCAGGTAGAAGCTTCCTGAGCAAACAGAACAGAGACAAATAATACCGGGAAAAGGAACAGTTTTTGAAGCATTGAGCTACTGTTTTCGTCCCTGTCATGTTGTCAATTTTGTTTTCTGACTGATTCGGCCTTTTTTCGGAGCTCTTCCATGCTCATTTTCTTTCCTTTTTTAACAAGACCTTCGGACTGGAAATATTCGAAAACGAGCTGGTTGTAGAAAAGACCGAGCATTTCATTAAGCAGGTCGTTATAGTCACGGTTTTCCTGCTTTTTGCCGCTCACGGCTTCATCGTAAAATACCATGATAAATGCGGCCGTATTGTCCCCAAATTCTTTCTTCATGAAATTCTCAAACTGGTTCCTGAAAGAAACTCCATCAGACATTTCTGCCGTCTTGCGAACAAGCGTGTCAATTAAAAGCTGTCTCTGCTCAGTTTTCGCTATCGCAGTTTTGATTTCTTTCTTTTCGTTTTCTGGCAGAGAGGCTACATACCCTTCGCCAGTGAACCGAATCAATCTGTCCTGCAGATAACTGTCCGGAAAGAAAAACTCTGACTGTTTTTCAAGAGTATCTAAAGCTTCGCTGACTTCAATATCTATATTCAATCTGTTAAATTCTTTCTCCAGCCTGCTTCTAATCCTGTCGCGGAATCCCTGGATATCTTTGTCTTCCGGAAAGTGTTCTTTCACAAAAAGATCGGTAAGATCCGGATAGACGGCTTTTTCTATTTTCAATATGGTAACGAGCAGCTCATATTTTACCTTGCGCTCATCCTGAATGATTTCTTTTTCAAATCGGAATTCGTCCTCTTTTTTAGCGGGTTTGCGTAGAATCTGGAGTTCAAACTCCGTGTCCATAAAGCCGTCTCCAAGAACAAACGCTCGCTCCGGAACAGGATTCCCGTAGGGAGTTTCGTCCAGCCAGATTTCATACGAGACAGTCAGTCGGTCACCTTTTAACGGTGCTGATTCCGTTTCTTGAAATGTTGCAAATCGATGCAGATCTGAACGCTCTTCTTCTGCGAGTTCCTCACGGCTGATTTCCATCGTGTTTTCCCGAATGGAAATGTCTTTCAGCTTTCCGATTTTAGCGTAGGGAGACAAATCAAAGAGTACTTTATACGAGAAAGTTTCTGGCTCAATTTTTACTTCTTCTACGCCTGCGAGAGTATACAAACCACCGCCCTGTTTTTTTTCAATTTCTGGATAAGCGATCGCAATCGATGCTCGCAGAGCTTCTTCCCTGATTTCGGAAGCATATTTTTGTTTGATAATGTAATCGGGAGCCTTTCCTTTACGGAAACCATCCAGTTTCACTTTGGGACGAACAGTGTCGAGAGCACGTTTTTCTACGGCTGGTCTTTCTTCTTGTTTGAGGTCGACTTTAACGCGAATGCGCGTATTATCTACGGAAGATATTTCAATAGCTGGCATAATGCATTCCCGAAAACCATGACACAGCGTCAATCAGGCTTTAGCATCGTCGTATATAACTCCATCTTCCATAAATAGTTTTTTACCTGCCGCCCGGGCAAGCTCTTCTTCATGCGTAACAACGAGAATGGTCAGTTTAAATTTTTCCTGAAGATCCGATATCAATTCAATAAATTTATGTCTGTTCTCTGCATCCAGATTTCCCGTTGGTTCATCTGCCAAAACTAGGGCTGGCCTTCCTGCGAGCGCACGGGCAACGGCAGCCCTCTGGGATTCTCCGCCCGATATCTGCGAGGGCAAATGATCTGCCCTGTGCAGAATACCGGTTTGCTCCAGAATATCGCGAGCTTGAGTCCGCGCAATTTTAGCGGGTATTCCCCGAATCCGCAGAGACATCATGACATTCTCCTCAACGGTAAAATCGGGCATGAGATAATGGTGCTGAAAAATAAACCCTGTCATGGTGGAACGGTAATAATGCATCTCTCCACGATTGCGGTAATCGAGAATATTCTTTCCGTGAACAACAAGGCTCCCCGAATCAAAATCGTCGAGGCCACCAAGAACATTGAGGAGCGTGCTCTTTCCCGTTCCGGAAGAACCACGAATGGAAACAAAATCCCCTTCGTTAATTTCCAGATTTACGCCGCGCAATACCGGAATTTTTAGATTCCCCTTGCGGTAAGACTTTTCGAGGTCCTTAACAAGCAGAATACTCATTGTTCGCCTCCACGAATAATACTGACTGGTTCGTAGCGACTTGCCGCCCAGGCAGGAATCATGGAAGCCAGACCCGACAAAAACACGGCAACGATGCCCAGTATACCCAATGTTGGAATATCAATGTGCACGGGAATATGATCAAAATAATACACACCTTTGGGAATAACGCTGATGTTGAGCCATACCCCGCCAGACAACTGAGCTATCCAGTTACCGGTCGTGTTAATTCCAGATTCAACGAGGCCGAGTATATCCTCTACATGAAGAGACAAATAAATTCCTGTTACAATTCCGAGAATACTGCCCACTGCTCCAAGCAAAAATCCCGTAAAGGTAAAAATTAAAAGAATACTGTGATCAGACATGCCGAGAGCCTTTGCAATTCCGATATCTTTTTTGTGGCTCCTGACAAGATTCCAGGTTGCTATCACAATTCCCATAATGCCGGCAAGAGTAAACAAAAAGATAATGATTGTCATAATCGTTTTTTCCAGCTTCAGGGCGGCAAAAAGATTCTGGTGCTGTTCTTCGAGAGAATGAATATTCCAGGGCCACTGGATATAGAGACGATTGCGGATATTCGATAATTGATCGGGATTCTGTATTCGGATATCAATCTGCTGTACGGCATCCCCTATGGAAAAAAGTTTTTGTCCCTGCGACAATTCCATCAGAATAACCTTACTGTCGTACTCGTAATATCCCGTCTTAAAAAAACCAATTACGGGAAAGGATTTCATGCTCGGCGTCATACCGGCCTGGAGAGAGAATTGTCCTCTTGGTACCACGAGTTCTATGCTTTCACCGAGATAAATTCCCAGATTGGCTGCCATCTCCTGCCCTATATACACACCGGGTCTGCTGTCGGCTTTCACGGTCTTTGGCGGCTGCACAATTTCGGGAAAAGAAGCAGGAAACGAACGTTGTCTCGTTTGAGTATCTGCGGGGGGAAACTCAACTGCTCGGATGAATACATGATCGATGAGAGAACCATTCTTGAGTATGCCTGGACTCTGAATGGCTCCTTCAGCAGAGACTATTTCCTTCGGGTATCGAACGAGGATCTCTTCCCGGATAGACTTCCAGTTCCGAATGGGAGATTCTTTTCCACCATCGGTGCGAGAAAGCACTATATGCGGATCAAAATTAAAGATACTTTCTTTCATCTGGGTCTGAAAGCCTGTTCCAATGGAGAGAACTACGACGAGTAGAGCGGGCCCCAAAAAAACCCCCAACAAAGCCATAAATGCATTCATGCTCAAAAGGTTTCCGTCGCGACCTCTCAGGTATCGAAAGGCTATAAAAAATTCTAAAAAAGATATTCCTGGTTTCATTTTATTTTTTTTTGTAACCTCTGAAAAAGTATCTGTGCAGATCCTCACCGAACAGCAGAAAAAGCGAGCGATGAAAGTCTGAAGTCTTCTAACAGGGCATCCGCAATGGACACAATTTTTTGAATGGCAGACAGATCAATCCCCTTTTCCTTTTCCAGAATTTTGCACTGCTTGCGAATCATTGCAATGGCGACCGCCGCTGTCTGCATAATCCGCTGCTCGTGGCGTTTCCCCTCTAACGGCGGAAGCACAGATACCTGTTCAGCATAATGAAGCAAAAACAGCGAAGGTTTTTCATCCTTAACTGCGAAGCGCTCCAACTCTATGAGAGCCGAACGAGATTCCGGATTTGCATTGCAAACCCCAGAAGCGGCTTCAATCAGCGGTTGCATTCCACCAACCAGTTTACGCATTTCAAAAGATGCTCTCGGATGAAAAAATAGATCAGGATAGGCCTCTATTTTTCTGGCATGTTCTTCCAGAATCTGGTCTATGACTGCATTCGCTTTGCGGACATTCTCTTTTTTTTGGCGATGAGAGAGAGCAAGTTTTTCGGCACGCAAAAAAAAATCCATTTCCTGAGCCAGAAATTTTAAGGGCTCCATGCCACCGTTCATCATGGTTCGGATACGGCTTTCCAGATCGGCCAGATTAAAATAGCGCTCCCCGTATTCCCGAGCTGCGCTCCCGTACTTTGACCGCAAACCTTCGCTCACTTCCTCGCGACTAATCTGTTCTTTTTTTTTCTTTCTTCCAAACATTATTCCCATCGGCCCTTTTTTTGGCGGGAATAATGTTCCAGCCATTCGAGTTCCTTTTCATCCGGCATATCCTCTTCTTCTGCTTCGTCTTTATGTTCTGACAGGGAATGCCGCGTCATTGTAATAAAAATCCACAGAGCCACGCTGCTGATCAAAATAGC
Organism: Caldithrix sp.; assembly: GCA_020722745.1. GTDB lineage: Bacteria > Spirochaetota > Leptospiria > Turneriellales > Turneriellaceae > DYKF01. The sequence goes on from DYKF01000001.1 coordinate 94,669, forward strand.
AATCATCCACGCAAAAGGAAATGCCAGCGGAGAATTGCCAAAGTAGTAGCGGGCTAGAATACCCGCGTCCGTCTGCATGATCCGTCCCGAAAAAAAATCGTCTAAATCGTAAAGCGAATACAGCGTAGTCATTCCACCGGCAATAAATAACAGAACGTGGTTAGCATAGGGATTAAATATCGATGCCCCTATAAAAACAGATCCCCAGCCAATTCCAATGATCAGGCGGCTGATATTTTCATGCGCTTCCACACTCCAGGCCCCGGGCAGCAAGGAAAAAAAGATGAGAACTACTCCGGTTAAAAAAGAAACAACGCGCATAAACCGGTATTTTAACGCGGAATATAGCAGAACAGTACCCCAGATGATGGAGCCAATATACCCTGCCATCGCAACAATAAAGAAGATTCCTCCGGAAGCATTGACATATCCGCTCTCGTTCCAGGCAACGGCAATTCCCTGGACTTTGCCACCCGTCAGCAAAGCTGCGATGGCATGCGATATTTCGTGAAAATACACGACGAGCAGTTTTGCCGGAAGCATCAGGGGAGAATCCCAAAAAAAGATGAGCAAAACGACGAGAAAAATTAGAACGAGCAGGCGTACCATGTCAATGTTTTACACCCTGTTTTTCATTCATTTTTCGGGAGGCCAGTTTTAGAAAAGTTTTTTCTTCCTGTGTGAGCGATCGCATTCCTTTTTTTGAAATTTTATCTAACAGTGCATCTACCCTGCTTTCCCAGTCACCAAAAAATTCCTGTTCTATTTTCCTCTGCTTCCAGAGTTTCTTCTGGCGATACATTCTCCAGTGGTAGAGCGGATTCATGCGTTCCATGTTTCCAAATCGCGATTGAATTTTTAACAGGAGGTACAGGTATCCCGTGACAAGACCGCCCAGATGGCCAACGTGAGAAATCTCCGCTCTCGTTCCGCTGCCCGGCATTCCTTCGGAAAGCGTCATGTAAAAAGAAATAAACCCAATTATCAGAACAAAATACTTTGCCTTGAGTGGAAAAATGAACATGAATAAAATCTGGCGGTCCGGATAATGAATGGCATAGGCCAGTAAAATTCCGAAAACGGCTCCCGAAGCGCCTATCGTTGGGAGAGAATTCTGGCCGAGCAGCAGGGGCAAAACCGCGATAAAGATTCCCGCTCCAATTCCGGAAACCAGATAAAATCGTAAGAATTCTGCGGAGCCCCATTCTCTTTCCAAATCCGATCCAAACATCCATAAGGAAAGCATGTTAAAGAGAATATGCATGAATCCGCCATGCAGGAACATGTAGGTAAAAATCTGCCATACCCAGCCGCGTTCAAAGACGTGGTCGGGCCACAAGGCAAAGAGGGTTTCGAGGGGATAAAACCCGGAAGCCATGGTAAGATGCGATATCAGTTGTATAATAAATACACCCGCATTGACAGCTATAAGAGTGCGGACGACGGGACTGATAGAAGGACCAAACGCTATTCTGTTCATGGCAAAAGATTATCCCTGGAAAGTGATTTTTCTACGTGCAGCATATGCTCAAAACTGCCCCAAAAGGTAAATCCCTTTATTCCACCCGCTTCACTTCCCCTTACCTGCCCCGCAAAATAAGCGGGGCCATACCCCCAGATTCCCGTGCTCATGGGAAATCCCTGGAGCCACGGTCTTACCACAAACTGTTCATTGGCAATGATGCGGGAACGAACAGCACTGTGTGCCAACAGATTATAGGCTCTGGACTCTTTTGGGCCACCGGTTAAATAGCGGGTTCCAAAGTGGGATGAATACAACATGGGAGCGATTACATCGGCGTATCTCGATATCATGGGAATATCCTGCCCTATTCTTCCGGAGGCCCTGTACAATCCGTGGTACCCGTATACGTCCAGACTGATCGGTTTTTCCGTAGCGCTCCGCATGGCTTCCAGAAAGTTTTCAAGAGCCTCTGAATAATACATATCTCCCTGTTTATGAGAAAATAATGTCCTGTGTACCGCCCCGTCCGAAGGGAAACGAATATAGTCGAACTGAATTTCTGCCACACTGCTTTTGGAAATCTCTCGAATAAGAGGTATGTAATATTCCGTTGCCAGTGCCGGATTAAATGGATCCACCCAGTATTCTTTTTCGTTGCCGCGCCACGATGCGCCTGTCACTCTATCTCGAATTGCATATCCCGGCTGGCGGAACATGACTGGATCTTTAAAAACGACAATTCTGGCCACTATATAGGCATCATATTTTTCTACTATAGAATCAATTTCTTTCAGAGTAAATTTTTGTCGAACGGCATTCCATTTTTTTAAAGACGGAATCTGGCTGTCATACCGGACATAACCGTGTTCATCCTTAAAATCGAGAACCATTCCGTGGAACTTTTTTCTTGAAAGCATGGCATGGACCGACGCCTTATTCTTGCGATAATTCAATGCAGAAGAATAAAACAGTTTTTTCCCGTTCGCTGCTGCCATGCGGGTCTGTTTGGATTTGGACACCCGGGGAGCGGAAATTCTAACCGAAACAGATTTGCCCTCACGCGTTTGCGCCATAATCAGGCTAATATTTTTTTTCTCTGGCTTAAAATCTGCCCAGGTTTGTCTCAGAATAAGATTTCCAGATTCGTCAACTACGGCAAGTTCTCTACTGTTTGCGACAGCAAGATGAGCCCCCCAGGATTCAATGGAATTATATGGATGATTCAGTTCTTCTGCATAGCGTCGGATAAATTTTGCGTCCGAAGTCGCACGACAATACACGCCGGGAGAAAATGAGCTTACCGTGCAAACGCTTCCGTTTTCCAGGCCGGCTATCCCGGATACTTCATCGAACAGGCAAAGTTTGTCATCGTGGCGAATGCACGGTAAACCTTCGCTCCAGCTTTTAAACAAGAGCTCATTTTGTTTTACTGCGGCGCGAAAGACGCCATTGATCCCCGTGCCCAGATACACATGGTCTTTTGCTCTCGCAACAGAATGCAACGTCTTAGTCCCCGCAAGATCATGATTTTGTACTACCCATCCATTCTTTTCATCCTTTAACAGAGTATGGCGGTGGATGGCAAACCCGGCATCCTGATCTGCCAGATACCGATAACGGTTTTCACGATACGTACCCGGTTTGGGCAGCCCCTGTTTTTCCGAAAGTTTTGTTTTTCCATCGACTACATCCCAGACTCCCAAACTGTCCGTATAGATGCGAAAGCTGTCGCGCGCGGGAACTTCGAGACGGCGCGGAAGATGATAACCAGCTTCCGAAATAGAAATTTCTGCTTTGGCTTTTTTTTGCCAGTCTCTGCCATTGTACCAATAAACCGTCCCTTCATCATCCATACCCCAGTATTCGGGAACCTCCCATGCAAAGGAGGCTGTAACGGATAGGATGAAAAACGTTATTAACTTCATGGTTTCCACTTTTTTGAATGGATACGTTCTGGCAATTTTTTACGAAAGGGGCCGACTCTCTCATTCGATCGGGAAATATCTGCCTTGACACGCACTCTTCCTTCCCAATTGTGCTGCATGCAGACTGTTCAAAATAACGCCGTCGTCACTATGGCCTATGCCCTTTTTGACGCAGATAAAAACGAAATTGAAGCAAACGAATTTGCTTATTTGCACGGGCATAACAATATAATCCCGGGTCTAGAGTCCGCTCTCCATGGTCTGACCGCTGGCGACAAAAAAAATGTCACCGTTGCGCCAGAAAACGGATATGGAGAATTCCAGGAAGAACTCGTTGAGCGGGTAGATCGCTCTGCCTTTCCAGAAGATCAGGATATTGAAATTGGCATGCAGTTCCAGACAGATACACCAGAAGGGATGAGAATATTCACGGTTGTAGAAATAAATGGAGACGAAATCGTTCTCGATGGAAACCACCCCATGGCTGGCCAGACGCTTATCTTCGACGTTGAAATCAAAGATATTCGCAAAGCAACCGAAGAAGAAATGGCACACGGACACGTTCACGGTGCACACGGACACCATCATTAACAGGGAACCTCTAAAAATTAATTTTTTACGCTTCCCTTACGCAGCATATAGGGAAATGAATTTAAAATTTTTGCAAAATTTTGATAAATTAGAGCCCCCCCCAGCAGGTTGTCAGTGGGCCGGGTTTCCCCGGCTTTTTGTCAGTCTCCTATCAGGGGCTTCTGGTAGGAATGCAGGGAATGCACTCCCCCCTGCATCTGCGCAGCAAGCGATCTAATTTCAAATCTCAGCTTTTCTGACTCGAGAGCCTGGTGCAGATCTGGAACGGTTTTGTAACCCAGATCCTGAAAGCCATGTTTTACACCTTGGATGAGATACGGCACAAAGTCTAAGGCGGAGCCCTTATCTACGACAGTACCAGATACTCCCTGCGCTACTTTAATCTTTTGATCTTCTGTATTATAGCGCTTGGCTCCACCGCCAGCTTCCATAGCTTCCACAGATGCCATGCCACGGTAACGTTTCACGCGAACTCCGTTGTCATAGAAGTACTCTCCCGGGGCCTCTTTGGTACCTGCCAGCAGAGAACCAACCATGACTGTATGTGCTCCCAGAGCAATCGCTTTGACAATATCTCCGATATTTCCAATTCCACCATCGGCAATCACGGGAACTCCGTATTTTCTGGCTGCTCTGGCCGTATGAAAAACAGCCGAAGCCTGTGCTCTTCCACTTGACATGGTTTCCTGCGTGATGCAAATGGAACCAGGCCCCATTCCGATGCGCAGCGCGTCAGCACCTGCTTTGAGCAATGCTTCCGATTGCTCCGTCGTAACCACGTTCCCACCAATCAATTGTATATCGGGATGTTTTTTCTTGAGTTCTTTTATTAGCTCAATCTGGTACACAGAATACCCCTGGGCAGAATCTATCACGAGCAAATCTACATTTTTGGCAATGAGAGCCTCAATGCGCTCTCTGTCATAAGGATGGGTAGAAACAGAGGCACCGGCCCGGAGGCGTTTAGACGAATCTTTGCTGGCCAGAGGAAAGTCTTTGTTTTTGATTAAATCTGAGCGCGACAGCAGGGAAACAAGTTTGCCCTCCTTGTTGAGGATAGGAAGCTTGCCTTTTTTGGAGTCTTTCAGGATTCCATTGGCTTCGGAAAGCGAAACTCCCTCCGAGGCTGTTATCAGATCTGTCGTCATGACATCGCGCAAATATTTATTTCGATCTTTTTCAAAATCGATATCGCGGTTTGTTACAATTCCAATCAGCTTTGTGTTCAATGTTCCGTCTTCTGTAATGGGAATTCCAGAAAAACCATACCGGTTCTTGATGGCATCTACATCTCTAATTCGCTTATCTGGCCCGAGCACGATGGGATCCGTAATAAATCCATTTTCGTAACGCTTCACTTTCTCTACGGTTCGCGCCTGCTCTTCTATAGTTAAATTGCTGTGAATTATTCCCATTCCGCCAAGAAGCGCCATCGCAATGGCCATTTCTGCTTCTGTGACGGTATCCATGGGAGAAGAAATAATGGGAGTCTTGATAGTAATATCTCGGGTAATCTTTGCTTCAAGAGATACATCGTGCGGAGGAAAATCAATATACCCCGGAAGGATCAGAAAATCCTTATAGGTGATGCCTTTTCCCTGGCGCATCAGTTCCAATCCGGAAAAACCATCCAATACAGCTTCCATGAGACAAAATCAGAATGAAAAAAGGCCCGTAAACTTTTTTTTGATTTGACAGCCTGAATCTCCAGAAAAATCAGGATTATGGCACATAAGAAAGGTGGCGGATCATCCAAAAACGGGCGCGATTCAAATGCCCAAAGACTCGGCGTAAAACGCTTTGGCGGAGAAACGGTAACAGCTGGTTCCATTCTCGTTCGCCAGAGGGGAACTGTTTTTAAGCCGGGAAAAAACGTTAAGCGAGGCAAAGACGATACTCTGTTTGCACTGGTCGATGGCCAGGTCAAATTTGAGACGATTGCTAAAGCGAAACAGCAGATTTCTGTTTACCCTGTTGCAAATTAACCTGGCAGAACAGTTCTCTCTGAATTTTGAAACAATGGCACGCCATTCGTTGGATGGCTGTGTCTTTTCTATTTTCTCTTCTTCCAATCCAAAACAAACCCACTTCCCTAATACCACCCAGGACATCCCTTGCATCGCTTTACCGACGAAATCTCTATTACAATAAAAGCCGGCAACGGCGGTGCGGGCGCAATTGCGTTCCGGCATGAAAAATTTATCGAATTTGGCGGCCCCGATGGCGGCGATGGCGGAGACGGTGGTTCTGTCATTTTTCAACCAGACGAGCGCGTCGTAACGCTTTCTCATTTGCGCTCCAATAAAGTGTACAGGGCCGGAAACGGTCAAACCGGACAGGGCAGACTAAAATCTGGTAAAAAAGGACGAAACCTCATTATTCCCGTACCCTTTGGAACCGTAATCACGGATCTCGATGGAAATATTCTTCACGATTTTCTGGAGCCGGAACCATGGCTTGCCGCAGAAGGAGCCATGGGTGGTCGCGGAAATGCCTTTTTTAAGTCATCGACAAACCAGACTCCGCGCTTTGCCCAGCCCGGTATTCAAACGGAACCAATGGAACTCCATCTGGAACTGAAATTGATCGCCGACATTGGCTTTGTAGGTTTTCCCAATGCCGGTAAATCTTCTCTTCTCAAAGCACTGACCTCTGCGAATCCCAGAATTGCAAGTTATCCTTTTACAACCCTGACCCCAAATCTTGGCGTATTGTCAGACGGAACCATGCGCGCTCTCACCATTGCGGATATTCCCGGCATTATTGAAGGCGCTTCGCGAGGAATAGGACTCGGAATTTCCTTTCTGAAACATATAGACAGAGTATCTTTCCTTATATTCCTTCTCGATGTATCCACCGCTTATGGAGAAGAAGAGCTGAAAATTTTGAAGGATGAAATGGAATCCTACAATTCCAATCTACTAAACAGACCCTGGATGGTCGTGTTCAATAAAATCGATCTCGTAGAGGACAGAGCCTTCCTGCGCGAGTGGATGGATGCAGTTCCGGTAGGCACACTTCCCCACATGACAATTTCTGCTGCTACGGGAGAAGGGATAGACGCGCTGCGAGAAACTCTGCTTTCCTATTTTCGCGAGCGGGAACATAAAATCTGATTTACGCCTCTGTAGCCTGCCATAAAATCTGCGGGAGGACAAAATGAAAATATACTACTTTGGAAAAAAACGGACCGACGGGCGCGCGTCGGGCAAATTACTGTTAGGCGGAAAAGGCGCTAACTTGGCCGAAATGTGCCACTTAGGGATACCCGTCCCCCCCGGGTTTACCATATCCACCGAAGTATGCCATTGGTACCAGAAACATAAAAGCTTACCAGAAGAATTGACTGCAGACATACAGAACGCATTGTCCCTCCTTGAAGAAGAAACCGGAAAAAAATTTGGGTCGCGCGACAGTCTGCCCCTGCTCGTTTCCGTTCGTTCCGGCTCCCCCGTATCCATGCCGGGAATGATGGACACCATCCTGAATCTTGGTCTCAATGACGATACTGTTCAATCACTCGCGCGCGCAACATCGAACGAAAGGTTTGCGTGGGATTCGTATAGACGTTTTATTCAAATGTTCTCGGATGTAGTTCTGGGCGTTTCCCATCATTTTTTTGAAGAATCTCTCACACAAATCAAGAAGAAAGAAAACGTCCTGTACGATTATGAATTATCTGCCGAAGCCTTAAAAATACTTGTAGCAGAATACAAAAAAATTACACTGAGGGAAACAGGTTCTCCCTTTCCGGAATCCCCCATGCAGCAATTACACCAGGCAGTGGAAGCTGTTTTCAAATCCTGGAACAATAGACGTGCCATCACCTACAGAAAAATTCATGCCATTCCGGAAACTCTCTGTACGGCTGTCAATGTTCAATCCATGGTCTTTGGCAATTTGTCAGCAAATTCTGGAACCGGTGTCGTCTTTACCCGGAATCCGTCCACCGGTGAAAATCTTTTTTACGGCGAATATCTTCAGAACGCGCAGGGGGAAGATGTAGTGGCTGGAATCAGAACCCCAAAACCAATATCATCCTTAGAAACAGACGATCCGGTCAATTACTACGAACTAAAAAAAATTGCCTCTAAACTGGAAACCCATTTCCATGACATGCAGGACATTGAGTTCACGATAGAGCAGGAAAAACTTTTTATTCTGCAGACCCGTTCAGGAAAACGAACCGCCCCGGCCAGTCTGCACATAGCCATGGACTTCTACAAAGAAGGACTCATAGACAGGGAAACCGCTCTGATGAGAATAGACCCGGAAGCACTCCCACACCTTCTCGCCAATGTATTCAATGCGGAGGAACTGAAACAGGCAGCAAACTCTGGTCAATTGCTTGCGACCGGTTTACCTGCTGGTCCCGGAGCGGCTTCTGGCGCGATTGCTTTTTCAGCCGACCGCGCCGTTGAATTTGCCAGCCAGGGAAAAGCTACCATACTCGTGCGGTTAGAGACATCTCCCGAGGACATTGCCGGAATGGAAAAATCGCGCGGAATTTTGACTGCGCGGGGAGGAATGACATCGCATGCCGCCGTAGTGGCGCGTGGGATGAACAAGCCCTGCGTTGCCGGAGCAAGCGATCTTGTGATCCATGAAAAAGAACTAACCCTTACAATCCAGGGACGCGCAGGAATACTCTTAAAAGAGGGAGATACCATCAGCATTGACGGCTATACCGGCTTTGTCTATGCGGGAGAACTGACGACGAGTCCATCCGAAATCCACCGCGTATTCATTGAAAAAAGTCTGCCTTTGGAAAACTCCCCTCTCGCCCAGAAATATTACCAGCTGATGCAATGGGTAGAGGAAATTTCTACTTTGGGCGTACGGGCCAACGCAGATACAGGAGCCGATGCCAGCCATGCCCGCAGCTACGGCGCTCAGGGAATAGGGCTGGCACGAACCGAGCATATGTTTTTTTCACCTCAAAAAATAATGGAGGTGAGAAAAATGATCCTGGCAGAAACAGAGGAAGAAAGAGCCAAAGCTCTTGAGCAAATGCTCGAATTCCAGGAACATAATTTCTATGATCTATTTAGAGAAATGGACGGTTTCCCCGTAACCATACGACTTCTCGATCCTCCGCTGCACGAGTTTCTCCCCGTAGAACCTGCCATTATCAACGAAATCGCGGAAGAGCTTGGCATTCCAGCCGAAACCGTCTTGTCAAGGGCTCGCTCTCTGCGGGAGATAAATCCCATGCTTGGGCACCGAGGCTGTAGACTGGGTATAACGTTCCCAGAAATTACGGCCATGCAGGCCCGGGCGATTTTTTTGGCGGCTCACCGGGCCATAAGAGATGGCTATCGAGTACATCCGGAAATCATGATTCCCCTAGCGGGCCACTGGAAAGAAGTGCAGCTTCAGAAAAAAGTGATCGAAGACACCTATCGAGAACTCCAGAAAGAAACAGGCATTTTTATCCCCTTTCGCACCGGCTCCATGATAGAGGTTCCCCGCGCTGCTCTCACCTCCGACGAAATAGCCCGTGAAGCCGATTTCTTCAGTTTTGGCACTAACGATTTGACACAGATGACGCTGGGCTTTTCAAGAGACGACTCAGGAACATTTATCCCTCAGTATCTGGAACATAAAATCTACGAATCAGATCCGTTCCGAACGCTGGATATAGAGGGTGTAGGTTCACTCATCCGCATTGCACTCGACAAAGCAAGAGCAGTAAAACCAGATATTCCGACAGGAATTTGCGGAGAGCATGGAGGAGATCCCAAAACAATTGCCTTTGCCGTTTCTCTCGGAATGGACTATGTTTCTGTGAGCCCTTTCCGCGTTCCCGTCGCGAGACTGGCGGCTGCCCAGGCCAAAATTTCCCTGGCAAGGAGTAAAAATCCAGCATGAGATGGTTCCTCTACATCCTGTTTGCTCTGAATCTTTCGTTTTGCAGCGGAGAGAAAGGATACCGACCCCTGCCCCGCGACAAAGAAGCAGCCGAAGCAGATGCTTCCATACATGACTTTAGCCTGAATGGACGGGAAAACAATAACGAATGGCAGATTCACGCTGGTTCTGCCCTGGTGTACGAGTCCGGAAAAAAAATCGAAATGTTGGCCCCTCGCATCCATATTCTCAGCACTGATACGGAAATTGTTTCCGAACGGGGAATATGGCAGGAGAGCGAAAAAAAAGCCTATCTCATTGGGAATGTGCGCATAACAGCCAAAAACAAAAGAACACTCGAAACAGAAGAGCTCACATACGACGGCTCTTCTGGAAGAATCACTTCGCATAAACCGGTAAAAATTCGGTACCCGGAAGGAGATACTATAACAGCGGCTGGTCTCGAAGCAGATACATCTCTCCAGAATATTACATTCTTCCAGGGACATGGATATCACCCGGACGGAACGCCATGAGCACGGCAAAATCGCACGCCGATACAATTCGCAAAACGGGCATATTTTCCCTCTTCACGGGTTTGTCGCGTTTCTTTGGCCTGGCAAGAGATATGCTTAAGGCAGCGGCCTTTGGAACAGGACCACTCGCTGTGGCTTTTGACATAGCGTTTCGGATTCCAAATTTGTTCCGGAATCTCCTGGCAGAAGGCGCACTGTCCCAATCCTTCATTCCGGTATACGAGAAGTATAAGCACGAAAGCCCTGGCAGCGGGAAAGCTGCAGCCGGGGCCGTAATTTCCTTCATTACGATTGTGCTTCTCGCTTTCAGTGCTCTCATGATGCTCTTTGCCGACACACTCATTCCGCTTTTCCTGCACAGCAATGCATCCTCTGCTACGGACGTTTCTTTGACAATATCGCTAACGAGACTACTATTCCCTTTTATTTTCTTTGCCAGCATTGTGTCTCTATTTATTTCTCTTCTGTATTCGCATGGCGTATACTGGGTAGGCAGCTTTGGGCCTGCCCTTATGAACATTGTAGTACTGGCGGGGTTCGGAATTCCCTGGCTGCTCTGGGGAACGGGCGATATTTATCTGTTCTCTTATGTCACTCTTGCATCGGCAGCCATCCAGCTTCTTTTCACGGTTTACTTTGTGCATAAACATAAACTATTTCCCCGACTTTCCTTTTCTTTCAAACATCCAGCGTTGAAAAATTTATTTGTCATGATGCTTCCCGCTGTGTTTGCCGCATCCGTGCAGGAAGTGGGTCAAATCATCGATATTTATCTTGCAACCATGATCTCGGATAAGGTGCCCGGTGCCGTTTCTGCTCTGTCCTATTCCCACCGCCTCATCCATCTACCCATTGGAATCTTTGGCGTTGCTCTATCCATGGCGTCGCTTCCAAAACTGTCCCGCCTGTTCATCGAAAAAAAAATGGATGAATTTTCCTCTGCCGTAGAATTTGGAGTTCGCCTTAATCTGATGCTGCTGCTTCCTTCTGCTCTGGGGCTTATTCTTCTCAGTGACTCCATTGTCTCCATCATCTTTGAACGCGGTTCCTTTGACCCGGAATCGACCGCGACAACGGCTCTGGCTCTGCGCTTTTATGCGGCCGGGATTCTTGCCTTTTCTCTCCAGAAGTTTTTTCTATCCGCTCTGTATTCACGGCAAAACACCCTCGTTCCATCGCTCATCACAGTGGCCGTGTTGGTTGCTAACATAGGCTTTGCCCTCCTCTTTATGCAGACGCTTTACCACGGCGGGCTTGCTCTTGGATCCAGCCTTGCTGCCTTCCTGGGCGTTTTTCTCTACGGCGTGTACTTTAGACAATTAAAGCTAATATCCTTCCGTAGACATTTTGGACAGCATCTTCGCAGTTATGTAAAAATTATAGCGATCAATGGAATCATGGCAGGGGGAATTATTCTGGCTGGACAATGGGTCGGAGAAAACCATCTCCTTCGCGTACTCTTACTACTGCCGCTCGGTATTTTACTGTATTTCCTGGGAATGATCATTCTAAAGCCGGATGGAAGTGAATTCCTGGAAAAGCTGCTGCGGATCAAGAAGAAATAGAAAAACAGACTTTACCGCATGAGTCAATACCTGTGTTCTGTCCGTTTAAGTCTCAGGATATATTCATGAATCGCATATTACTTACTTTTTTCTTCACTTCCTTCACACTCTTGATTGCTCAGCCTGCCACTCCCGAATCCGGAGTCGTCGTGCTGCCCCAGGGGGGAGAAGTCACCCGTATTTCCGCAGTTTCCGGCACACAGGGAGAAAAAACAATTCTCACCAAATATTACGAGGTAAAAGTTCAGTCCGCAGGAGGAGAAATAGCCTCTTTTTACCACTTGGACCCTTCTTCCAAAACAAAACAGAAGATTGAACTCACAGATTCTGAGACAATGAATTTTGTCACCTATCCCGATGTAACGGATAGAACAATTTTTACAGATTTTCGCAACCAGTTGCTGACTCGCCATTATACTCTCAACACGGTAGAAACAGAAACCACGATAAAAATAAGCGCAGCTCTTCCCGTTACCGTTTTCATGCGAGATCAAAAAACGGACCTTCTCTTTGTGAAAGAATACGAATTCTATAAAAAAGAGCATTACTGGCTTTACCGGCAGACAATCGAAAACAAGGGTGCTGCGGCTGTCAGCTTCAAATCCATGTATTTTATGCCGTTTCGCGATATTGGCCCCACGGCAGATGACAAATCTCCGATTTCCAAACATAAAAACTACAGTTTTCTATACTATAAGGACGATTTCAAAACTTTCAGACCAGCCGGAGGCGGCATGTTTGGCGGCAAAAAAGAATCCAAGCTGTTTGACTCATCCGTTCATTTTTTTGGCCACAGTGGCCGTTTTATGATAATGACTGTACAACCCTTGTTCGCAAACACGGGGGCCTATTTCTTTCCAGAAATAAAACAGGATGACGTGCTGGTCCAGCATGCACAGACAGATCTCAATCTCGGCAAACTTTCCATTCCACCTGCTTCTAAAGCAGTTTACGAGTACATTGTATACACTGGACCTAAGGCCAAAGAATACCTGAAAACGGAAACAGCCTCTTTCCCGTACACCAATAAAATCCATAAGGACCTGTATAAATCCTTTGACTTTGGAATTACCGCTCCCATCCGGGACCTCATTGTAGAAATTCTGCACGTATTCTACAAACTGGCTCCCAATTATGGAGTAGGCATTATTGTATTTGCTCTGTTGTTTAAGTTAGTGTTTTTTCACATGAACCTGAAGCAGGCTGAATCCATGAAAAAGATGGCAGCTTTGCAACCCCTGATGAAAGAAATCAATGAGCGCTACCAGAATAACCCACAGGAAAAACAGCGCCGCATGATGCTATTATACAAGGAACATAAAATTAATCCACTGGGTGGCTGTTTACCCATGCTTATCCAGATCCCCATTTTTATCGCTCTGTATAGCGCGTTTTCAGACTCATACGATTTATGGAAGTCACCATTTATATCCGGATGGACGCCGGATTTGTCTGAACCAGATACTCTGTTTTCCTTTCCCACAGGCTGGCCTTTGTTAGGTGGTTTTAATTTTCATATTTTACCAATCCTGATGGCGGCTACCCAGTATCTTCAGACTAAATTTACGGTTGTTTCGGGCGACGAAACCCAGAAAAGAATTATGCAGCTTATGCCTCTTCTCATGCTCGTCTTTTTCTGGGCTATGCCTGCCGGAGTGGTGCTCTACTGGACTATTCAGAACATCCTTTCCATTGGACAGCAGCTCTACACGAATAGCCGGTCAAAAGCTTGAGTCTAATTTCAACTACGGAGACATCTCAATGATCTTACTGGAACTGCAGGCTAAAAACGACAAAGAAGCCATAGATATGGCATCAGGCATACTCGAAGTATCGCCAGAAAACTTCACAGCGGAAGTATTCAAAAAAGGTGGTGGAAATTTTCTTGGACTTGGCGGAAAAAAACCCTCCCTGTTCCATGTTCTCCCTACTGAAAAAGCCACCCAGGAAACTCTCGTAAAAGGAGTTATCATTTCCCTTCTGTCTAACATGGGTTACCAGGTGGAAATTCTTCAAACAGAGACTCTCGAAGACGGAAAATTTTATGTGGAACTCGCTTCCCAGAATGCAGGAAACATAATCGGGAAAAAGGGGAAAACACTCGAAGCTCTTCAATTTGTCGTAAACATTATAATTGAAAAGCATACTGGAGCACAGCCCAAAATACTTCTCGATATAGAAAAGTACCGCGATCGCCGCGCAAAACAGCTTTCTGATATTGCCATCAAAATGGCAAGACAGGTCATAAAGACGGGAAAAAGCAGACTGCTCGATCCACTCAATCCCTACGAGCGCCGTCTCGTACACATGGCTCTTCAGGAAAACGAAGAAGTTCTCACCGAATCAGAAGGTTCCGGAGTCTATAAAAGAATCCGCATTTCTGCTAAAAAGAAAGGAGAAAAAAATCCTGTCCTGGAAGAACTTTCGGAAGAAGTATCTGACTACGATGACTTTGCAGATCCGGAAGACTATGAGAACATCCAGAAACAGATGGCAGAAACAATGAACGACGATGAGCCAGCTGGCTGATCTGGAAAAAATATGCGCACTGGCTACACCACCGGGGCGCAGTGCCATCGCTGTTATCAGAGCTACGGGAAAAGGAACCATCGAAGCTGTTGAACAGTTATTCCGTTCTCAAGGCAGCAGAAATATCCACCAAAACCCCCGATCTGCCCTCTTTGGCCGCTTTGTTTTTGAAAACGAAACTCTCGACGAAATTCTACTTCTAACTTTTCCCGCCCCACGCTCCTATACAGGAGAAGACATGGTCGAAATTCAATGCCATGGAAATCCTGTCATTATCGAAAAGATATTATCGGCACTATTTCAATCTGGTTTTAGACCGGCCAGACCAGGTGAATTTACCAATAGAGCCTATGTTAACTCTAAGATGGATTTGCTGGACGCACAGGCCGTTCTGGACATCATTGAGTCGAGAACAGAGGAAGAGCTCCAGTCAGCCTTGCGCGTCAAATCCGGTGAATTTAGAAAGCTCCTTTATGCATTCCGATCGGCTCTCATTGGCCTGATGGCTGATCTGACCGCAGAGCTTGACTTTATTGAAGAAGATATTCAATTCGTAACCATCGAAGAAAAACTGCAGATGCTGGATGCGCTCAGTGCCGATCTCATTCATCTGATTGACTTTTCTAAAACGCACGAACGCCTTCGCAAGGGTGTGGAAATTGTTATCGTCGGTCCGCCCAATGCCGGCAAATCCACTCTTCTCAATTATCTTCTCGGAGAAAAACGGGCTATCGTATCGCCCGTTCCAGGAACGACGAGAGACTTTGTTGACGGCGAACTGACCATAGAAGGGATTCGCGTTCATTTTGTCGACACAGCGGGACTCAGAGAAACAAACGACGAAATAGAAAAGCAGGGAATTGCCATCAGCCGGGAAAAATCGGGAATAGCCGATCTTCTCCTTTTTGTTTTTGATCAATCCGTTTCGTGGAAAGAGACAGACTTAGCTCTTTTTTCTTTTCCGGCCAGCATGCCGGCGTTTACGATTTTAAACAAGGACGATCTTCGCCATCCGGACTGGGATACGGCCATTTCGCATCCCTTCTTTGCCGACAGGGACAGGATTTTCCGGGTGTCTCTTACAAACGGTTCTGGCGCAGAGGAAATGCGAAGCCAGCTCATCCATTTTTTGAAATCATTGAACACACACGGTTCGAGTATTCTATTGTCTGCCTGGCAGCTTGAAATTTTCGAAAAAATCCATTCCCTGTTACACGTTTCGTCTCATCTGATCCGGGCACAGGAAAGCCCGGAAATTATTGTAGCAACAATACAGGAAGCTATCGATGCATTTGGTGAGCTGACGGGCGAGATAGATTCGGAACAGATTTTAGGGCGCATTTTTTCTAAATTCTGTATCGGAAAATAAATTAGAGCCTGCAACTTAATTAGATCATTCAATACAGCCCGTACAGTTCGCCACCTTTGGACGCAAGTTTTTCGACGATGCGGCGGGTTGCTGCATCCTCCTCTAATTCTGGAGCATGGTGTTTCTTTTTTCTTGCGTCAATAATCAAAGGACCATAGCAGCCAAAATGCTTGAATTCCTGGAATGACTCAATGCCATAAATATCGTGGGATGGATTGGATTTGGTAAAGGTTTCCCAGAGAAAATTATTCATGTCAGATGTGAAATCTGCGTCCTCTGATAGAACGATTAAAGCAATGCCTTCCCATTTTCTCGCCAATCCTTTTTTCTGCGTATAGGCTGACATTTCGCGCTGCACTGTTTTATAGTCACTGAAGTTTTTCCCGCTAATGGCAACCACTCCAGGCATTACCATTCGTGCCTTTTGGAATCCAGAAGGTAACGAAACGACTCCAGGCAGATCCGTGGCCAGTTTTCGTATGGCAGCACCGGCAGCAGCAAAAACAACCTTGGAACCTTCGTTTACTCCTATAGAACTGTAATCGAGCGTATCCATGGTCGTCGATGTCTGAAAATGCAGATCGCGCGTGAAGTCGATTCTTTCGAGCAAATGCTCTAAATAGGCTGGTATATCGTGAATATCGAGTTCAGGATTGTCTTCGCTGGCTACCATAAACAAATACTTGGCCAGCGATGTCTGGTTGAACCCTAAAACCGCGTTTGCAATTGTGAGTATTTCCATGGGACGACGGCTTTCGTACGGAACATAGCGCTCACTGCCAACAGCGAGCAGGAGTGGATGCACTCCTGCAACGTCTACCGCGTGCAGGGCATGCAATCCAGGAATGCTGTCTGGAATAGCGGGAGAAGCAATTTCATGAATTAACTCTCCAAAGTAACTATCCTCTGCCGGTGGACGCGACACAACGGTAAAAGGCCAGATCGCATTTTTTCTGTGGTATACGTTTTCCACTCTTAAATACGGGAAAGGATGAACAAGACTGTAATAGCCAAGATGATCTCCAAAGGGACCTTCTGGTTTTGTTTCGTGCAATTCAAGAGTCCCTGTGATAACAAAGTCTGCATCGGCTGAAATCACATTTCCATTTTTTCTGGCATAACGAATTCTCCTCCCGTTCATGACTCCCGCAAACATCAATTCACTCAAACCTTCGGGCAAAGGCATAACAGCAGACAAAGTCATGGATGGCGGTCCACCGACAAACACGCTGACCTTTAAGGGTTGATTTTTCTGGATGGCAGCCGCGTGGTGAACTCCAATGCCGCGATGAATCTGGTAATGTACCCCTGCTTCTTTGTCCACTATGTAATTGTTTCCGCTTATCTGCACGCGGTACATTCCAAGATTCGACTGCTTTACTCCCGGGAATTCTGGATGCTCTGAATAAACCTGCGGCAGAGTCACAAATGCTCCGCCATCTTTTGGCCAGGATTTTATTTGGGGAAGTAAATGCAGACTGGTTTGAGCGTACATAGCTGGCACATTCCATTGATTGCGCAACGGCAAGGCATTCCAAAGAGACGGCAACAGCTTGAGAGCATCGACTGGATTTTTGAGCAGCCTTACAGGATTTCCTTTGTATTTTGTCAGTTTTTGAGCAGACTTTATTGTATCCCGAAACAGATAGAATGCCCTGTCGCGAGTTCCAAAAAGGTTGGAAACGGCAGGAAAAGGCGAGCCTTTCACTTTCTCAAAAAGGAGAGCCGGGCCTCCCACTGCATTCACCCTTCTATGGATTGCTGGAATCACGAGTTCTGCATCGAGTTCCATGGAAATTCTGCGCAGATCCTTTTTCTTTTCTAAATCCTTTACGACATCTTCTGTGCTTTTATACATTCTTAGCCTCTATCGTGTGTACAGTTATTTCATTAGGGCATCCGAACCGGTAAGGAAACCAGTCACCCAGCCCCCGGTTGACATAAAGCCTTGCGCCCGAAACCTCGTATGCTCCGGCGCGATATTGAATCTTAGAATCCATGGGAGATCTCTCCCGTCCCAGCAAATCCCGCCAGCATACGGACCCGCCATGGGTATGACCACTTAAAATAAAAACATTCCTCCTATTTCCCAAATCGAGCATCGGAGTATAATAGGGGTCGTGCAGTAAAAGAATCACAGGATATTTTTCTGGAATACCGGAAAGAGCCACTGTGGCCGCTTCTCTCAGCCATTCTGCTCTTTCGTGCCTGCGCACAGATCGTGGGGGATAATCGAGTCCAGCTACCGCAACGTTCAGGTCTTTTCGGAGAATATGTTCATTGCGCAGGAACGTTACACCGGTTTTCTGCATTCTGGAGAAATAGAGATCAGAAGGTCCATCTGCATCGTGGTTGCCGCGAACGGCATATAATCCAAGAGAAAAAATTGGGCGTATTCTCTGCAAAAACGTTATGGCTCTGTCCATGTGCGCATGCCCACGGTTTACAATGTCTCCAGAAATAAATAACAGGGGGGGAAGGTTTTGCAGTTTCTTTTTCCAGTTATCGAGAAAATCATCTGGAGTGTTGGCACCAATATGGAGATCTGAAATGTGAACAAAAGAAAGGGTTTTCGGTATGGGAACTATCCATTCGTTTCGGAGAATTTGCGCTTTTCTCGACAGGGCCAGCATGGTATGGAACAGTAAGAGAACGGGAAACAGCTCGTAAAACAAAAAGCTCATGGTCGACTCCCGCCCCTCTGCAGCCCGCATTCTGTCTCTAACGGGAAAATACAACAGGGGTATGATGAAAAGGAAAGCCATTCCAGCGGATAAAACTAACAGATATACATAATACCAGATTCCCTGAAAAATCAGTCCTGATTCTCTTCTGCCGTATAGCAGAGTATGCAGGAGAAGTGCCATCACGCCCGTAGATGCCAGATAGAAAGCAATTTTACTCCAAACAGTTTGAAAAATGCTTTTGCGCGTTAGGAAGAGATACAGCTCCGTAAAAAGTATAATTATTGCCGCCGCAGATAGTAGCTGAACCACGCGGACAAACTAAAACGCCTGTTCAGGTGTAGAAGAATTTCTTTATTCATGTGGACAGCGAGCCGCAAACAAAAAAATCCATCCTTGGAATTTTTCCTATCTTACTTAGACGAATCGTTTTTGTAGGAATCCGGAATATATTCCCTGGCAAGGGACCCGCAAACCAGAGGAATTTCAAACGAACTGATAGTCTTTGCTCGGGACAGAACAAAGCCATCCCGCTCGATTTCTACAATGTAAGCAGCTCCGCTGCGGACAATGTTAAAGTGAAAATCTGCCTCGCCCTTTCTGGCAATCTTGACGGGAAAGCTGCGCCCCCGGTTTATCTGCGCATAGGAGGATCCTATAGAGCTGTGGTTGGCCTCCCCACTAATCGAGACTGTAAAATGTACGGGTTCTACTGGAACAGGTTCTTTTACAAGCATCTCTTTTACAACAATTGTTTCTACAGGAGCTTGCTTTTCCTGAACTGCGACCTGTTCAGCCCCCTGGCAACTCCAGAATTTTAAGACTAGTAAAGGGATCATCCTTTTCATAATGCCGCTCATAGACGGTAACTACTTCGGTAGATTTTCCTGGTTGCATAACAAAATAATACTCACCAACCATGCGCCGAACAAGATCGAGCCCTCGCCCGTGTTCTTTTACAAGATTGCTGATATCTTCGCCGGTTTTCATGCTGCGCTCTAAGAGCGTCTGCTGCTCAACCGACAGATACAGGGAGTCCACAATTTTGACAGGCGTTAAAGTGCCGGCATAATCGCGGATCGATATGGCAAACTGGTCTCCGCCATATCCGTATCGCACTGTAATAAAATAGGGTTTGGGGAGTTCTATGGGCATTCTCTGCATTTTCTGCTCGCTGTATCCATGGGAATGATACAATGCATTGATTAAAAGTTCCTGCCACACGAGATCCATTTCAAATTTCTGGGTCAGAGGAAAGCCCCATTCTTCCACCTGTTTGAGAATTTTTTCAATGGCCGTGCGGATTTGTGTAGATCGCCGGATCTCCATTCTACGAATTTCTGTTATTTCAGTGAGATAGTTTTCCAAGCCAAAACAATTCTCTTCGGTTTTTTGAATGCTTTTTTGCAGAGCAGTCAACAATTCGCGTCTCTTCATTGGCTTGCTCAAAACCATGTTCATTCCGTGGTGAAGAATGAGTTCAAGATATTGATCGATATTTTCTTCGGTGGTAAATAATACGGGGATGCTGGTAGTCGATATGAAAGTGCGGATTTTACCAATGTTGAGACGATCCTGGCGCCGTGGCAATACATTAAAATCAACCAGAGCTGCCTCAAACTTTTCATTGCGTATGAGTTCAATAGCGTGGGCAAGACTGTTCGACTGGGTAACCTGATAATTTCCTCTGGAAAGTATAGTTGTCGATATTTCCCTGTAAAGGGGATCTGCATCGCAAACGAGAATCATTGTTTTTTATTCATCGGATAAAGACAGAGAAGTCAACACAATTATTGCTTGTCCGTTCACAGCATATCCTGTTCTGTTCCGTATGAATAAACCGGCCTTTACCCACGAGGAATCTACCTTTGCGGCAAGAGACAATACTCCGCTGTATTATCAATGCTACAAAAGCAATGCAAAAAATCCAGTGACCATTGTATTGCAGCACGGCATTGGTGAACATTCAGGACGGTACAGCCACCTTGCAGAAAAACTTGCCCCAAAAGGTTACCACGTCTACATGTGTGATGCCAGGGGCTTCGGAAACTCTCCTGGAATACGGGGAGACATCGAATCCTTTGACCGCTACGTGGAAGACCTGATTGATTTTACTGCATTTGTCCGCACTCGTGAAAAAACCGAAAAAGTTATTTTGTACGGCCATTCTATGGGTGGAATCATTGTAAGTCTCGCTGCGTACCAGATACAGAATCAGCTCAAGGCTATTGTGTTAAGTTCGCCAGCCTTTATGGTTCAGATGGATCTAAAGACAAAAATAAAAAAAGCGATTGGAGATCGGCTTGCTGCCTGGTTTCCTTCTTTTAGGATCAAAACCGGCATCACGGGAAGCATGCTGACACACGATCCAGAAATGATGGAACGCACCCGGAAAGATCCAATTGTTCATGGGTATATCAGCTTTCGACTCGGAAAGGAGCTTTTTCTAAAAGGGCCAGAATCTCTGCAGAAGGCAGCAGAGCTCAGCGTCCCCGTGTACCTGTTTCATGGACTCGACGATAAAATTGCAATGCCGGAAGGTTCGCGCGCCTATTACGACAAAGTTTCTTCTGTCCATAAAACCATCAAACTTTTTCCCGGACTGCGACACGAGACAATCAACGAAACTCCGCGCGAAAGAGAAGCTGTCATGGAAGAACTCCTTACATGGCTCTCTGGCCTCACAGCCATTTCCGAAAAAGCTCCCAAAAAACAGGCCGCCCCCAAAGTAAAAGCAACAGCCAAAACGAAAAAGGCAGCTCCAGCTAAACCAGTAACGGCGGCCAAAAAACAAACGGATACAAAAAAGGCGACCGGGAAATCAACTAAGACAAAAACTAAATGAAAATTCTTGCTCCCGTTGCCGGGAAAGAAATGTTAGAAGCCGCCATCCATAACGGCGCGCATGCGGTATACGTAGGCGCCCCCGGATTTAACGCGCGGGGAAAAACCCCCGACTTTTCGGAAAAAGAGTTAAAGGATATAATTGATACCGCGCATCGCTATCGCGTGCAGGTTTATATTGCTTTTAACATTCTCATTTTTGAAGAAGAACTGGCAACTGCCGTTCAGGTTCTCAAGAACATTCTTCAGAGCGGCGCAGATGCTGTCATTATCCAGGACATTGGCCTTGCATCTCTGTTGCGCGAAATCTCCCCGAAGTTTCCCTGGCATGCCTCCACTCAAATGACGGTAACACACCCGGAAGCTGTTAAGCTGCTTATGGATCTTTCCCCGGAACTCATCGTATTACCACGGGAATTTTCTCTCGATGAAATTTATCAAATGCGCGAAAGCACGCATCTTCAACTTGAGACCTTTATACATGGAGCACTCTGCATATCGTATTCTGGTCAATGCCTTACGTCCGAATCTTTTGGCGGCAGGTCTGCCAACCGTGGTGTTTGCGCACAGTCCTGCCGTTTAGGCTACGAGCTGTTTGTCAATGGCCAGACCAGGCCAACTCCTGGTCCATACCTGTTATCTCCCCGAGATCTCGGAAATATTCCCATGATTCACGACTACGAACGCTCTGGAGCGGATGTCGTAAAAATTGAGGGGCGATATAAACCACCAGAGTATGTAGCGGCTGCAGTTTCTGAAGCAGTGAAAATTCTCCACGGCAGCAATACGTACGATGAATATGCTATTCGAATGACATTTGCCAGAGACCTTTCTCCTGGCTGGATACATGGCCCGGCCCACCAGTCTCTGGTGAACCCGCGCTTTCAGAACCATCTTGGCGCTTTTGCCGGAACCCTGCTCACAAAAATAAAGGGGCTGGAAATGGAGCTGCAGAATACGGGTGCACCCGTGAAACCGGGAATGGGCATCTCTGTTCGCTCCGGCGATACCATAACAGGCGGAACTATTGTCTACACCAGATTTTACCGCGATTCTCTGTTCGTGAGAATACACGAAGCGGCCGCAGCCCTGGTTGGAAATGCCGGAGACAGCGTCTATATAACCTCGGATCCGGAAACCGACAAGAGATTGCGCGCATCGTATTCCTCTCCGAATCTTCATCGGATTCCAGTGTCGATAGAACTGAGCGGAAAACCGGGTGAGCCGCTGCAGGCTGTTGCGACTGTGCATGGTCACAGCGTGCATGGAATATCCAGCCTGCCGATAGAAGTTCCGGAAAAGCACAGCCTTTCCGAAGAAAAGCTTCGCGAAGAATTTGGAAAATTAGGTAGAGTGTATATTCTACATTCTTTTTCTACCCGTTTCCCAAAGCCCGTCTTTTTAAGAGCAAATACTCTAAAAGAACTCAGGCAGAATTTGTTTCAAAAAATGGATGCGGCGGTTACGCAATCACGATCTTTCCGAATGGGAGAGGCAGCTCTGTCCGTCTCTGCGCTAAAGCAGACAGAGCTGGGGTCTTCTGTCAGCAAACTGAACCTGCTCCTGCGCAATCCCGACCAGTTATCTGCCGTCTTAAATAAAGATTTTGGGGAAGTATTTTCAGGAATTGTCTATCTGGATTTTGAATACGGGCGCGATCTTTTGCCCGCTCTGTCCATGCTGAAAGACAGAGGAATTTCTGTCGGCATTGCCACGAGCCGCATACTGAAACCCGGCGAAGAAAACGAAATAGAGCAAATACTCAAAATGGCACCCGACTCCATTCTCGTTCGCAACCTCGCTGCTCTGGAAATATTGCGCCACAGAACCGAAACCCCTCTCACGGGAGATTTTTCTCTGAATATGGCCAACCATAAGACGGTTGACTATTTTTTCCAAAAAGGAATCCAGCGTTTTACTCCATCGTACGATCTCGACGAAAACCAGCTGCTTTCGCTATTGCAGGCAACGCCACATCCTGCCGAAATTGTTATCCACCAGTATATGCCGGCATTTCACATGGAGTATTGCCTGTACGCTGCGCATCTCACGAACGCAGAAAAATTTCCGGACTGCAAAGAAGCCTGCCGCGAAAACTCTATTCACTTAAAAGACAGAACGGGCATGCGACATTACGTTAAAACAGACCGCCACTGCCGCAATACACTGTTTACGGGAAAAGCCCAGTCTGCTCTATTTCTATGGGAATCCCTTCCCCATGCAAACCTGACCTACAGGATAGAAGCCCTCGACGAAAAACCGGAAATACTGGCGCAAAAAGTATCCATTTACGGCAAGGTTATTACGGGAATTATGTCCCTGGAAGAGGGAATGCAATCGTTAGGCTTAACAGAGAAATATGGATTGTCCGGCGGAACATTCCACCGGACACGTGGGAAGAAAAACTGAAGCTTTTACGCTCCTTCGGAAGAAATCAGCGTGCCGACTCCTTTATCTGTCAATATTTCTAACAACAGTGCGTGTGGCACTCTTCCATCAATAATATGGGTTCTTTTTACCCCTGAATCAATGGCATCCAGGCAGCACTGTACCTTGGGAATCATCCCGCCGGTAATAACGCCCGTATCGAGAAGCTTTTGCACATCGACAGGTTTTAGTCCTGTCAGCGTTTTCCCCTCGGACAGGACGCCCGGAGTATCTGTCAACAAAATCAGCTTTTCTGCCTGGAGGCGAGATGCCAGTGCCCCCGCAAAAGTGTCCGCATTGACATTGAGTGCCTTGATATCTTTTTTATCTACCGCCACCGGTGCAATGACAGGAATATAGCCCGCTTCTTCCAGTGTGTGGATAATGGAATCGTCCATGCTGTCCGGCGTGACATGGCCAACGCGCCCTAAGGGAATAGATTCACTCCCCGTGGCCGTCTTTACCTCTAACATGTGAATGCCGGCTCTGGCAAGCCAGCCATCTCGACCAGATAATCCAACTGCGCGGCCACCCTGTTTATTGATGAGCGCCACAATGGACTTATTGACAGATCCAGAAAGAACCATTTCTACCACGTCCATCGCTTTATCGTCTGTTACGCGATGGCCCTGGATAAACTCCGACTCAATGCCCAACTGGTCGAGCAGAGTGCTGATTTGGGGCCCGCCTCCATGCACAATGACAGGTTTTAATCCGACATAGTGAAGGAGAACAATATCCTGAGCAAACTGCTCGCGAAGATCTGCCTTATCCATCGCAGCACCGCCATATTTAATGACGATTGTCTTTCCAGAAAATTTGCGAATATACGGAAGTGCTTCAAGAAGCACCTCCGCTCTTTCCATTGCCTTGCACATATCAGGCCTTTTTCTTAAGCCCAATGGAAGACAAAATAGAATCTACATCCATGAGGTCTGCAGGAAGAACGACTTCGGTTTCCTTGCGGGCCAATCCATTCAGGCGCGAAAGATATTTCTCCGATACCTGCAGGGAAACGGCTTCCTTTCCACCTTCTACAGAAATGGCGTCGGCGATTTTTTCAATGGCAGATGCCGTTGCATCAGCAATGGAACGAATTTCGGAAGCCTTTCCTTCTGCTTCGTTAATGCGTTTCTGCTTTTCGCCCTCGGAAACGTTGACCATTTCGTTCATCAAACCTTCGGATTCGCGGATATGTTTTTCTTTTTCGCCCTGCGCTGTGGCGAGAATCGCACGGCGCTCGCGCTCTGCGGTCATTTGGCGCTCCATGGCAACGCGCACGGATCCCGGGGGTACAATATTTTTTACCTCGTAGCGGTGTACTTTGATTCCCCACGTATCGGCAACCTCTGCGAGTACTTCCATAATCTTAGAATTGATGAGCTCGCGCTCTTCAAAGGTTCTGTCTAAATCGAGAGTTCCAAACACGGAGCGAACCGTCGTCTGGGCCAACTGAATGGCGGCAAAACGATGATCGGTAACGCCATAGCTGGCAAGCTGCGGATCCATAATCTGGATATAGATGACTCCGTCTACCTCTACGCGCACGTTGTCCGAAGTAAAGCACATCTGCGGCGGAACGTGGATGGATTCTTCGCGAAGATCGTGAATATAGGTGACTTTGTCGATATAGGGAAACAGAATGTGAAATCCAGGTTCCAGAGTGTTTTTGTATTTGCCAAGTCTTTCGACAATGTACGCCTTTTGGGCTGGTACAATGCGGATGGAGCGAATTAGCTGGTAAATGGTAAAGCCAAAAAGAATGGCCCATACAGCAAAATTAAATTCCTTCATTTGGTTCTCCCGTCTGGTCTATTTTTCCGCCCCTGCCCATCGTGGTAGAGACGCTGTTGATTCCTTCAAAAAAGCCGCGCAGATTGGCCAGGTTTTCCGGAACAATGGTGATCGTGGAAGTTGCCAGAATTTTTCCAAATTCATCTATGAAGTGTTCAATCAGGCGAACCTTCATGGCCATGGTACCACCGGGACGACGAATAGCTTCTGCTATGCGGCGGATTCCATAAGCAGTGGCCTCAGCAATCAAGGAAATCTCGGCAGCTTTACCTTCGGCCTCGTTAATGCGTTTCTGCTTTTCTCCGAGAGATAAATTGATGGCTTCCTGTCTTTCTCCTTCGGAAACATTGGTGCGGTACTCTTTATTTCCCTGTGCCATGGTAATGTTCGCACGTTTCTGGCGCTCGGCTTCCATCTGTTTTTCCATGGTGTCTAACATTTGCGCTGATGGCTCAATGTTGCGGATTTCGTAGCGAATAAACTTGATCCCCCAGCTTGCAGAGGCCTTGTCTATTTCGTTCACAATTTTATTGTTGATCGTCTCGCGCTCGCGAAAGGTATCGTCCAGATCCAGCTTCCCTATTTCGGAACGCATGGTTGTCTGCGCCAGGTTGATAGCGGCATTGCGGTAATTGCCAATTCCGTACACGGCTTTTTGCGGATCGATCACCTTTAAGAACACGACGCCATCGACATCGAGCTCCACGTTATCGCGCGTAATGCAGCGCTGCGGCGGTATATCAATCACCTGCTCGCGGTTTTCTGTTCGGTAGGCCACTCTGTCAATAAACGGGATCAAAAAGTGAAATCCCGGATTGAGCACCCCTACAAATTTTCCAAGCCTCTCCTTGATGCCTGCTTCGCGCATGGGAATAATGATGAACATTTTCCAGGCGACAAAAAGGGCAAACAGGACGAGAATCGTTAACAACGAAATTATCTCATTCATATTTCCTCCAATCTCTTTTATGAGTCCGATTTTTTCTGCACCAGAAATCCAATTCCTTCTCTTTTTAGTATGCTGATTTCTGAGCCGGGCTCTATGGGCCCTTCGAGAGCGCGCGCCGGCCATTCCGTCCCAGAATAGCGGATTCTGCCCTCCATGGTTTCGTGGTTGATTTTTTGGGTGACCAAGGCCGTTTTGCCCTGCACGAGAGATTCTTCGTCGGTTTCTGCCTTTTTTTCAGAGGACGGCAAAAAAATAGAGACAAAGTGGCGCAACAATACCACGTATAGAACGCTTAGTATAAACCATAGGGTGAAGGTAGTCTGAAAATCGTATACAAAGCCCCAGTGGCGCATGGCCGCAATGGTGAGCGATGCAAGGCCAATAAAAATGATGACGAGCCCCGGCATAAAAAATTCAATGCCTATGAGTACCAGACCCGATACAAACCAGATCCATGTTACCGTGCTTTCTTCCATACGGCGGTTTGTCCTCTGCTGGCTGGGAGTCAACTTTTTATCGATGCACTGCGTGCGGCTGAGATTGCCCGCCGGCAGAGATTATATTATCGCCTCAGTGGCAACCGATCCCTTGTTCTTTCACCTGCGGTGGGCTTATTGTTATTATTGAATGGCTAAGTAACCTCTGAAAAAGTCCCTCCGTGGACTTTTTGCCTGCGGCTTGCTACG
>DYKF01000109.1 GCA_020722745.1 Caldithrix sp.
ATTTTTGATTATTTTTTAAGCAGATATTCTTTCTTCGGGAGTGTTTTCAAGAGTTATGGATTGTGAGCACTACAAAAATAGTTGTAAGGGAGCCTCTAATTTTTCAAAATTCGACAACGCACAACATAACGAAATCCCCTTTGGCGGAACTCTCTTTCGCTTCCGGCCAGAAAGCACCCCGTGCGCAAGCACACTCCCAAGTTAATACAGCCCGCGCTTAATATCATCGTCACGGGAATCCTCTACCCTGCGAACAGATTCCCGCACTGCATGCACGGCATCTCCCAGAAAATGCGCATCTTTCACAATACCCGCCATGTCGTAAAAGTTAGCCTGGGCTTCTACGGCGAGCACAAACTTATCGAGCAAGCTTTCATGTCGCACGAGAACCTCATTTCTCCACCGTCGCAGAGCAGAAATATCTCGCTTAAAAAGCACTTCGAGGCCCTGCCAGTACACTTCAAGTTCGCGCAATGTCTGCTGGTGAACAGAGAGCTCTTTGCTCTTTTGAGACTTGGTCAACATGGTTTGCACAAAATCGAGAATAATTCCAACCTCTTCAACGCGCACTCTTCCGTACAAGGGGAGTGAATATATCCGGTTCCAGTCAAGCTGGCGCAAAAAAACCCGAGCGGCAAAAACGGGATTTTGCGCATACTGAACAACATCTGCGCCGGGAACAAAGTCTGCCGCCCGCACTGTTTTTTTTCCAGCCTTGTGATCAGACATGTTTTCCAGGCGCACCGGCTCGGCTTCTTCTGGCCTGTAGACGATTACCCTGGACAACGGAAACTTTGTTTTTATGCGAACGATAGTCTCCCTGTCGATAAACTCGTCTGCAACAAAATATCGCATGCCTTCGCCCACTGGTGGCAGCGGCCCCGGCCAGTGAGACTTAAAGTGTATTACGTAAGCAGGCAGCATATCAGACTCAAACATCGGCACCGGAATCCGAATTAGTCGGACGTCCGACATTCCCGCCTTGCCAAAGGGGATTTTGAGATAACTGCGATCCAGATAAAAAAAGGACACGCGATCTATTTCGGTATCCGAAAAATCAAAATCTTGACCCAAAAATACGACGTGCACAAGCGGATGAATCTGGGAAATGTGGCTTCCCCGGCTTACAGAAACGGGCTCACCAGACAAATCTAACAAAATAAAAGTACCCCGACGAACGTTGACGCGAATCACAAAACCCCGTGCTGTCTTCTTTTCGATATATTCTTCACTCATCCGGGTACTCCCCAATCTGATATTTCCGCAACTTGTGCTGAAGAGAGCCCCTGGAAATTCCGAGCAGGGCCGCCACTTTGTTCTGGGAACGACCCGCTCTGCGGTAGGCCTCATGGATGGCCTCTATCTCCAACTTCTCAACCGCGTCCCGCAGACCATCGCGAGTAGAAACGAGCTGCGCAGACGAAAACTCCAGCCGCCCGGATCGGGAAAACCCCGCCCAGAATTCCCTCTCCCTGGCAAGAAGAGGCGATCGCGAAGAAAACAGAATGCGCGATTCCTCCAGAACGGGGGCGAGCGCAGGGAGAACAAGCCCTCCCTGGAGCATTGGCGCAAGAGGGTACACGGAAGAAATACAGACGAGAACCCCTGACTCCACTGCCGCTACGAGCTCTTCCTGTCGGGAAAATTCCAACTCTGCAATTTCCGGGACGTTCACAATATCAGATATGGACAACCCGCGAAAAAGCAAAAGGCGATCCAAAAACCGACCCCTTCCAGACTCGGGCAGACCGTTCAAGAAAAATGCATTCCTGCCAGAAGAGAGCTCGCGATTAAATTCCGCAAATTCTCCCTCCTCGGGGAAATACAAAGGCAGCACGTTTTCCCAATCGCCGGACAGAGAAATATGTTCCACATAAAACAAGAGGGAATCAAGAATTTTTCCACAAGACTGCTCGTCACTGGCACACTCGAAAGAGACGCCCGCCCGAGCGGACACACCCACAGAGCGAACTCCCAGACAGAACCCTTTTCTGCAGGCCGCCACATCGTCCTGGCGATCCAATCTCTGGACTTCTGCGGTCTTTATTGCCACAGAGAAACAATCTGAGCCCGAACAGGCTATAAAAGAGAGCGCAGAAAGCTCGCTCGAGAGACTGCGAAGCATCCCCCAGAATCCTTTTTCGACATAAAAAGATGGCAAAAGCTTCTCTATCACAGCCAAAAGATGATTATTTTTAATCGTGCAGTCAAGAAAATAATGATTATGCTTTAACGTCGGACGTCCGACATTAAGATCATCGAAAACAGAAAGCCCCACAAACATCACATCAATTTCCGGTTGACGGGACAGGCAAGCACAGCATTAAGGAGACATAATGGGCACAGTGATAGCTATCGCAAACCAGAAAGGCGGCGAAGGGAAAACAACGACATCAATAAATCTTGCGCACGGACTAGCGCTCGAAGGGAACAGAACCCTGTTAATAGACATGGATCCGCAGGGGAACAGTTCTGGCATCTTTATTGAACCCGACCATATAGAAATTTCGGCTGCGGATCTGTTTCTTCAAAAGGCAGATGTTAATGACATTATCCAGCAGACGCGATACGACAAGCTCGACCTGCTTCCTTCCAAAATCAATCTTGCCGAGGTTGAGTTAGGCACAGTAAACGTAGAAGCTCCTTATGTTCTGCGCGACGCCGTAAGTAGAATTCGGGACAACTATGACTACATTGTCATAGACTGCCCGCCCAGTCTTTCTATTTTTACTGTGAACGCACTCGTTGCCTCTGACTGTGTCGTTGTTCCGCTCCAGGCAGAAAAATTTTCCATAGATGGAATCAAAGGACTTCAGAATACCATCGAAAGCATTAAAAGAAGAATCAATCCCCAGCTGACCATTCTTGGCGCACTGGTGACACAATTAAAACCAAATACGGTGCTGACAAAAACCATTCTACCTGTAATTGAAAACTATTTTCCGGTATTTGAAACGTTTATCTCCAGCGGGGTTGCTATAGGAGAATCTCATCTGTCCAAGCAGTCACTTCTTGACTACAACCCCGGAATCAAGCAGGCAAAAGAGTACTTTTCATTTGTCAAGGAAGTAATCCATGGCACAAAAAAGTAAGCGCCTTGCCGTAGCTGCCGACATCTTTGAGCGCGATCTGGATGGAGCCATCCGGAAAATCCCGCTCTCCCAGATTGACCCAACCGAAGACCAGCCTCGACAGGAGAAAGATGCCAATATTCAAGCACTGACCGAATCCCTCCAAAAAGAAGGCCTCCTGCAACCCATTGTGGTCACAAAGACGGGAACCCGCTACTCTATTATTGCTGGGGAGCGCAGATTCCGCGCGGCTACTCTGGCTGGCTGGACCGAAATTGAATGCCGAATTCTCAACAAAGACCTGCGCGAAAAGTTCAAGCTGGCTGTGATTGAAAACCTCCAAAGGGAAGACCTGAACCCCTATGACGAAGCCCTTGCCTACAAGCGACTCAAAGACGAGTTCTCTTATACAGACGCTGAACTTTCGTCCATTATAGGGAAGTCCAGAAATTATATTTCCGAAATCCTTTCTATCAGCGAAATACCAGAAGAGATCCTGTCCGAAGCAGCAAAAGAAGGGATAAACAGCAGCAATCTACTGATTCAGCTCGCCAGAGCGCACAAGTCCAATATGTCTGACGAGTTTTTGGCAAAATGGAAGGAGGGCGGCATCAGTAACGTGAAAACAGCCCGGGAATTTGTCAAAACTGGCAAAAGAGAGACTCCTGCGACCGGCAAAGAGCGTATTTTTGCCGAAACGACCCGCAATTCTATTCGCTGGACACCCGCTGTCTCTGTTCAGGCAAAATGGAACAACGAGCAGGAACTGGGCATACAAATCCAGGCAACCAACATTGTAGAAGCACAATTTACCCTGTCTGAACTGGAAGAAAACCTTTCCCGCGTGGTAAAAGATGCCATTCTACGTCTTTCTTCCGAAAGACAAGCGTAGTCTTTGCAGCAGACACACAAAGCGCATCTGCCGTGGCGGAAGCTTAGAAAAGTGCTTGCCAGAGAATGCATTATGTCTCATTATGGTGAATTCAGGTCACCGGCGGAGCTTGTTGGATAAAAAAAGATCGCCCTGTCGGACCGTCAAAAAGGAAGAGAAAAAAGGGCACGCAACGCATGCCCCAGTGGGTTCCTTAGGAACTTGTTGGATAATGAGACATAATCATGTGTCCAACATTCTGTCAACTCCTTTTTGATTATTTTTAGGTTATAAGAGGGGTATCGATGAATCATACTTTTTCAAAGTTCATGAGCGATCTCGTGGACTCCGGAGTCTGGGCGGCTCTTTCTCCGTCTGCCAAATCCCTGTACCCGGTATTGCTTCGCTTTTCCGACGAAACGTTTAAACCTGTTTTCCCGGGAACGGAAGAACTGTTGCGGCTGACAGGATTTAAGACAAAGAAATCTCTCCAGGAAGCCCGAAGGGAGCTTCAATCTTCTGGTCTTTTGGACATCCTTCCCGGCACTGGGCGAACAAACACGCGATACTATTTTCGCTTTGACTATCCGGGCAGCCAGGTGGATATTGAAAGATACCGGGAGGAAACCATACTCCGCAGACGGTTACAACAAAACCCCTCTGAGGGATACCAGAATAACCCACTGAGGGATAAAACGGGAATCCCAAACAATATCCATATAAACATAAACCAGGAATCAAATCAAAAACAAGAACAGTTGTTGAGTAATATTCATGGATTGTTAAAAATGTTTTTGGAGAAGGAGCCTCGGGAAAAACAGGAAGATTACAGGCAGCAGATTGTCCAATCGCTGATGCAGAAATATGGCGAGCTGGAAGTAGGGGAGAGTATTAAAATTGCCATTCGGCAGGGCAAGGAAGGCAACATCCGTTATCTGGAGGGTATTCTCAAAAATCGTGATACGATTAAAAGTAATCCAACAGGGGATAACTCACGGAGTTCTTTGCCGGAAGAGGTTGTCGCCATATTTCCAGAAACTCTCCAGAAATACCTGCCAGATCTTAAGCTGTGGTATACGTACTCGGGCAGTCACTTTTTACAGACGACGAATCCGTCTGTTCCGATTGAACTCATTGAGGCGTTAGCGGCAGAGAAGGGGGTACGCTTAAAAATTTTAGTGGCAGCCCAGAGGGACGCCCTGTCGGAATACGCTGGTTGATTATTTATAAGCAACACAAAAGAGTTGTTTAGTTCCGGCTTTTCCAGGCTGCAACCGCAGTTGTGTCGTTGGAGTTTTTGTCCAACCACGGGAATCCGGAGAAATTGCCGTAGAAAGAAAAATTATATTTTGGTTGATAGCCAATAAAAGAAAATAATGATGAACGCAGATACTTTTCACAGGGGGATTTCATGAACATTCTAACTTTTTTTATTGTAATGATCGTAGCGGCAGTGCTTTTTCTGGTGGCCTGGTATATATTTACGAGCACATCGAGGGGCAATGCTTCTTTGTTTTTATCCCGTTTTTATCAGTTTAGCGCCACGGAAGATCTCGTGACAGGATTATTGCTCCAGAAAATGCGCCAGTTTTCAGAAAGAGGCAAGTGGCTCACCTTTGCCGGAGCCATTCTTCTTTTGGGAGAAATTTTTTATTATGCCATAATGCTTCTCGAATCCTATTCGTCCGGCACTTTTAATGCAGATAGTTACCAGCATACCGGAGCTCTCGTATTCTTGTTTCTTGGATTCCTGCTCATCGTTGCCTCCATGCGCCTTGCCTCCGGGGACAGAGACCTTCCAGACGCCTATGGAAATCCTTCTGCTTATGAAATGTGGGAAGAAAAATATAAAAGCATGACCCAGGAAGAAAAGCAATCCTTTCTGCGCTTTGTTCTCGATCGCCATTCTTTTTACGAGTCGCTTACAGTTTTTTCCTCTATAGCACTTTCGGCCATGCTTACACTTTTTCTCGTGTGGTTTGCCGGCTGGCTTCGCGGAATTTTTCTGTAATTGTGGAGCTGTTCAGGAATGATAGACATTACCCGTCCCGAGTCCCTGGAAATTGAGTCTGCGTCGGCTCTCCATGGAAGTGTAGAGAATAAAAAAGATTCTATATCTTACCATCTCCAAAAAACGAATTCGGTGTATTCTGACACTGTTGTCATTGCTTTTGGCGGAGTGAAGAGCTTCAACAGAATTCGAACGGAGGCTGACTATAATCTCAAGATATCTGTGTTCGCTTCCTTAGATGGTGAAAGCTGGAGCAGGGTGCCCATTGTGCACGAGATGAAGCAGCTTCATTTTGTTGTATGGGATTTTCCGCTCACGGAAGCTTCTCATTTGCAGCTCAATGTTTCCCCGGGACCGGGAAGTTTGTTCTCTCATTTCTCCGCCCCTAAAATAGAAATACAGCGCGATGCAGAACTTCAGGTCAAAGCGAGCTCGCAGTTGGACCGGTTGTGGACGGCGGAAAATTTATTTGATGGCAGGGAAGATTACGGCTGGTCATCTGCAGAAACTTCGGAACCCGCCATAGACTTTGTCGAGATATCCTTTAACCATCCCCGCTATATTCGCAGGATTGCTCTAAAATCCGTTCGCGATGAGGTTACCTGTTTCCCATCGTCGTTCAGTATAGAACTCTCTCTTGATGGAAATGTTTGGCAAACCGTGGTTACGGAAAGCCAGTTCTTTGCGTCTCCTGGTTCCATCTATTTCTGGGATATTGAGAATGCAAGGGCAAATAGAGTGCGCCTGCACGTCCATGAACCTTTTCAAAAAAAGAAAGATTTTTTCTGCTCCAAAATTCTCGATATGAAAATATTTGCCCTGCCGGATTCGCAGGCTCGCAGGGGGAGTGGCAGCCAGCCTCTGTATGCCAGCGAGCTGATGCCCGGTGTAGTCACATTCTCTGAAGATAGAGGAGCATCTCGAATGAAGTCTGTTCAATCGAGCGATTCCCGTCTTAAACCGGCATCGACCACAAACGAAGGAATTGTCTTGCTTGCGGGAGAAGGGGAGTCGGCACCTGGAAAAGTGTTACAGTCTCATGATCCCCGTTTGCGCCCGGCTTCGGAAGAATACCCCGGCATTATCCAGCTTGCCAGGCATGATGAAGTGCGTCCCATGACGGCAGTTCAGTCCACGGATCCTCGCCTTCGTCGTGGAACGGTGGATTATCCAGGAATTGTGCAGCTTGCCGAAGACGGTGCAACATTGTCTGGCCTATCTGTTCAGGCGAGCGATTCGCGTCTTAAAAGGGCGACGGAAAAGCAGTTAGGAATTGTCGTTCTTGCCGAAAATGGCGGAATATTGCCTGGTACGGTTGTGCAGGCCAATGACGAGCGGCTTAGATCTGCTTCCACGGCGATTCCGGGAATAGGGCGCTTTGCCGTTCACGGAGAGTCTGTTTCCCTTGCGGCGCTTCAGTCCGATGATCCAAGGCTGGCAGAAGGAACCGAAACGATTCGGGGCAGGGTACAGTTTGCACGCAACGGCGAAGATTCTCCCTTAAAGGCAGTCCAGAGCAGTGATGAAAGGCTTAAGCCTGCAACGGAATCCAGTCCGGGGATTGTTTCTCTTGCAGCTAATGGCGATTCTGCCGCTGGTCGCGTGGTGCAGGCTAACGATAAACGGCTTTCTGATGCGAGAGACCCTCTGCCGCATGATCATGCAGAATATGCCAGGGCAGGCCATTCGTTTGCCGAGCACAAGGGGCCGTTGCACATGGAGGCAGATGAGAAGACTTCTGATGTCAAAGACTGGAATTCTCCCGATCCGCAGGGTTTCCCTCTCTATGTCAAAAACACAGAGGGGGCGGCAGCGCTATTGCGTGGCGGACTCGTGTCGCGTTCTGGAGAGAGAACGGCCCTAACGGCGGTTTCTAAAAAAGGAACAGCCGTAGAGGCATCGTCGAGAGAAGGCGTTGGGATGCAGGCATTCTCTGCTGAAAACTATGCCCTCACGATTCCGGCAAACTGGGGGGCTGTTCGAGGGTCTGGCCGAGCCCTGCACGCAGAAGGAATTTCCCGCTTTTCAGGAGAAGTTTTTGCCGAGAAGAATGGCTCCATTGCCGTTTCTTTTCCAAACGAGATTCGCGACCCAGTACAGGAAGGCGATCTGCTTACATTCAAAGAAGGTCGCCTGGTCCAGGTTCGCGACAAAAAAGAACCCGTGGTTGGTGTGTTTGTAAAGAGCGCATCCCTTGTGCTGGGACCAGAGGGGAAAAGCCTGGTGGGCGTTTCCGGGTTGCTGCCCATGCGCGTTCGCGGCCCGGTGCAGTCTGGGGACAAGCTCTGTT
Source organism: Caldithrix sp. (assembly GCA_020722745.1). Lineage (GTDB taxonomy): Bacteria > Spirochaetota > Leptospiria > Turneriellales > Turneriellaceae > DYKF01. The sequence continues at coordinate 8,244 of DYKF01000109.1, forward strand.
TTAAGGGTGCAGATCCCGGTGTTGCCAGCGTTTGTTCCGCAGACGAAAAGGCGCTGGCGATAGCAGTATCTTCTTCCAATGAAAACAAAGAAACGGTTGTACAGGTTTTGTTTATTAAGTGATTCTTTATGTATTCAAAATTTTGATTACATATTTTAATTGTCACTTCAGGGAGCCTCTATGGTTTCAAATTTTAAATTTATTTTCTTTTGTACTGCGCGAGGAAAAGGTAATAAATTAATTTTTAGAGGTTCCCTTTATGTGAAGCAACGTTGGCGCTTGCGCGCGGGGGTCTTTGCAGCAAATCCAGATTTGTCGCTGCAAGGGCAACCGCTCTAATGAGCAAGTACATGCAGTGGGCACTCTGTGAGAATTTGCAAAGTTAGCATATTCTAAGTAAGCTCTGAAAAAGGTTCAGAGCTTACTGCCGGTCCATGGACCCCTCGG
>DYKF01000379.1 GCA_020722745.1 Caldithrix sp.
TCCAGTTGTAGATTGTCGTTTTTTTGAGCCCCAAAATTTCCGCGACCTGGTTAGCAGTCAGCAATTTCTCTGTCAATTGTTTATCCATTTGCTTCATAACCCCCGTTTAGTTGGGATAATCACCACCATACCGTATTTGCATCAACCTGTCAACTATAATGATGACACCAACATGAAATAATGCTTCGCCTTGTTACATTGCACCGCCCAAATGGCTCCAGTGCAGCGTTAGCGGAGTTTTGACGGCAACACTTTAATGTGGTTCGTCTGCTGATTTGGCCTGAACCACTTTTAGACCTCTTTCTGCTTTATTTTCGCCCATACCAAGTCTCTGCGCCGCTCTGGTACAGGAACGACTCTCACCTCTAGGTTGCCGCGAATTCGCGGCAACCTTAGAGCCTACTTTCTCACCCGGTTTAGCCCATGTTGCCTCTAACCTTTTCTTTGCTCTTTCCTCTTCGATTCTCTTGATCAGTTCATATTCACGGATGATTTGCTCTTCGGTTTTTTCTTCTTCTCCAGCTTCTTTGAGTTTGTCGGCAACCTGAACTACTTTTAGACCTCTTTCTGCTTTCTCCTCGCCGATACCAAGTCTCTCCGCCGCTCTGACACGGGAATCTCCCTTGCCTCTAGGTGCCGGCGAATTCACCGGCACCTTAGAGCCTATTTTCTCCCCCGGTTTAGCCCATGTTGCCTCTAACCTTTTCTTTGCTCTTTCCTCTTCGATTCTCTTGATCAGTTTCACTCCTTTTGATCTATCGGATATCGTAAATGATGCTGAGTCGTTAGGTGGGTATGTTGATGTTGGGATGTGTATAAAACTGTTATAGTTAATCCGGATCTCTGAGAGATACCGCCGAATGAATTCCGCTCATATTCACGGATGATTTGCTCTTCGGCTTTTTCTTCTTCTCCAGCTTCTTTGAGTTTGTCGGCGACCTGAACTACTTTTAGACCTCTTTCTGCCTTCTGTTCACCTATACCAAGTCTTTCCGCTGCTTTGTCACGGGATCGCCCCTTACCTCTAGGCTGTGGTGAATTCACCACATCCTTAGAGCCTACCTTCTCACCCGGTTTAGCCCATGTTGCCTCTTTCCTTTTCTTTGCTCTTTCCTCTTCGATTCTCTTGATCAGTTCATATTCACGGATGATTTGCTCTTCGGTTTGTTTAGGTGAGGGTTTACAGAAAATGTTTTATGGAAATGGAAGTCTGCCCTGTGAATTCTCAGGGCAGACGATAAGGCGCTTTAGTGGCGGGTGTTGGGATTGTTATTCCGCGTCTTCATCTGCTTCATAACTCAACCTGGGCCTTCCGTACGCGTTCCACAGGA
>DYKF01000110.1:0-2913 GCA_020722745.1 Caldithrix sp.
CTATGTAAAAAATAAATCCATAATTCGTCCAGAGTTCGTTGTACAGAATTATAATAAGACATTTTTTCTGCGAGAATCCGCGTTAGATCAAAAGAGATGGATCATGGAAATAATCAAGATCGTTAATATAATGCCCCAAAATGAATTTTCTTTAAAAGATATATATGCTTATGTCGATGAATTACAACTGCTCTTTCCAGAAAATATGCACATTAAAGAAAAAATAAGGCAACAACTGCAAATCTTACGGGATAAAGGCTACATTAGTTTTGTGGGTCGTGGTTTGTACAGAAAACTTTAAGTAAGGTCTGAAAAAGTCCACGGAGGGACGTTACATAACTCCCTACCACTCAATGCGCTCCGCATTATTCCAGTAATCTTCCAGATCGTAGTACGAACGCTTGTCCTCCGAAAGAATGTGAACAATAAAAGAACCAAAATCCAAAGTGATCCAGCCACTGCCGGGATTCATAGTGTCGTGGTAAGCAAGGCGGATTCCGCGCTCCTTCATGAAGTCAATAGTTTCGTTTGCGAGGTTGCGCGCGTGCAGATTAGAAAGTGCACCGGCAATAACAAAAAAATTGAGGTAGGAACTAACCTTCTGTAAATTTAGTAAAACCGTGTTGTTCGCCTTTTTTTGATCTAAAGTGCGAGCGAGTTCTTTGAGTAATTCCTGTAATTCGTTGTCTGTCATTCTGTTGTTCCTATGGTCTGGTAGTTCTCTCCAAGAATCAGGACTGAGTCAGTAAAGAGCGAGCGGTTTACCGTGTGGTAAAGCCTTTTTATGCCGAGCATCTTTCCTATTGTATTGAGATAATACGAATGCGCATTGGTGTCGAGTAAAACCGTATACTTATAATTATTGTGGTCGGCATTGGCAAATTCCAGCACTTCTATTCCTTCGCGATAGATTTTCTGGCGCATGGTGCGCGCAAGCCCGGCGACCATGGTTCCATTTTTTACCTCCATTTTGGGAGGAATTTCAAGAAATGGATTTTCGGGTGCAGTGAGCTGTTCTTCAAAATTTTTCCAGAACAGAGCAAAGGAATCATGATCGGTAATGAAAGAATTGCCGGAACGCTTTACCGGCACTTCGAGAAAAAGAGGGATCCAGTCCTGCGAAACAAAGGCATTGCCAAGAGACAAAAGATCGCGCGTCTGGAGATTTCCGTCCGTGCCGGAAAGCATAAGGCTCATGACTTCTTTGTTGTTGAGCAGTTTCCATTTTTCTGCCCTGTGTTGCCAAAGATTTAATCCGTAGCTGTAATGGCGAAACAACTGAACAGCAGGAGAAGATTCTGTCTGGTGGGTGGGAAAAAGCCAGGGCAGAACGATAGAGCCATCCATAACAAATTCACCTGTGGGAAAAGCTTCGCCAGGAAGAAGATCTGGTCCATAAAGAAAAAAAGGAATTCCCTGAACAAGATCCGTAAGGCGGATTATATGTTCCCCGTTTCCGCTGATTCTATACGGAATATCTAAGGACAATAGTTTTTCCATCTCCTTTATGACTTCGTCGGGGGAAGAAGATGTTACGCGCTCTGCGATGGTTTTTTCTCCCTCGCGCATGATGGTTTCGGGAAATAGAGATACGATGCCAAGCCTGCGGGTTTCGGGATAAACAGCGAGAATGCCAAAATACTTGAGGTCTTTATCTCCAGACCCGGCTGTAAGAGAAATAAAGATTCCAAAGGGGTTTTTGTGCCCCATTCTGGATTCTATTTCGGATTGAGAAAAAAGGCGCACGAGAAACCAGATGGTTAGTCCTGCTGCAATTAAAAACAGCAGGACTGGTAAAAATGAAGACAGCCATGAAAAGCGGGGAGCGTCGAGTTGAACTTCTTTGCGATGAATCATATTCCGATCAGTGACCTGTAAAACTGAAACGTATCAGCCTCAATCTCTTTCTCCCTGTCAACCAGCTTACAGATAACTGTCTTTACTTTTTCGAGACAAATTTTGTCGGGGTTTTCAGAAATCCGAGCTTCCATACCGGCCCATTCTCCACCCGAAAGATAGTCCGCGCAAAAAAGCGTCCGAGCTGCGTTATCCATCCCGGGGTGACCCGTCGTGTGGTATGCAATTGCGTCTATCACTTCGGTGGGAAGTTCGGGGTAATCTGCTTTTGCTTTTGCTGCCCCGGACTTAGAGTGCAGCACCTGCGACGGTGCGTTTAACCAGTCGCGTGGAGTATCGGTTTTGCGTAATATTTCGAGATGCTCTTCCGAAGACAATTCTTTTGCAATGTCGTGGAGCAGTGCAGCGGCAAAGGCATCGCGCCCCGTTTGTGGCTGGTCAGAAAAATGAAGCAGAGCAATACGGTCAGCAAGAACGACAACCTCCAGCGTGTGGTGGTAGCGCCCTGGCGAAAGCGATGAGGCAAGCGAACGCAATACATGGTGCGCAAATGAAAGCATGTCGCGACGTTGGGCAATCGCGAGAACCTCTGCCTCGAGAGTACTCGCATCGTTGTGTGCGGGAAGTGTCATGCCTGACTACCATGGCATGCCTGCAGATTGTCAATTGTTTTTGCAGCGCAGCTTTTTTGTGAGTTGAAGAAGCGGAAAGGAGTTTGAAAGAAAAGGCCTCCAAATGAGGGGGAACTTTGCTTTGTAGCCAAAGAGGAATTATTTTGTCGCCAGAGGGAAACTTAATCTTTGTACTTTCACCTTGCGGTGGGCTTTTGTTCTTATTGCATTGCGTTTCGCGAATCTTTGCTCGGGACCGGATTATGTCTCATATTAACGGTTTGTTATGTACCAAGGTGTAGGATATTATGTCTCATATTAACGGTTTGTTATGTACCAAGGTGTAGGATATTATGTCTCATATTAACGGTTTGTTATGTACCAAGGTGCAGGATATTATGTCTCATATTAACGGTTTGTTATGTACCAAGGTGCAGGATATTAT
>DYKF01000110.1:3013-8606 GCA_020722745.1 Caldithrix sp.
GTCTCATATTAACGGCTTGTTTTGTACCCGCGCGGTAAATGCGTAAGCCGCAGGCAAAAGTCCACTCCGGGATTTTTTCAGATGTTTCTTAGGATTTCGCTCACGCCCTGTAAAAAGGATAATAGATATGTACCCGCTCCGGCGAAAAAATAATTTGTGTCGGCAACAAATACCCCACGCCCTTCTCACTTCGTACTGCGAAGCGGCGACGCAGTCACAATCTCAGTGCAGGCCGCTCAGGGCAAACTTGGGAGCGCCAATCTTATGTAACCTCTGAACGTGCAACGAGCCGCAGGCAAAAAGTCCCTCCGTGTACCGGTTAAGCAGGCTGTTGTTTTTCAACAGCCTGCTTAAAATTAAACGCTTTTCTTACGCAACGAATAAGAAAATAAAAGAATAGAAGCTTCCAATTGTTTCAAAATTTTGAATAAATAAAGCTTGCCTATTTTCAAAAACGAAAAAGCATTGCCAGCAAATCCTGAATTGGGCAATGCTTCCTTATGAGAATATTTACCTGGATGATTCTGCTCACCGTTGCAACCGCAAGCGGCCATGCGGAGATGTTGCTGGAGGGCGACAAAAAACCGCCCCGCAAGTCGCAATACCAGCTTTCGCTCCTGGAGCAGGATATCTTTGAAGAAATCAATCGCCTGCGCGCAAATCCGTCTGGTTACATTTCGCATCTGGAAACTTATAAGTCGTATTACAAAGACAAAAAAATTCTGCTGCCTGGAAAGCCATATCCACTGCAGACGGATGAGACGAGCGCCGCTGTAGAGGAGGCCATATCCTGGCTAAAAGAACAGAGACCGGTTGGGGCCCTCGTGTTATCGCGCGGGATGACAGCGGGAGCCCGAGACCTTTGTCTGGACCAGAAAGAACATGGAACCTTTGGGCATATAACCAGCGATGGCGCCGATGCATCGCAGCGCATGAATCGATATGGCACCTGGAAAGAGTATATGGGAGAGAATATTTTGTACGGCTACAATACGCCGTGGCATGTCGTGGCAGGTTTTCTTGTCGATGACGGCATGCCAAAGCGCGAGCAGAGAAATAATCTTCTGGACGATCGCTACCGCGTGGCGGGTGTGGCCTGTTCCGCGCATTACCGTTTTGGAACTGTTTGCGTCGTCAATTTTGCCTGGAATTATTTAGAGCTCGTTAAACGGAAACAACCTTGACGAGTTTTATCGAAGAAACAGTCGCAGCGGCAAAAGCCGCCCGTTAAACGGAAGCAGCCTTGACCAGTTTTTCCGCTTCTGAAATGGTTTCTTCCAGAGTGGCACCCACGGTCACAAATCCATGGCCCCTGCGTATCCAGGTTTTGTATTCCGGGTAGGGGTATTCCGCCAGCAGGCTCAGCAGGGCCTGGTAGTCTTCGCGGGTGGAGAACTCAGTTTTGGTGAGGGAAATGGGAAGGTTCAGTTTTTTGGCGTCTTCTTCTGTGGACAAGGCATGGCCATGGATGGAGTACAGCGGGAGATCTTTCCAGCCCGCTCTGTCTGTCGCCATTTTGAGGACGAGATAATGCAGGGGTGCATCGGAGCTTGGGTGAATGGAGTCGTCCATGGAGTAATATTTGGCTTTCCATTTTTGTTCGTCAAAGCGCGTTAAGTACACGATATCTTCAATGCTGTGAGAATTTTCGTCGCGGCCACTTTTAGTGATAAGAATTCCTCTGGAGGCGGTTGTAGCCGCGTTTCCGGATATTTTACCGTCGTCCAGAATAGGAGCCAGGTTTTCTTTTTCAAGAAATCTGGCCAGAGAGAGCAGTTCCTCTGCCTTGCGATCGTCTGGTATCATGGCGCCGGAGCGTTCGCATTCAAACTTTACGCGTTCCATACTATATCTTAGTTCGAATTCTATTCTGTTCGTCCACCAGAATTGTTTGCGGGCGGTGGGTTTTTGCTTCCTCTGGTGTCATGAGAGCGTAGGCGATGATGATCACTTTATCTCCCGCTGCACCAAGCCGCGCTGCCGCTCCATTGAGCCGGATATCTCCCGCGCCTTCTTCGCCGCGAATCAGGTAAGTTTCCAAGCGTGAACCCGTGTTTAAGTTGACGACATGTACTTTTTCAAACTCGAGCAGGCCTGCCGCGTCCATAAGGAAGCCATCAACCGTAAGGCTGCCCTCGTAGTTCAGGTCCGCCGCTGTCACGGTAGCCCGGTGGATTTTTCCTTTCATGAGTTGAATGAACACTAGAGCCTCTCTGCACTGTAATTATACACTGAAAAGCAAAAGAATTCCATGTTTTTTTTAGCTGTCTGCGAATTTTACCGTGAATTTTTTTTTCTGTTTCCGCCAGACTCTGAGCTTGATCGTACTATTCTAATTGCAGGGAACCTATAGGATTTCCTATCGCAAAGTATCTTAAGGAGATAAATTTAAAATTTGTTCCAAATTTTGAAAAATTAGAGGCTATCTGCAATAATTTTAGAGACTATAGCATTTTAATGTCTTGACAGGACGCTAGGGTCAAAGCAGATTTTCACAGACATGGAAAATACAGCAATGAATCCAATTTTAGAAATACAAGCTGTGACAAAACGTTTTGGCAATGTGGTAGCACTCAACAACGTTTCCCTGAAGGTAGAGCGGGGATCCATTTTTGCCTTGCTTGGTCCAAACGGAGCTGGAAAGTCAACTCTGGTAAAATCCATCCTTTCCCTTTTGCAGATAACATCGGGAAATATTTTCATTGAAGGCAGGCCGCACACGCAGCGAAACGCGCGCGAACGAGTCGCGTATCTTCCCGATCGCTTTGAATTTTATTCGTACTATACGGTAGAATCCGCTATGAATTTTTTTGCGGATTTAGCAGGTTTGCAGGCAAAAGAAAAAGCAGAAAAGATTGACAAAGCTTTACAAAACACTGGGATTCGATCGTTGCAAGGGCGAAAAGTGAAGACGCTTTCCAAAGGGCAAAATCGCCGGTTGGGGCTTGCCTCTCTTTTTTTGTCCAATGCTCGTCTTTTTTTTCTAGACGAACCCTTTGAAGGCCTAGATCCCATTGGCTTTAAAGATCTAAAAGAGATCATGCGAAGCTTGCGGGAAGAGGGCAAAACTGTATTCTTAAATTCACATTTACTGTCCGACGTACAATCCATTGCAGATCACCTTGCGCTGTTGCACGAGGGGAACATTATCGTCCAGGGAAAAACAGAGGAATTGCTGCAGAAGGAAAATCTGGAAGAATTTTTTTACCGAGCCGTTGGTGGAAAAAGCAGCGATAAAGATTAACATTTATTTCAGGATAACAACATGTTTAGCAGAATTTTTACCATAGTAACAAATACATTTGAAAAAGAAATCCGCAGAAGATCTTTTGTCGTTATCGCCGTCATTACGGCTCTTATCATATATATCGTTCAAAAAGCTACCGGCATGGTCGTTTCCCAAAATGGAATATCCACTATTCTGGATTCTTCCCATGCTAAATTCATTCAAATCATTTCTACCATATCTTTTTTTAATGGATTTTTGGCCATTTTACTATCCGTCGATACTGTGCGTTCTGATTTTGATACGGGAATGATCCAGTCTATTTTATCGCGCAATATATCGCGATGGGAATATCTCCTAGGGAGAATATCAGGAACATGGTCTATCATTCTTTTTTATTATTTTTTCTCTTTTATTTTGTACGCTGCTTATAACGGCGGTTTAGGAATACAGATGGACGCAGCTCTTCGCGTTTTGCCCGCTCTGCTGTTAAGCATGGTGACGGCCTTTGTTTGGATTACCTGGGGAGTATTAGTCTCTTTTTACTTTCCCAAAATGATGAGTTTTCTGGTTGTATTGTTTCTCATGTTTGCCGTTGCAATGAGCAATACTGTTTTTGACAATTTCGCTGCAGCGGGGAAGAACATCCACGATGCGCGCCATATTTTGCATTGGATTGGTTTGGCTGTGTATTACATTCTTCCCGGAACATCCAGTGTGAATTCCATGGCTAAAGACTTTATTCACAGCCAGCCTTTTTCGCCCATTCATTACGCTCGCCTGTTTCAATTTTTATTGACAGGTTCCATGTTAACGGCAGTGACATTTTATCTCTTCCAAAAGCGGGACGTGAAATAGTATCATTTTCCACTTGTCCGGTCAAAAGCGAATGACTGATTGTCTGCATGCAGGAAAAAACAGTATTGCCCCCCGAACTCGAAAAAGCATTTGCAGAAATTATACGGGGCACGGAAGAAGTAATTCCACAGGAAGAGCTGCGCAAAAAACTTCTCGAAGCGTACAAGACAAATATTCCCCTGAAAGTAAAAGCAGGCTTTGACCCAACCGCGCCAGATCTTCACTTAGGCCATACCGTTCTGCTGCAAAAGCTCCGCACGTTTCAAAAATACGGCCACGAAATCTATTTTCTCATTGGCGATTACACGGCTCTCATTGGCGATCCTACGGGAAAGTCGGAAACGCGCCCTGCGCTCACTTCGGAAGAAGTGGAGAAAAACGCGGCTACGTACAAAGAGCAGGTTTTTAAAGTTCTGGATCCGGCTAAAACTAAAGTCGTTTTTAACTCAGAATGGTTATCTAAATTAAATCTTAAAGATATTCTTAAAATTACATCGTCCATGACTGTTGCCCGGATGCTTGAGCGCGATGATTTTTCTAAGCGGTATAAAAGCGGGGTACCTATTTCTCTGGTAGAATTTTTATATCCCCTCATGCAGGGATACGACTCTGTAGCCCTCAAGGCGGATGTGGAAATAGGTGGGACGGATCAAAAGTTTAATCTGCTCGTTGGGCGGTATCTTCAGGATAAAAATTCTGAACCACCTCAGATTGTCATCACGCTTCCGTTACTCGTTGGTCTCGATGGCGAAAAGAAAATGTCCAAATCGCTTGGAAATTATATTGGCATCAAAGAAGAGCCTCTGGAAATTTTTGGTAAAATGATGAGCCTTTCGGATTCTCTCATGTGGGAATACTACCGCCTGCTTTCGGATCTCACTTTAAGCGATATTGCGGCCCTGAAGCAAAAAGTGGAGGAGGGCGGCTATCATCCCAAAGAGGCAAAGGCGCAGCTTGCCACTGAGATTGTGTCGCGTTTCCATTCTGTAGAGGAGGCTGGTGCGGCCCGCAGCGAATGGGAAAAAATCCACGATCCTAAAAACCGTGGTCTTCCCGAGGACATTGAAGAGTGGGAATGTCCTGCATCTGCTTTGGAGAATGGGGGGATTGGTTTGTTAAATTTATTGCGCATGTCTTCTCTGGCGGAATCCAATTCGGAGGCGCGTCGCCTGGTTGCATCTAACAGCGTCTATCAAATTGGCGAGGACAGAGGCGAAACTATTCTTTCTGATCCTAAATTAAACATATCAAAGGGGACATATATATTCCGCGTGGGCAAGAGAAAGTTTCGTCGGATTATTGTGTAGGGGTTGGTTAACCCTGCTCAATACCCCACTGCTGGGCAATGGCACTCGGGGCCAGGCTCCCTCGCTTCGCGTTCAGATCTTACTAAAGTAAGCTCTGAAAAAGTTTTGCCTTCGGCTCGCTTCGCGTTCAGAGCTTACTTCCGGTACATGGACCCTTCGACTCCGCTCAGGGTAAATTCACCGGCATTTTGCGGAGAAAACG
>DYKF01000380.1 GCA_020722745.1 Caldithrix sp.
GACGCTCTGGCTCAACGCCTGCTCCCTGCAAAGCCTGGGAGCGCCTACCCCCACCCCCACGCCGACCGCCATACCACCTACCAAAACCCCCGAGCCGACCCCCACGCCAAAAGCCATTGAAACTCCAACTCCAATGGATACGCCAACGCCAGCGGAGACGGCGACGGCTACGTTTGAGCCTACAGAAACTAAAACACCGTCGGAAGTGGATTTAAAAGATGTTTCCACACAGACTATTCACTATGAGTTTTCGGACTCTGGAGCGCAGATTGATGTCAAACTGATTACCGACGGCTCTCTTGATCCGGTTATAAGAAAAGTAACAGTTGGCGAGAAATCCTATGCCGAGTTCATGGCTCGCAGTATCTACAGCGTCTGGGAGAAGAGCCATCCGGGTCAGTCGTTTGAAACCTATATGCAAATGCTTGCCGAAGTCCAAAAAGGCGAAAGAAATCCTCTTGACATCGCCATTCCAGTCTATGCCAACGATATCAACGATGGTGTTCCATACCAGAATTCTGATAAAAGCGTAAATTCTGCGGCTCAGAAGAAATATCTTATCATTCCCTGGTACAAAGGCAATGCCGCGCCCAAAGAAGTTGACGGTGTTGAAGTACGCGCAGTTTCTGAAATCAACATTGCCCTGGTGAATGGGAAAAAGGTAAAGAATATTTCTTTGTTTACAGAAGCTGGATATATTTGGGGAATGGGAACAAATTTGGACGGGGATACTTTGACTTTCTTCAGTACAATAACATTCATCGATAGTGTTCCTAATAGAGTTAGAAATACTGCCGCCGCATTATCAAAGTTTAAAGTGTGGATGATTAGTAATACTGGTAAATCTATTACAAGTTGGCCTACTTCAGATAATAAATTATTGGAATTGCTCATGAAAGAAGGTGGATTAGCTGTCCAATAATATTTTGATTTTTACTCGTCTTTGTGATATTTTGAGTACATGAAGGAAAAATTGCTGATAATTTTTTTACTTCTTTTTATAGTTCTGACTTTACTGCCAACGCAAGTATTTGCCGAATGTAATCCGTGGATGTGCGTTAACAACAATGAAGGTCAATGTAACTGGGAAACCGAATATTGCGTTGCTCATTGTTGTGTCGCAATACCACCTGGCGGCGGACCATCACCAACACCTGGCGGCGGAGGTGGAGACGGCAGCGGGGGTTGTACTACTGAGACTGTACATGAATGTAGAAAAGCGTGCACCGGCGGCTGGTCATTATCTGGTCAATGCGGGTCTTGTAAAAAAGGAAAGGTATGTTGCAAGATAACCACCACCACCTGTGTCTCTCCGACCCCG
>DYKF01000003.1 GCA_020722745.1 Caldithrix sp.
GTAGCAAGCCGCAGGCAAAAAGTCCACGGAGGGACTTTTTCAGAGGATACTTAGAAGCATGATAGGGCAGAGAATTATCGTAAAACAGACGCGGCTGCTTTTTGGGATATACGCGCCACGCAGAATTTTTATTCTCTGCTCTATGATAGAAGTCGTTCTCCAAACAGAATCGTGCCACTGGATTGACATTATTGACCAGACAGAAGAAGATGCTCAGGAAATTTCCAAAATATTTAAGCTTCACCCTCTTGCCCTGCAGGATGCACTCGACCCAAAACATTTACCCAAAATAGAAAAGTTTGAGGATATTATTTTTATGGTGCTGCGCCACTTTGACGAGGACTGCCATTACACGGGCACCAATGTTCGCGAACTTACCCGCAAGGTTTCTATCTTTATGGGAAAAGATTTTTTGATCACTATGCACCGCAAAGAAAACTCCATCACGCGTAGAATCAAATCGATGGTTTTATCTGGACTCGACTCGCCGCAAGAAATTGTTATGGAACTGATAGACAGCGTCATTAAATCATACGAAGATGCCGTAGAAAACGAGCAGGACTCCATTGACACAATAGAGGAAAAAATATTCAAGAATAGAGGGAATACAGAAATTCTCGAAGATCTTTATGAGATCAAACAAAAGGCTTATGTGTACAAACGCATGCTGGCCCAGCACAAAGAAATTCTCATCAGCCGTGAAATTAAATCCATTATCCAGAATTCGGCAGATCTCCAGGATTCCGTGGAAATGGCATCTCACATGCTTTACAACGCGGATGAACTGCAGGAAGCAACAAGCCATCTTCTTGCCGTTCATCTTTCCATTGCATCTTTTAAGACGGGAGAGGTAATGCGCCTGCTCACTATCTTCTCTCTCTTTTTTATGCCTCTCACATTTCTTGCCGGCATATATGGCATGAATTTTGAGCACATGCCGGAACTCACCTGGCCGCTGGGGTACCCCATTGCTCTGGGATTTATGGCCGTCATTTCGTTAGGGTTGTATATCTGGTTTCGCAAATCCGGCTGGCTAAAATAAGCTCTGTTCGCCGGGCTATCGCTTTTCAATAGCCACTTAATTCTTTTGGCAAAGAACGAGTTGGAGCGTAAACTTCAATCGCCGATAAACTCTTGGTGCCATTTTCCCAGTAATAAGAAACACCACGAGAATATATGTGCACAGAGTCGGGCAAGGCCAATACCTGTGTAGTTTTATAGTGCCGGATAAAGTCTTCGGCTATGGGCTTCATGGTTGCGGGAAACACGCCAAGCGCACTCTCCAGATCCCTAGTTTCCAGAGGAAACAATTTTAGCCTTCTAACTACTCCACCCTGGCAAGTCGCCACAATGCGCCAGCCGTCTACCATGTACTCCAGCGTTTCTGGGTAGGCATAGTTTCTGTGAATGGGCTCTCCCAGGCGAGCTGCAGCAGCAAACTCATCTTCGCCCAGCAGAACATGGTGAAGACCAAGTCCCTCTGCAAAAAAATAGCGCTCTGTGCGAATGCGCGATACAACCAAAGAAGTCTGTGGTGGCTGCCAGGTGCGGGCCCTGTTGGTTCGCACCCCAGAATCTTCGGCAAATCCATTTCCGGTCAAGGGGGGATAAATTTGACTTTGGCCCTGTGCAAAATATGCCGTACTTAAGAGTATGAAAAGAAACAAGGGAAATCCGATCGCTTTTGAAAACGCTGAATTTATAGAATCCAAGGATGCCCGCCCCATACGCCTACTATCGGAATATATTTTTCCAGATCAAGAATTTAAAGAAATGCGCGTGCAGGACACCATCGTCTTTTTTGGTTCAGCCCGTTCTTTGTCTCCCTCTGGCATACGCAGGCTGGAGAGAGATCTAAAAGCGAAAGGTGCAGGCGCGGACGAATGGAAACGCTTTGAATTGCAAAAGAAAATATCTGGCTATTACCGCGATGCATCGCGCCTTGCCTGTAAACTCACTAAATGGTCTAAAGAGCTTAACCGAACCAAGACCAGCAATCGCAGATTCCTGATTTGCTCTGGCGGAGGCCCCGGTATGATGGAAGCGGCAAACAGAGGAGCCTCCCTCGCCAAAGGTCTCTCTGTGGGACTCAATATATCGTTGCCATTTGAGCAGGAACCTAATCCCTATATCACACCCTCTTTGAGTTTCAACTTTCATTACTTTTTTATGAGAAAATACTGGCTCATGAATCTTGCTAAAGCCCTCGTTGTTTTTCCGGGAGGTTTTGGCACCATGGACGAACTCTTTGAACTGCTAACTCTCATCCAGACGCACAAATTATCCAAACCTCTGCCAATAGTAATTTACGGAACGGAATACTGGAAAAAGCTGATCCACTTTGAAACGTTTGTCGAGTGGGGTATGATTCATGAAAACGATCTCAACTATCTGCACTTTTCGGACGATGTCGACGAAGCTTACGAATACCTCGTCGACAGACTCAGCGAAATTCATCTTTCTGCGGATAAAGATAAATAAGGGGTGGTTGGATTTTTTGCCAGTGTCCTGTATTGCCGGGTATCATCAAATCGGGCGTGCCGTTAAAATGGCAACCGCCCGCGTGATTTTTGCTGTCAGCTTAGCATTGTGGCCCGTATGGAACAGCCATGCTGATTTCCGCCCATATGGAACAACGTTTCATGGAGCGGGCGCCGGCGCCGGCAATACAGGTACGTCGTGGTCTCAAGATATATCCGCGCTTTCTTACAATCCATCGTTTGCAGCCAATGCCATCCATGGAGGCGCTGCGCTCAGCGTGCTCGGTTCTACGCGGGTGGACAATTTCAATGCGCAAAAAGCTGTATCGGCATCAGAACTCCCACTGCTCGCCGTTCTTATGCCATTTTGGAGCAATTACTCTACTGGCCTGCTTATTCATTCACCCTTTATGAGAGGCTATCCAGATGGGAGCTATCGGTATTATGCCATAGAGCCAGTGCTTGCCGTTTCGCTATCGCGGCACTGGAACGCGGGTTTCACTGCTGGCCTCGGCGTAGCCAACCAGTCCGACCTGTATTTTGGCTACGCCTTCAGCTCCTCTGTTTCTGTCTCTTGGACGGGAGAGCAGTTTTCCTGGGGGGCCCTCTTCCGGCCAGGGGCATCGTATTTGCTGCCATCGCCCATATCTCTGAGTCCCATACAGGAAACCCACCCGGGTCTGTTTCGCACCGGAGTAGCTTGGAGAAGCAAAGAAATCATCCTCGCCCTTGAAACCGAATATACAGACTGGAGAAACGCTCTGTACATAGAAAACAACGTGAATCTGGTTCCATCTATGGAAAGTGGATTTCTGGATTATTTCACACTTCATGCAGGAGGCACTTTTCCTATCGCATTCTGGAAAGGTTTGTTATTTCGCAGCGGTGTGCTCACCGAAAACTACTATTCAGCAGACGGGAAAAACGATAGACAATGGCTGATTACAGCAGGACTTGGCGGATACGCCGGAAGCGAATTCTGGGGGGAAAAATTGAAGATAGATTTTTCTGTCGTCTCTTCGTATCTCTCTTCTTTTTTCAGGAAAGAATCCCACCAGATAGAAAGGGTTATTGCCACCTTTGAATTTCGGTACTGACATGAAACATTACGCACTATTACTCCTTGCCATTTTTGCCGTCAGTTGTACCGGCCCCAATAAAAGAGAAGCCTCTCTAACCAATCCCACAATTACGCTCGAAGAATATAAATCGAAGAACTGGCAGGAGAAAGTAGAGATCCTTTCCGCTTTTCAGATTGCGCCCTCTACGCTCAAAGAGCACGAAATTATTCTGGCCGGCCTTTTAACGCAGCACGAAAGAGTCCAGATAGAAGCCCTCAAAATAACAGAAAGATTTTCCCTGGCAAACAATTTAAGCTATATTCCACCCATGCTCAAAACTAACAGCGCCATGCTGCGCTACCATGCGCTCAGCGCTCTGGTTTCTTTTGCCAACGACGACCAGGAGCTGAAGTCATCTGGCGAAATGCTTCGCGATCCTGAATGGATGATCCGCGAAATTGCATTGCGCAACATACGCAACTTCCCAAGTGAACGCAGCAAAAAAATTTACTTCTCCAGAATTCTCCTTATGCTTAAAGAGAAAAATATAAATGTCTTGCGGGAAGTGTACGATACGCTCATCTGGTACCAGGATCCCCGCGCCTATACGTATCTCATTAAACGTAGTTATGTTTACGAAGACCCCATGGAAATTATCGTAATTATGGATCAGCTCATCAAAATACCTGACCCTCGCGCAAAGCAGAGAATACAGTCCATTTCAAGAACCGATAAGGATCCCATCGTTGTTCGCGAAGCCAGATTTTTATTGGGATATAAATAGCATAATTTTGGCCGAGGTAGAAAAATTTATTTTTAGGGCACCTCCGAAGAAATCCTTCCGTAGACTTTTTCAGACCTTACCTGGAAACTGGATTAACTGCCGTGCTCTGCAAAAAGGGGCCTCTGTGGCGTGCCGCCTTTTCTTACTTCAAAATGCAGATGAGGACCTGTCGATCTACCCGTATCGCCGGAAAGGGCTATTTTGCTTCCCTGCTTTACTTTAGCACCTTTTGCAATAGAGTAATTGCTCAAATGCCCATAAAGTGTTTTATATCCGTTCCCATGGTCTATGATCACCGTTTTTCCATAGCCGCTTTTCCACCCGACAAATTCTATAGTTCCAGAAGCAGCCGCTACAACGGGAGTTCCAATTTCGCAGGCAATGTCTATTCCCTTATGAAACTTTTCCTTGTGGGTAAAGGGATCGGCTCTTTTTCCAAAGGGAGAAGTCACTTTGCCAGAGACGGGTCTAATAAATGCTGTTAAGTTCAAGAAGGCCTTTTGCTCCACTGCAAGTTTTGCACCGGCAATAAAATAAAATCCGGGATGGCCCGGTACGCTGAACACGGCAGAAAGAGGTACCTTATATTTTAATGCAATCTCTGCAACATCGCCACGCATGGCCACACCTCTGGCATTGGGAATGATCCATTCATCGCCGGGAGAATGCGACCACAGTGTTTCAAGGTTGTTGACAGTAGAAAGGGTATCGTGATCGAGCATTGTTTTTGCCATCACTGTAAAAAAGTTGTCCTCTTTTTTAAGGCGGTACAAACGAAAGCGCAGGGAAGGAATTTCCCCGCTTGCAATTCTGCGAAGATTTTCGGCAGTTTCTTTTCTCTGTTCCTGGATTTGCACATCGGAATACTCTAGGGATTGTATGCGCGGAATTCCGCTGCTCGCATGAATAAACGCTGGCAAAACTATAATAATCAACAGTCGAAGCACAGTATGTTATCGGCGGATTAAAAAAGTTCTTGAGGATATAACAGACTATAGCAGTCTGCGGGCGACGGGAGTTTTGTCTCCAGAAATTTCGTAATGCGTTATACTTGTTCGGCCGGCCCTTTCTTCCAGAAAGTCTTCCATTCCAGTTACATCCGTGGTTGTGACAATAGCCTGTCCGGTTTTATGGAGAAACTGAATAAACTGCTTTCGACGGGAAAGATCTAACTCATTGAGTACATCGTCTATTAAAAGCACCGGGATCTGGCGGGTAATTCTGGTATAGTAAGCATACTGGGCCATTTTAAGGGATAGAGCAGCCGTGCGCTTTTGACCCTGCGATGCAATATCAGAAAGATCCTGTCCACTCTGCGGGTTTTCTATTTTCCAGAGGTCCCTCTGTACTCCGGCTGTGTTCTGCTTCACGACAAAATCTTTTCCACGCCGACTCTGCAGAGCCGCTCTAAACAACTCTGTTTGCTCGCCACCCTCTACCGAAGGCCGAAACACGAGCTTCCATGAATCTTTCCCACCGGAAATTTGCTCAATATACTCACCAAAAGGCTGGCTGTACTTTTCAGCGAACTCCAGTCGGTAGTTCTGTAATGCAGCGCCATGAATTGCCATTTCTGATTCAATGGCGTCAAACACATCTGCTCTTTTTTCCCCTGATTTCAATAATGAAGATCTCATATCTAAAGACTTATGATAATGCCGCAGGGAACTGAAGTATGCCGGATACATAGTTGATAAAACGAGATCAAAAAATTTTCTTCGCACCCCCGGAGCAGAATCCACGATAGAAATATCATCGGGAGAAAAAACAACCGAACGGAATCTGCCCAGCAAATCCGCCGACTTAATTACCTGTTCCCGATTGAGAGTAATTTTTCTCTGCATGGGCCCGGAGGTTCCCGGATTCTTTCCATAAGCAAGCCGAACTTCTTCCTCTCCAGCGGCCATGCGATACCGCAATTGAATGGAATAAAAGTCCTCGCTCCATTGAACCATGGTTTGGTCTTTGGCGCCCCGAAACGATTTGAGAGAGGAAATAACAGAAACCGCTTCGAGAATAGACGTTTTGCCAGCGCCGTTGTGGCCCGTAATCAAAACGAGATCACTGTCCAGTGAAATTTCCAGAGAGGGATAACACCGGAAATTTGTAAGCTTGACGGCAAGAGCCCGCAAAGCTGTTAAACCGGTTTCTGCAAACATTAAAGGGAACCTCTACGAATTAAAAATTTGATTAAAATTTTTAATAGATCACCCTTAATACACACCGGCAGGAATTCTTTTAGAAAAATTTAACTTCCTTAAATTTTCATGGGCATGACAAGCGCAAGAAAGTCCGCATCGTCAGTATCAAAAACAACAATCGGACGCGCTGAATCGTTAAATCCAAGTTTTACCGTTTCACAGCTCAATGACCGAAGAATGTCTATCATATAGGTTGCGTTAAAACCGATCTGAAGCTTTTCACCTGTATAGCCAATGGGCAGAGTCATCTCTGCCGTACCAACCTGGGGAGTATTCGCAACGAGGTGGAGTTCTCCTCCCTCAAGGGTTAAGCGAACCTGAAACGAAGGCGGCTCTGTCATTACCTTTACCTGAGACAAAGCATTGAGAAGATCTTCCCGATTCAGCGTAAACTCGATAGAAAGGCTCTCTGGAATCACGCGTCTGTAATCAGGAAATTTGCCTTCTACCAGGCGGCTCACGAGCTCTGCGTCTCCAATCTTAAAAAATATGTCGCGCTGTTCTACTCCCAGTTTTACAACTGGGGCAGAGTCTATGAGCTTTTGCAACTCGCGGATGGCTTTGGAATGCACAACCGTATCGGCTGCTGCATCGGGCGAAAGCGTTACGGGATTCTCTAATGTACGACTGATAGCAGCAAGGCGGCGCCCGTCTGTACCCACAATAGTAAGTTTGTTGCCGTCAGCCTGAAAAGCAAGGCCATTGTAAATATAGCGATTATCTTCCTGTGTAATGGAGTAGATTGTTTTTTTAACCATTTCGTCAAGTACGGCAGACGGAACATTAGAAAGCCTGTCTTCGGAGACCTGGTTAATGGCAGGAAAAAGAGATCGATCTTTGCCAGACATTTTATAGCGGGCAGAGCTTTTTCCAGAACCTTCTATTAACACGTCATATAGGGTTTCATCAGATTCTACGGATTCTGCATTCTCGGGTTCTACAGTCTTAAATACAATCTGATCGGAACGGAGCTGGCGTGCAATTTCTGAAAACTTTTTTGCCCGCACAATAATTTCGCCCTGCTCTGTATTTTCTGCCGGCACGGCTATGCGCACGGTACTTTCCATATCCGAGGCAGTAATGCTCACCGAGTCTTTCTCAATGGTAATAAAAACATTCGACAGAAGCGTAGTTGTTTCGCGGGCCGGCACAATTGTATCAATGCGAGCCATTGCTTTTTCGATGAGATCTTTACCAGTTTGAAATTTCATATATTCTTTTACTCCAGAAATGCGGGCACTCAATTGTCGTTTTTAAATGCCATAGTACCTGTGCGCTCTGTAAAAGAAAGCAAAAAATCTTGACCATGCGTACCATTATCCCTGAAAGGTATAATGGACTGGGAAACATTACTATCGCGCGGATTAACCGATGGCAAAATCCGCGAACTCCACCTGTACAAAGTACCCGTGCTGAAAACGTGCGACAACTGGTCTGCCGTAAAAGAACTGGGGCGGGTAGATTTCAAGGGAAAACATTCCGATTACCATGGGGCTCTTGTGAAATATGCAGAGAAATTCTACTTTGTCACGGACGCCCGCATAGAAGCACTTGCTCCGTACAGAAAGTGGGATCTCAAGAAAAAAATTTCTGTCATCCCGGAAGCAGAAGCCAAAAAGCCTTCTAAATAATCACCCGCCGTACGTAAACTTAAGTCTGCAGGAAGGGCATATATATTTGCCCGGTTTTGTTACTTTTAATTTTGTGCCACAATTCTGGCAGAATATTTCGCGAACACCAAACGCAACAGAAACTTCTACCGGTTTCTCAGGAACCTCTTCGTCTGATTGTGCAGTCTGTTCTGCAGGTTTCTCTGCCACAGACTGAATCTGGGGGGCGGCTGGCAAAGGTGGCGTTTTCTCCAGATTCTCTTCTGAACTGGAAAGCTCAAGAACCCCCGAAGATTTTTCGGATTCTATAGCTTCACTTTTCACTATTTGTGGAGCCGTGATTTCTACTCCCTGAAAATAGGCTGCTGCCTCGCTTTTTCCACTTAATACCTTGATCTTATCGGTTATATGAAAGAATCGGAGCAAACGGGAGATTTCATCATTCACATGAATGAGAACGGCTTCGCCTCTCATTTTGCGCAAAATAGTCTGCACTTCCAGAAGAACAGCAATTCCACGGGAAGACAAATACTCAAGGTCAGCTAAATTGAGAGAGAGATAGCGGTATCCATCGAGAATTTTTTCTTCTACCCACGATTTAAAATCAGAGCTCGTCTGTGAATCGAGAGCCCCGGAAAGATCGACGACAAGAATTTTGTTATCTTTCACTGTATTCATTTCCAGCATATCAGGCCTTTTCATCCTCGATAAAAATTGCCTCTACAGCTTCCTGCTTTCTGGGAGGCACCGGAGAAGCAATTGTCTTTCTCTCTAACTCTGTGATTTTATTCTGGAGACCTTGTACATCGCGCGAAAAAGCATCTTTCATGTATTCATTTTCAAGCCTGTATCGAATAGCCTCTTCCCATGTTCTTTGAACATACAAAAATCTTCCGTGAACTGCTACAATCAGCAAAGCGCTTAACAAGAGGGCAAACACAACGGAAACCAGCAGAATCTGCCCCAGTGAATGCAGAAGTTTTTCGGCCTGGGCCTGCAGCAGCGTATCTTCCATGGCAACATGGATCGATGCCATCACTTCACCTTTTGCATTGAATAGCGGCGCTGAATACAGATGCACCCGTTTCAATGAGGCAAGGTAGCCTGCCTGCAGTGTATTGTTTGTTGCCGGTATTTCAAAGGGCCAGGGGGAAACCTGAATTTCGCCGCGTGGAATCGTAAGAGCTTTCTGGAAAGCCTCTTTGTTGTACCGATCCGAAATCATATTTACGGAATCACCGCGCGGGCTCACTTTTGTAAAATCATTGTGCGAAAGCACCTCGCCCTTTTTGCCAAGAATAAATACTTCGTGAATTCTTATTCCATGTGTTTTTTCACTCATGACAATCCCTGCAAATATTCCTGACAGTTCCATGCTCGTTTTATTGTCGAGTGGATAGGCAGATGCCACGCCAAAAAGTGTTCGCGCAAGCTGGTAATTTCTATCCATTGAGTACACCTGGAGATCACGTACCTGGCTTTTGCCGAACATGAGTCCTCCAGCCAGCACTGCTGCAATAGTAATAGTTAGTATGGCTAAGGTCAGCAATACTGCAAAAGACAGGGAAATACCCACCCTGTAGACTGGTTCCACGGAAGTCGCTGGTTTCATAGCTTCAGTATCGGCTGTTTTAAGAAAAGTTTTACTTTTCTATCAGCCGACCGTTCACGTATTTATGAGTTTTGCAGCATGCACGATCAAAAGAATATTTTTTCCGAAGGCTGGCGGCGGAGATTCCGAATTAGAAACCTGCCAGGATTCAAGAAAGCATAATCGGCCGGAAGAATATAATATGGCTCGCCGGCAATGTCGGCGGCAAGCTGCTCTGCCAGCAATGGTCCATAGACAAGTCCCCTGGCACCAAGCCCGCTTAAAATATAGAGATCCGGAAAGTAACTCTCCGGCGAGTCCGGATACTCCGCTGGGCGGCGCGCTTTTAGATTGGCCACATACTCTCTGGAATACGAATCTTCCCTGGGAAGCCTGCCAACCAGAGGAAGCCTGTCATAGGTAACCGCGCGAAAACCGACGCGCCCCGGCAGAGAAGCTAAATCGGGCGAATCGGTTTGCGACTTATAGTCTTCCTCCAGCTTTTCCCATAACTCAAAATTCTTCTGCTCGTCGTAATCGCGGTGTTCAAATTCTTTTTCGAAGGTGGCTCCAAGCAAAACTTCTGAACCCAGCGGAATTGTGTATACCCTGGAAGACACCGGAAAGCCGGCAAGATTCTGAAAAGAGTGCGAGGGAACATAGACTACCTGCCCTTTAATTTCTCGCAGTGGCAGCCACGAAAAATCCTTCCCCCGTCTGGCCGCAGCAGCATTCGCTAAAATTAATATCTCTGCTCGCCCCAGAATGCCGTTCGCTCCTGCAAGCTCCCATTCCCCGCTGCGATACTCAAAGTTCTCCACGCGCTCTCCCAAATGAATCGATATCCCGGGATGGCTCATAACCGATTCACAAAAACAGGACGGCTGTACAAATCCAGAAAACCCCAGCCAAGAGTTGCGCCCGTCTGCCTCTATAAACGCTGCCGGGAAATTATAGCGGGCAATCGCCTTATGCATGCGAACCTCTTCTTGCTCTGTCTGGATGTTCAGCAAACCAGTCTGATGAAATTCGTGGCAACCGTATATATCTCTCAGATGATTCACCGTAAATGAATAGCCGCTGGCATTCAGCCGCGTCATCACAGAATCGTCGCCACTCATATGCGGATGAACCATCCCGGCTCTGTTTCCCGAACCCTCGGCAGCAAGCTCCCAACGGGACTCAAAAAGATGCACGTGGTATCCCCTGCGTTCAAGTGCCAGCGCAGAAAGACAACCAGCAATGCCGCCGCCAATAATGGCTACAGTCTGGGGCTTGCGCATGGCGTGGGGTGGAATGCCCTCCCGGCGGGCTACCAGCATTTCTTTTTTTCTGCCAAAGCCGGGAACCTTCTCTGTTATAAATCCCTGGGATCGAAGCCTTTCGCGCACCATGGCAGAAACGGTATAAGTAGCCACCGTGGCATTTGGCCTCGACAGCTTGCCCACTGTCTTAAAAACAGATTCTGACCACATTTCTGGATTCTTTTGTGGAGAAAATCCATCGAGATACCAGGCATCTACCGGTCCATTCCATAGTTGCATTCTCTCTGCCTCCCCCACCAGCAACCGCAGCTCTATGCGGCCATCGTCAAAGAATATACTGTGCAGGCCATTGGGCAAAAGCGTATAGCGGCCCAGAAAGGTCTCGGCAAACGGTATGGCGCAGGCATCGAGAACCTGCAACAGTATGTGTCTTGGTAGAAGTTTTTTTTCGACAGACATGAAAACCAGCCGGGAAGGCCTTTGCTGGTGTGGCAGCGATAGATATAAATCGGCTGTTAGAATAAAATTTAAACCCGTGCCAAAGCCCAGCTCTGCTATAACAAATAGATCGGGAGCAGCACTCCAGCGACTCACGAGAGCATTGCCTTCCATAAAAACGTGCCGCTTCTCTGCGCAACCACCCTCGCGAGAATAATAGATATCCCCAAATTCTTCGGAATAGAGAGAGTTGCCAGAAAAATAAAATTCGGAATTGTTCATAGCCAAGGAAAACTCAAAGCCACAAAAAGATGAGTACATTCCTTTGGTAGAAAAAAAATGGTTGCACCGTTATCTAAAAGAATTACTCTCTGTCAGTAATTTATAAAAGGGAGATGAATATGGAAATATTTGCAGCATTTAACAACAGCTTTGACTTACAGCCAATCCTCTGGTCCGCACTCACTGTGGCCTTTCTCGTTGGAATGGGCGGGTTCGCGTTTTGGTACTATGCAAACCAGAACAACAAAAAAGGCTAATCCCGGTATCGACTTCACCGGTTATTAGCTTTGGGAAGAAGTACCTGGTAATTCTGGTGCTTCTTCTTTTTTCCGTCCCTGTATCCACCACTACAATCCATCGACTTCGCACGGTTCATCTCACCGAGTCCGGCTTTTCTGCTCTGGACGCCTACCAGAAGATCTATTTTTCATCAGATACAGTTTTCTTTTTCCGGGAACAGCGCCTTACGCTTCCCGTTACAGACTCCATGGAAATGGAGATTAATGTCCCCATGTTTGAGACCATTGGCAATAATCCGCAATCGGGTCTCGGCGATATTTCTCTGTATTTCTCTCGTGCCGTTTTCAGCAGGGACCAGAACTTAATCAATGCCATGATAGAATTAAGCCCGGGCAATGGCTTACAATTTTCAGAAAAGGGTGTAATTCCCGTTGAACATTACGGTTACCCCGAATGGAAGCTGGGGGCTGCTTTTTTTTCACGGTTTGGGCTAATCGATGTTCAGTCAAACCTGTGGTATGCGGGCCGGATGCACAAGGGGGAGGGACAAGAACCCGGCATTTTCAGTGGACTGGATCTTAATATATTCAGCGAAAGTGCGTGGAATCGCTGGCTTGGCTTTCATCCCGACAAACCAGAAAACTTTTTCTATAAGAACAATTTTGCAAACGATGCCTTTGAAGCCTCTTTAGTATTGAATTCGGACATTCTTTTCCCCTGGATTCCCTTTGTCTCATGGTCATCTATCTTTCCATTTCATGGAGAACGGGAAAAAGTACAATCTTTTGCGGGAATAACGCATCCACTGCACGAAATTTCGGCGGGCATTAAACTTCTCGTTTTATCTGCCGGGATCAGTATTGTCGTCACCGTTTTCTATTCTCCCACTATAGAAGATTATTCTACAGGAATGGGAGCAGGGCTGCGCGCAGAATTTTAAGGAAACCTCTAAAAATCAATTTTTTAAGCTTTCCTTGCGCAAAGTATAAGGATCTAAATTTATAATTTTTCCAAAATTTTGAAAAAATAGCGGCTCCCTTAACTAAACTCTAAAAAGTTAGACGAACTCATCTGCAAAATCTTCTTCAATGTTAGAAAACGCCTGCTCCAGATATATATCCTTCAAAATATAAAAGCGTTCGGTTTCTCTTTGGCCAAGCTGCTCCATTGCGCGCAAATGGCGTGTTATAAGATACTCCACTGTTGGGTCTTCCAGCGCTATTTCAATACTGCGTTCGTTAAAATAGCGCACAAACCAGTTCAGGTTAAACGTGGTATAATCGCCCAGCAATTCCAATGACGGAAGTGTAGGTTCATATTTCCGCAGCACTTCGGTTAAGTACATTGCTCGCCGCACAGACGCGGGTAGGTCTTCGTTGAGACCTGTCTGGAGCTCTCTGGAAAGAAGTTCATGGATGTGCATGATGGGACTTAAATAGTGAAGAATTGCGGCCAGGTATTGCGGAAACACGTTCATCACTTCTACCATGTCAATTGGCTGCTTTTTTTCCAGAAAGTACTCAGCAACGCGACGCTGGTCGTCATTCTTTGGAATGGGATCGTGCAACGGAATGTAAAGGTTCTTTACTTCGTAGGCAAAACGGCTTTCTTTGGGAATGTAGTATTCAATGGTTACAGGCTCTCTGTAAGAATTGATTTTATCGACTTCTGGAATTTCCGGATCTGTCGTAAGACCCTTGAGCTTATTGATATCGTCCGTAACAATGCGCGCTCCACCAATGCGCATTTTTTTACGTTCAATCTGCTTCATTAATGTTTTCGATAAAAAGCCAGGACTTGCCATAATACATTATCGGGTTGTTACCATGCTTAACTTTTGCTCGACTACAGGGAACGCGGAGGTCCCTGGGCCAGTGCGACCAGTATCAAATAAGCATTGATTGACAGGGCGCCCTTGAGTCCCGTTTTGAACCATGTTATCGCGAGAGGAAATTGAAAAATTGCGGTCGGACCTCGACTCGCTGCAGGCTTCGGAATCACGGGCGCGTAAACATCACGAAATCAAAAACCCATCAGCCAGATCCGGCGGAAAGCTCCAAAGCATCGGAAAAGTAAGCCAGATTGGATTTGAGTTTCTTACATTTTTAATAATTTTCTCATTCGGTGGTTTTTATCTCGACAAGCTCTGGAAAGCAAAGCCCGTCTTCTTTTTTATTGGAACCATGCTTGGGTTTGGGTTGGGATTATACCGCGTTATCCGTGGAGCAATATCCATAGGTGGTGAGAGCGATAATGAATCTTAATTTTTCCTCTCGCGCTACTATTGCATCGCCTGCGAAAATAAATTTTGGTTTGTGGATTCCCTTCAGAAAGCCAAACGGATTTCACCATATAGTAAGCCTGTTCCTGCCTGTTTCCCTGCAAGACACCCTCCACCTTGAACGGGGCCACGGGAAGTTGCATTTTATTTCCAGACTGCCCACGCACTTTGAGGAAAAGCTCAAGCCTGCTTTTTCCTCCGATCAGCTTTCAGAAAACCTGATTGGAAAAGCACTCTCTCTCTTTTCAGAAATTCTGCGCGAACACAATTTGCCTCCGCTTCCGAAACTGGACGTAACCATTGAAAAAAGAATACCGTCTCCTGCAGGGCTCGGAGGCGGCAGCTCTAATGCCGGAGCCATTTTGAGACACTTGGCCAGCATGCTCCCTCCGGACGATTATGAAAGAATATATCCAGCCATTCAGGAAAGGAGTCTTTCGCTGGGATCCGATATTCCGTTCTTTTTAAATCCCGTTCCTTCTCTTGTGAGCGGCCAAGGAGAAGTGATTGGACACATCCATTTTCCGTCTTTTACCGGCATTATTGGAATTCCTGGTTTTGGTTTTTCTACCAGAGTTATGTTTGGAGAGTTGAAAAAGACTTTACAAAGTGATGCGAAAAACAAGTCTGTACTTGCACATTCTTTCAGAGAATGCGCCAGTTTATTGAAAAGAGTCTGGAAGGATAGCGGTTCGAACGGTCTATCCCTGCCATTCGCAGAACAGCGCAGCAAAGAATCAAAAGAATTTCTTTCCCAATGGGGACAGGCTATTCCTGCAGATTCTACGCTTGCTTTTAATGAGTTTCTTGATGTAGCTGTACGGTTATTTCCAGAAAGCGGCATGATTCTGCAAAGTGGAATGGATGCCCTTAGTCGCACTCTTTCACTGGAAACCGGGCAGGATGTCTTTTACGGGATGAGCGGAAGTGGTTCATCTTTTTATGCCATCGCCCCTGGTGACTCCGATTCGGCAAATACTACTCGTGCACTGGAAACATTGCAAAGGGATTTTTCGCAGATAAACTGGTATTCAATTCAAAGCTTCTGAAGGGTTTTCATGTAAAGCTTTTCAGTCGCTAAACACTGGGCCGTCGCCAAGCGGTAAGGCAGCGGTTTTTGGTACCGCCATACGGAGGTTCGAATCCTCCCGGCCCAGCAAAAACGCCGGAAGTAAAAATGCTGAAAACAAGTCCAGACATGACAAAATTGCAGGCAATTGTTTTGGCGGCAGGTAAGGGCACTAGGATGAAAAGTCCACTCCCGAAGGTTTTACACCCACTCGCGGGCAAGCCAATGATTCTGCACGTACTCAACAATCTCTCCAAGTCTCAAATACAAAAAGCAATCGTCATTATTGGTTATGGCAAAGACGAAGTTCGCAACATCGTTGGTTCGTATATCCAGGAATCTCAATTTGCTTCAGAAATATCATTTGCCGTACAGGAAGAACAAAACGGAACAGGTCATGCTGTAGCTGTCGCAGAGCCATACCTCAGCAGCAGTGCAGATTTTGCCATTGTTTTGTATGGCGATGTTCCTCTCATAACTCCCGAAACCATGAAAAAAAGCTACGATATGCTTTTGGAGCAAAACGCAGATGGCCTTGTGATAAGTATGCATCTTGCTGATCCAACCGGATATGGTAGAATTATTCGAAATAACAAAAATGAACTGCTAAAAATTATAGAAGAAAAAGATGCGTCTGCGGAAGAAAAAGCAGTACGAGAAGTAAACACAGGAGTCTTTGTTTTCCGCATTTCGGTCCTGCGTTCCCAGATTCATCGCATCGAAAATAATAATGCACAAGGTGAGTTTTACTTGACAGATATTGTAGAATTGATGAAAAACAACGGAAACAAATTTGTTGTTTTTCGTTCAGAGGATCCGGATGAATTTCTTGGTGTGAATTCACCTGAACAACTTGCTTATCTTGAATCGCGCCTCGCGCAGGGAGTTTTCTAATGGTAGAAGCCGAAATGAAAATTCTTGCGGGAACCTCCAATCTGGAGCTCTCCCGTGAAATAGCCCGGTATATGGGTGTGGACCTTAGCCCCATTGAAATCAAGCGGTTCTCTGACGACGAGATCTCGGTCAAAATTACGGATAACGTGCGCGGGGCAGATGTTTTTGTGATTCAATCTACGGGAGCACCGGCTAATGATAACATAATGGAGCTGCTTCTGATTGTTGACGCTCTTCGCCGAGCATCTACCCGGCGCATTACCGTCGTAATTCCCTACTATGGATATGGCCGCCAGGACAGAAAAGTACAACCTCGCGTGCCCATTTCTGCGAAGCTTGTAGCGACTGTGTTAGAAGCAGTCGGCGTGAGACGCGTTATTTCCATGGACCTCCATGCCGATCAGATTCAAGGCTTTTTTGAAATCCCGGTAGATCATCTTTCTTCTTCTCCTGTCCTTGTTAAATACTTTAAGGAGCTTAACCTTCAAGATCTCGTCATTGTTTCGCCGGATTCTGGCGGCGCAGAGAGAGCCCGCTTTTTTGCAAAGCATCTCGATGCCGGCCTTGCCATAATTGATAAACGCCGCGAGCGAGCAAATGAGTCCGAAGTCATGAACATTGTCGGGAATGTGGCCGGTAAAAACACTCTGCTTATAGACGACATGATCGATACTGCGGGAACAATAGCAAAAGCCGCCATAGCTCTGAAGGCACAGGGAGCCAAAAAAGTTCTGGCGGCTGCCACGCATGGGGTTCTGTCCGGGCCCGCAATTGAAAGATTGCGCGAAGCTCCCATAGATGAAATTATCGTAACTAATACGCTGGTGCTCCCACCGCAAAAAAGGCTGGATAATTTAAAAATTCTCTCGGTTGCGCCCCTCATTGGAGAAGCAATTCTGAGGATACACGAAGAGAGATCTGTAAGCTCGCTCTTCCTGTGACGAGTATTAATTTAAGGAGATAAAATGGAACGTATAGTAATCAAAGCGAAAAATCGCGACCTCAAAACAAAATCTGCAAAACTCAGAGCATCTGGTTTTGTACCGGCAGTAATTTACAACCATGGCAAAACGGATCATATCGAAGTCCTTTCTGATGATATCCGCAAACTGTTTGTTCATGGAATTTCTGAATCGCAACTGTACGATCTTGATATTGACGGGAAGACAGAGACAGCATTTGTAAAAGACTTTCAAATGCATCCTGTAACAGAACAGGTTCTGCACATAGATTTTTACCGTGTCACATTCGGAGAAAAAATCAAAACGCATATTCCAATTCACCTTGAAGGCAAGCCAGCGGGCTTAATTGCGGGTGGCGTTCTGGAAACATTCCTGCACGAAGTAGAGATTGAAACCTTCCCAAGATACCTGACCCCAGCACTCAATATGGATATTTCGCACCTCCAGATAGGCGAAGCTATCCACACAGATGACCTTCCCCTCCCGCCAGATACTAAAATTCTGATAGAAGGTAACCCAATTGTTTGCCATATTGCCAAACCAGCTAAACTGGAAGTTACAGAGGAAACTGCCTGATAGCAGAAGGAAACACCATGAAATTAGTTATTGGTCTCGGGAATCCAGGCGATAGATACATGAACAATCGCCGAAATATTGGCTTTAAGATTGTGGATGTAATCGCAAACAACACCAGTATCCAGATCAAAACTAAAAAAAAGAAATCTCTTCTGGGGCAGGGGGATTTTGAGGGCCACAAAATTGTCCTTCTAAAACCGCAGACCTTTATGAACCTTTCCGGGGAGGCTGTACTTTATATAGCCTCCTTTTTACGCGTTCCTGTGGAAAATATTATTGTTGTTTATGACGATTATAAAATCCTCTATGGCGAAGTTCAGGTTGGAAGAGGCGCGGTAGAAATCAATCACGAAGGAATTCTATCCATTGCCAAGGAGCTGAAATCGGATAAATTTATTCGTATTCGCATTGGTGTTGGTCCCCTTCCAGAAGAAGACATGCCAGAAGCCAAAATAGAAAAGTTTGTACTCTCGGATTTTCAACCTAAAGAAAATTTAAAAATTATTAATGTTATCAATGATGCAGAAGCTGCATTGCGCTCCATTCTAACCCAGGATATCAAAGACGTTCTAAGCCGCTATGAACTTGGAAGCGCTATCAAATAATCTTTCCAGCGTCTTTAAAAAACACCACCTGCAATCAACTGACTGGTTCCTGTTTACATCGGGTGGCGCAGATTCTTCTGTGACCTTGCTGCTGCTCGTCCAGGCTGCCAAAGCCATCTCTCCGCGTCCTAATATAACTCTCGTCTGTGTTGATCATTCTATTCCCTACCCGGAGTCGGTGCAGGAAGATAGAAAATCGATATTAAGAGAACACCTGCTTTTTCTCAAGAAGAATGGCTTTGAGGAGCCCCAACTTATCTGCTACAAAAAAAATGTCCCCAGAATCGCTCGCATGATGAAGACCTCCTTTGAACGGTCAGGTTCTCTCGTTCGCCGGAGACTTGCCTGCCGGTTAGCATCTCCTCATGGCATTGCTTTTTGGGGGCATAATTTAAATGACTGGTACGAAACTCTTGTCTTAAAAATAAACCGTGGAGCGTCTCCGTCTGCTCTTGCGCCCCTGCCACTTTTTACCAATGAATACGGAATTGTCGAAGTTCGTCCTCTCGCCCTGACTGACAGGGCCTCTATTCGGAAATTAGCAGAAGAGAATAAGCTGCCCTGGTGGGAGGATCCTGAAAATGAATCAAAGAAAATCAGAAGAGTTGTATTGCGATCTGCATTACCCATCTGGAATCTGGATGGTATACGCCAAAGTGCTCTCCTTTTCCTGTCAGAGCGGGAGGCCCGCGAAAATAGAATCCTCAAGATTCTTTCTCCATTGCAAATGGTGGTCCAGAATAGAGAATATATTTATTCCTTAAAAAAGTATCTTCTGCTACCAGAGGAGGACAGAGAATTGTTGCTTGGTCGTGCAATGCGCAAGCTTGGGTTAGGCGTACTTAACACATCGCATCGAAAGCATTTTCTGAAACAGACATTTTTCAGCTATGGACCGTATGTTGCAGAAATAGAAAAACAGGCAAATTTAGTTTTTATCGTTTTCCGCAAAGGCAGATCTATATGTCTTCCTCCCAAAACCATCCAGGGCCCTGTAAAACGATTTAATGAGCTTACTAAAAAAGACGTTATCAGGCTCCACTACGGGCACAAAAGTGTTCGAAAATTAATTAACGAACAAAAACTATCTATTCGACAGAAAAATTCCATTCTATTTGAGTTGGAACACACCCACTCTCACAGGGTGCTGCATATTTGGGGCAGCCATTGTGGCTGGAAAGACATCAGCGAAGTTTCGCAATCAGAGCAGCGTGCAGAGAGCGAAAAAAGAATTGTGTAACTTTCTGTTTATACTCGCTGCCAGCATGAGCGAGCGGCAAAAATGCTTCTCCGTTCCACATCATTTCCTGTTTTAGGTAGTATCCCTTGTTGCAGAATATTCTGTCTGGCTGATAAATAGTCCACGCCGACACTACCTGCTGCATTGAAATATATCCGGCTGAAAACCACAGGGCCACCGAACTGTTCGGTATAGCTCGCTCAATGCGTTCCAAATACCGGAATAGATCTGCCCGGTTCGTGAGTTTTGAATAGCCTATGAACCGCGTCTTTTCGTCGCCTGCAGGTATGTCTGCGGAAAAATAATCATACCTGCCGATTCTCTTTTCTATAGTTTTTAAGGATTCGATTAATAGGTCCTGGTGAGTAAAGTGTATAGAGTAGAATGGAATAACTTTTTCCTGCATTATTCAAACCTCTTCTTGAGAAGATCTCCAAGAATTTCTCCTGCCCTCTCTCGAATGGCCATGTCTTCATGCTCTCTTGAGAGAACAAACAGATCATGATAAGAATCGGTTGTATCTATCCATCGGATCGCTTCTAATGCGGCTGATTTAACATAGTAGTCTTCGTCTTTATCGCGAAGTATAGCCAGTAAGTCGTTCGCAGATTCTCTTTTTCCATAGCGGCCAAGTGCGAGTGCGGTTTCTGCCCGAATAATAGCGTTTTTATGCTTCAGATTTTTATGCACGGTTTCAAAGCCTCTAAAATCTGCGAGAACCCCTGATGTATAAATTGCCCACACGATAAGTTCTTCATTGTCATCATTTTCAATAATGCTTTGGAGACCCGCCATTCCCCCGCTAGATTTCAAGTGGAGAAGAGCCTGAATGCCAAGCAGTTTTAAGTGATCTTTCTTCTCTTGTGCGAGTTGCATTGAAATCGGATAGGCAGTATCAGAACTGTTAAATTCCATTAATGAACGCAATGCTGCCTCTCTCACGGATGGATCCGGATCTGGCAGGGTGCGAACAATCACCTGAATTGCCTGTCTCGCCTTCATGGACGTTAGCACTTCTATTGCCTTAACCCGTACTTCGTTATTCTCATCGTTAGTGACAATTTTAATGAAGTGAGGAACAACCTCCAGGCGCTGCATTTCATCCAGCGTTCTAAGGGCAAAGAATCGTACAGATTTATTTTCATCACTCAAGGATTTAATAAGCAAAGGAACCGTTCTATCATCCTTAATAAAATACAGAGCATCCAAGGCATAAATTCGTTCTATGGGATTATCAGAAGTAGCCATGTCCATTATAATGGGATACATGCGGTCGTCCTTAAGAACTGCAAGTGTCTGGTAAGCACGCCTGCGGATATCGGTAAGCGGGTACGCAGTAAAGGGTATAACGTCGTAGAAATTACCAGAGAGTTTTTTCTGATCAATAATGGTCAACAGATTTAGAATAGCCTCTATGTCCTGAGCATCGTGGGCCTCTTTTTTGGCGAGCAATGTCTTTGTCTCCAGACTAACGATGACGCTAAATGTCTCCGGGGAAAAATTTATTTTGTGCTCGGCAACGAGAGCTTCGTGCATCACGTGCCGCCGCAACAACGAATGGCCATCCTTTTTCAGCAGCTCGTCGAGATATACCCACAACTCATCTCGCTGCTCCAGCACAGCCTTCCAGTCTTCAATAATTTTTGCATCGTGGCCCTCGTTGATTGCTTCACGAATTTTTTCGGGATTAGCCTGCAGAGAGAGTAAGCTCGACAAGAATAATGCAAGAATGCCGAAAAACCGCCGCAGCGAGAACATGTAATATATTCCCGGTTTTCTATTTTTGGCGTAAAGTGATTTTTAGATTCTTACATACGAATCTTTGAGAATTTACATTCTGGCCGATGGGGTGCAGGTTTGCTGTTTTTGTGGAAACAGATTGACGCTTTCATTCAGGGTTACACACTATCAGGGCTCCCAAATCTATTCTTATCAGGACTCAGTTATGAACTTTGAAATAATCCACCGAACTAATGCATTGGAAGTAATTCTCTCTGGCAGAATCGATATAATCCAGGCCGAAAGCTTTGAAATTAACTTTGTGAAAATTCTGAAGGGTAATTCCGAAAAAACAGTAGGAATCAATTTATCGAGTGTTGAATACGTAGATTCTTCGGGGCTGGGGGTCTTGATTAAAGTACTGGATGAAGCTAAAAACCAGGGGAAGACAACGATGCTTTTCGGAGCCCCACCAAAAATACAAAACGTATTTCAACTGGCCAGGCTCGAAAAGTTTTTTCATTTTGTCTCCCCTTCCGAATTCGATTTAAAGCATCCGGACCAGAAAGACCACAAGGTAGAAGAGTTTTAACTCTTACAGGGCGGCTTTTGCTTTGGCAACGACCTGCTTAAAGGCATCCGGGTTATGAATCGCCATTTCGCTGAGAACCTTGCGGTTTAAGTCGATATTCGCTTTCTTGAGTCCGTTGATGAAACGAGAGTAGCTGAGTCCCTCAGGACGAACGGCTGCATTGAGGCGAACAATCCAGAGTGAGCGAAAATCTCTCTTTTTGAGTCTACGGTCGCGGAAAGCGTTGAGTCCGGCTTTCATTACGGAGTCTTTGGCAGTACGAAAAAGTACACCGCGACCCGCACGGAAGCCCTTGGCACGTTTTAAAAGCTTAATTCTTCTGTTTTTACGAATAGTTCCGTTTACGGCACGCATGGTTATCTCCTGTTCATTACCGCATTACGAGCAGCCGCTGCATGCGCTTCTCATCGGATTCATGAACCATAACTGACTGTGCCAGATCAGCTTTGCGCTTTGCGCGCTTTTTAGTCAGGATGTGATTTTTGAATGCCTTGCTGCGCTTGAGACGGCCACTACTGCTAACTTTAAAGCGTTTGGCGGCAGAACGATTTGTTTTGATCTTTGGCATAAATCCACATCGGGATAGTGAGTCATGGTGTCAATAGCATACCAGTCTATTGTTTTTGGAGTTGCAGCATGCGAGGGACAGCCTTACCCCCTTAGATACATGACTCCGTCATTACTCAGGGTAAGATAGGCAGAGCTTACTGCCAAAGGGATTATTCTATCGCTAGGTCGGAAACGGAATTTAATGACATCTTTTGTTCAATAAGACTTTTCTTCTCTCGCCGGGAAAGCTTTTGGAGGGCTTTTTCCCTGCGCAAGGCGGCATTGTAATCTTCCAGTATTTCGGAATACACAAGACGGACGGGAAGACGCGCGCGAGTATATTTAGCTCCCTTTCCCTCATTATGCACCTGAATTCTTTTTTCCAAATTTTTTGTGGCTCCCGTGTAGAAACTGCCATCGGCGCATTCTACAATGTAAACAACTGCATCAGTGGTATTCATCTTTAGAAGGGAAACGACCCGTGCGTACGTCCTCGCAATACTTTTCTGTTGCGACGTGAATTCTCTCTGCAAGGTTATCATACGCGCGCGCAAAGGAAGGGCGAAAGTCGCTTATGAACCCCAGATAATCGTGAAACACGAGCACCTGGCCATCTGTATCTGGTCCTGCTCCAATCCCAATCACAGGTATGGAAAGACTTTGGGCCACTTCTTTGGCCAATTCTGCGGGAACCATTTCCAGCACAAGAGCAAAAGCTCCAGCCTTTTCTATTTCTTTTGCATCTGTAATAATCCGCGACCGAGCCTCCTCTGTCTTTCCCTGCATTCGGTAGCCCCCCAATTGATGAACAGATTGAGGGGTTAAGCCCAAGTGTCCCATAACCGGAATGCCGGTTTCAGTTAAAAGTTGGATTGTTTTCACAAATCGACCAGCACCTTCCAGCTTTACTGCATCTGCTCCTGTTTTGGCGAGCAATAGCCCCGCATTGCGAACGGCTTCTTCGTTACTTATCTGGTATGTTAAGAAAGGCATGTCTATGGTAATGAACTTATCTGGTATAGCCCGGCGAACAGCCCTGCCATGGTAAACCATATCCTCCAATGTTACGGAAAGGGTATCAGCATTTCCCTGAATTACGTTTCCGAGCGAGTCTCCCACCAGAATTGTATCAACACTCGTACGCCCGAGAAGTCTGGCCATGCTGTAATCGTATACGGTAAGCATAGAAATCTTTTCGCATGCTTTTTTCTTTTTTTCAAAGTCTGTGATTTTTTGAATACTCATGCGCGATACATTCCTGTATAAAATTCCTGTAACCGGATCAGTTTTTTCCGGAGCAAGGGTGGAAAGAATTTTTCTGACCCAGAAACGTGCGCTGTTTTCTGGATGAGGGATAGTTAAATTCTGAGAAGCAAAATGCCCCTTGCTCCACCATACTATATCTATGTCAATTTCACGCGGGCCATAGCGAAATCGCTTTTTTCTTCCCAGGAGAGATTCTATCTCCTGCGTAAGTTGCATTAATTGCATGGGATCCAAATCTGTCTGAACCAACACTCCCGCGTTCATAAAAATTGGCTGGTCGTGCACAAGTATCGGAGAGGTAGAAAAGGGAGGGACATCGGCCAAAATGGAAACGCCCGCAGAAGCAATTAATTCCGTCGCTGTGCGAATATTCTCCAGCCTGTTCCCCAGGTTGCTTCCTAGAACGAGAACATATTCCTGTTTCACGGATTCATTTCCTGCAAAAATGCATCGACGGCTTCTTGTTTTTCTTTCAGCTTTTCGAGATGGTTCGCCGTATATTCAGAAAAATCAATATCTCCGGTCATTATCTCGTAGCGGATTGATTCCAGCGGTCCCATGTCCAGCTCAAAATTATATTCGGACGCTTCCTCCGCATATTCAACCGCCTTCAACCAGTAAGGAATCGATTTTTTATAGTATGCCTCTGCTATGGCAAAAGACTCTTTCAATTCATCTGCAAAATCGAGATTATAAAAATATAAATGCCGCTTATCGTAAAGAGATCCAAGTCTAAGGTAAGAGCGCATAATCTTCAGGTTTATATGCATGAATATCATCAGCCTGTATTTGTGATACTCCTCGGGTGTTTCAATTTTTACAAGCGCCTGTGATGGGTGACGAAATCTTTTCTGGAGAGCAATTTCTAAAAAATATATATTCCGAAGTAAATCCTGTTCGCCATACATTTGATTGAGGCTGTATAACAAAAAAAAATCTTCTACATGCTGGGGGTGCCATTGATGCAGACGCTTAGGTATCCAGTCAGAAAACTTAGTATACATTTCCGATTGATCATAATAGTAATCGAGCCGCAGCTGAGCGTGCGCTCCACCGGAAAGCAAAAATAAAAGAACAGTCAACTGAAGACTCTTGCGCATTCGTTTGAGTATCGGCCATGCCAGCCCTCGAGAAAAGTCTATTTTGCATTCCACATGGAATCGATGCGGATAGATTGTTCCAGCATGGTCGATTCTGTCTGCTTCCGAATATTTTCAAAATTCTCCAGCGTTAAGTCTCTATCTACGCGGATGGGTGGCAAAAATGAAACATATATTTTTGAAAATGGTTTGGGGATAATAAAGGAATCCCAGGACCGCAGCTGCCAGTATTTTTCTGCCGAAAACGTAACCGGAATGATTTCTATCCCCGTCATCTGAGCCAGGGCGATGGTTCCCTGCTGAAATTGATATTTGGGACCGCGCGGTCCATCCGGGGTTGTCACCACAGAATATCCTTCTTTGCGAATGGCACGAGCCATCTGCAACATTGCTTCTTTCCCGCCTTTGGAAGTAGATCCACGGGCAACCTTGCCCCCCCACAGCTCCACAACGCGCGCAATCAGCATTCCATCTTTAGACTGGCTGATGAGGGCCATGAGCGGGTATCCTTTGCGAAATAATCTGCTATAAATAAAATGCGCTGCATAAAAAATACGATTATGCCAAAAAGAAAAAATTACGCTGCGACGGTTGGCAAGCAAATCTTTGTAAACATCCTCTCCTTCCACGATCACAGGGCGGACAGTGCTGCCAATAGAACCGATCAGAAATTTTATAAAGCGTGGGGCCAGCCAGGCGAGCAGCGGTTTCAAGACTTTTCTCCCGGCGGTCTCGTTTTCCAGCGCCTGTGCACCCAGAAATACTGTTCAGGGTTTTTGCGAACTTCTTCTTCGAGAATGGCAACCCATTTTTGCGTTATGGCCTTTGTGGCGGTTTCAATATCGGGAAATTCTTCGCGGGCCAGACCTTGGTAAACAATTCTGGAGCTAAAGCGATACCGGCCTTGGCCCTCGTAAATACTGGTAACGAGAATCACATCTGCATTCGTGGAATACGCAAGAGAGCCCGGACCCGCAAACGTGGAAGCCTGTCTTCCAAAGAATGGAACGAACACTCCATTTCTTCCCGCATCCTGATCTGCCACCAGACCAATCGTTCCATTCCCCTTGAGTGCTCGCATCAATTGCAGAGACTGTTCCAGATAAATGAGTTCGCCACCATAATTTTCGCGCAGCCTGGAAGTGAACGCATCGACGTATGGATTGCGCATGTGCTTGGCCGCAAACTTCACAAACGCACCCCGGGCAGATACAAATGCTACTGGAATCTCCCAGTTTCCAAAATGTCCTTCTATCACAATGAGAGGTCGGCTCCTGTTTAGAAATATTTCTATGGAGCTTTCCTGGTCAGGGTAGACATGTTTAAGTGTAAACTCGCGATTGCTGAATTTTTTTGCTTGGCTTACTTCCAGAAATACACGGAAATTATGCACAAGATTATTGCGGATAAACTGTTTCCTTTCTGATCCCTGTAAATCTGGATAGGCAAAAGCAAGGTTATCCTGAATTCTTTTTTTCTGGGCATTTAGCAGAGGCCCAAGCACAAAAACAAGAAACAGCGCTACACCATCCAAAGATGAAAAAGGGAACAAAGAAATCTTTATGTAGAGAATTTTAACCAGAATATATTCCAATATATGGGACAGCTTTTTAGATTTTTTTTTTGTTTTAGCCATGCGCTGCAAAATCCTCTATTGCTGATACAATATCCTGAACCGGCATCATCTTACCTTCGCCTTTATCGCCACACACGGCTTCTCCGTCAGCTGGCGAAAGGATTTTGTAGCCATAGCTTTCCAGCATGTCAATATTCTTTTGCGTTGCCGGATGCCTGAACATATTGGGATTCATTGAAGGAGCAATCCATCGGGGGCCACTATAAGATAACAGGGTTGCGGTTAAAAGATCGTCAGCATGACCTGCAGCCGCACGCGAAATAAAATCTGCTGTAGCCGGGGCCGTAATAAACAGATCCAGATTATCCCGAATCACTATATGAGGCATTCCGTCCTCTTTATGATTATCCTCGGTATAAACAGAATGCGAAGACAGGGCAGAAAAAATAACAGGAGACATCCATAAAGCTGCGGTTCTCGTCATGGCCACCCGTACAGAATGGCCGCGCTTGGAGAGTTCGCGGACTAATTCTGCGGAACGGTAGATTGCAATGGAGGCAGTTACGCCGACGAGGATTGTCAATTTTTTCATGGAATTCTGCCTTCAAAGCTTACTGGTTGAAAGTGCTTCATGGCATCAACTGGAATTTTGGAGCGACCATTATTTAACGATAGATCCTTGAGCAACACTGCAGAAGTCGGGAGGCTTTGTCCGCTTATCACAAGATTAAATTCGCGCATCATCTGCAGGGCCAACCTGTATGCGCTTTTGTATGCACTTCCAAAATTTATGGATCGGGTTTCTCCCAAAACGGGATCTACATAGGAAGTAACTTTTTCTGGCAAAAAAGAACCCGGCAGAAGCGAATAATCGCGATATAACAGATTTGGATAAAACATGGCTAAATCGCCATGTAATGATGGCGGCAGCATTCTTTTAACGTACTTGTTTATCGAATCTGCATTTATCTGGCTAAAAAGCCAGCTGTAAAATTTCATTTTTGAAAGCGCGGTCCTGGCGGTTTGCACCCACTTTTCCATGAATTTTTTTTCTTCTTCGCCACGCACACCTGCGAAACCCGCAAGCGATGCTGCATAATACCGCAGCAGAAACGATTTGTCTTTATTTTTTGGGTAACGAATCTCCCTGCGGATAAACTCGCGCGGCTTTTCCTTGCTGCCCAGAACAAACAGATCGAGGGCGGTCTCTATAAGGCGATGTCTCATGACAGCCTGCCGCCGCTGTTCCATATTGGAATCATAATAATTTCCACTCAAGGAATATATGGCTGGGTGCAAAGTAATGTCCAACGCTGCATGGAAAATATAGCCTGCCAGCCATGCCTTAGCCAGAGACTTTTCTCTCTCTGAAAACATGTGGCCAAAAATGCGCAGCTGTTCTTGCCGTGAGCCCAGAATTCCGGCTGCAGTGCGAATGAATACAAATACGGGATCTCCGTTTTTTCCATGCAAGGCGTCTGCCATGCTCACTCCCGGAGGATTCGATGCGGGAATATCATAGTAAAGAAGGTCTGGCAGCAGCGAGCCAACTACCGCAGAGTGCAGGAATTCGCCTGCACAATCCGAGCTAAGCAACCCATGCTGACAGAGTCGTTTGGCGAACAGAGCATGAGCTATTTCTCTGGGCATTTAGAAAACTGTTTTGAGTTTTTTATCTGCGGTGCGCAGCAGTTCTTCTGTAGTTTCCCATCCAACGCAGGCGTCTGTTATGGACACTCCATATTTGAGTTCGTTGAGCACATTCGAGTGAAGCTCCGGTGGCAGGGACTGATTTCCTGGAAATAAGTTTGATTCGAGCATCATGCCTATCAGGTTTTTATTCCCGGCAAGGCGCTGCTCAATGATATTGTTCCAGACATCTTCCTGCTTTTCGTATTTTTTTCGCGAATTGGCATGCGAACAATCCACCATGATATAAGGATCCAGATTGGCCTTGCGCAAAGCATCAGCAGCTTCTTCTATCGATTCTGGATGATAATTAGTAAGATTGTGACCTCCGCGCAGAATCAAATGTCCGTAAGGATTTCCCTTCGTGCGAATGACCGCTGTTCGGCCAGAATGATCAATGCCCAGAAAGCTGTGCTCGGCGCGGGAAGAAATCATGGCATCAATGGCTACCTGGGTATTGCCGTCGGTAGAATTTTTGTATCCCACCGGCATGGAAAGTCCGCTCGCCATTTGTCTGTGCGTCTGCGATTCTGTGGTACGCGCTCCAATAGCGGCCCAGGAAACGAGGTCAGAGATATATTGCGGTACTATCGGATCGAGAAATTCAGTTGCAGAGGGCAGACCAATCTCTGCAATATGGAGCAGGAGCTTGCGTGCCACCCTTAAACCAGTAGCAATATCGTCGCGGCCATCTATCTGAGGATCAGTTATAAGTCCCTTCCAGCCAATCGTAGTGCGCGGTTTTTCAAAGTATACGCGCATAACTATAAAGACAGTGTCTTTAACTTCGTCCGATATTTTCTTCAGTTTTTGAGCATACTCAACAGCTGCCGTAGTATCATGGATAGAACACGGTCCTACGATGACGAGAAGTCTGGTATCATTGCCCCGGAGAATATTTTTTATAGTTTCCCGGCTCTGGAAAATCTGGTTGGCGATTGCGTCTGGCAGGGGATATTCTGCCAGAATATCTGCCGGGGAAAGCAGTGGCTCAATACTCTTCACGTTCACCTCGGATAATTGTTTCATAGCGACCTGTTTCCTCTTTAAGATGTGTCGTAAACTAAATTACATTGTCCAAAGCGTTGACATACTGTGGCGAAATGCAATACCCAACCGTATGCAGCAAAAGCAGCTCTTATTATCGGCTCAGAAAAATTCTGCTCTCAGACTGGCCGTCAATATTCAGAACATTCCCTATTTTTTATCTCATGAATCCTTATTGCCAGACAGCAATCCGGCCCCTGTTAAATCTACATCTTTACACAAAATGCTTCGGTATCGCCAAAACGGCTGGCTATTTGGCAAAGAAGAAAATTCCAGAAACTTCAGCATCCAGCACAAGACAAGCAGTATTTTGCAGGGCGAGATTATTCTGACAGACGGAGCCGTTACCGGTATCACTTTTGCCCTGTTACCGGGCGATGAACTTCTTGGTTTGGGAGCAACGCCGGGTGGCGCGCTTCGCAACCAAAGTTCGGTAAATCTGATGAATCTTGACACATTGTTTTACAGCATACCAGAATCTGTGTATGCCTCCTTTCCTGGCGTTATGCTTAAAAGAGGAAAAGACCTCTTTTACTTTTTTCTTCCCTCCAGTTATCCTTCCCGCTTTGAGTCTACTGGCAGTGCATTCTCTTTTACATGTATTACCGATGAACCCGTTTCTCTGGATCTCATTTTGCTGCAGGAATCCGGGGAGGGAAGCTTCGGTAGAATTCTGGCAAATTACACGGCTCTAACGGGTAGACCGACTCTTCCACCCGTCTGGTCACTGGGCTTTCACCAGTCGCGATATTCCTACAAATCGGAGACAGAAGTTTACGGCGTCGCAGAGCGCATGAGAAGGGAAAATATCCCCTGTGATAGTATCTGGCTCGACATTGATTACATGGATGCATTTAAAGTATTCACCTGGAATCGATATAACTTCCCAGATCCAGAAACAATGAACGCCACATTAAAACAGGAAGGCTTTCGCACGGTAGCGATTGTAGATCCCGGCGTAAAAGTAGACAACTCGTGGCCGGTATACCAGGACGGATTAGAGCGCGATGTTTTTCTAAAAACAAGTCAGGGCAGTATTTTTGAAGGAAAAGTCTGGCCGGGAAAAACAGTCTTTCCCGATTTTTCCAGAGAAGATGTGCGCGAGTGGTGGGCTCATCTACACTCCGAACTGCTCCAGAACGGCGTTTCTGGAATCTGGAATGATATGAACGATCCCGTACTCTGGCTCAACAAAAAGTATAATCCCCTCACTGAAAATATTCAACATGAATTTGGCAGCCATGCCAGATACAGAAATCTATATGCCATTCAAATGGCCCGCAGCACGGTAGATGCCCTCAAAAAAATGCAACCAGAGGAGAGACCTTTTGTACTCACGCGTTCTGGGTCTCCGGGAATACAACGATACTCATTTTTATGGACGGGGGACAATATAACGAGCTGGAAACATCTTTCTGAAAACCTTCACCATGTAATCCATCTTGGAATTAACGGAGCGCCGTTTA
Organism: Caldithrix sp.; assembly: GCA_020722745.1. Classification (GTDB taxonomy): domain Bacteria; phylum Spirochaetota; class Leptospiria; order Turneriellales; family Turneriellaceae; genus DYKF01. The sequence continues at coordinate 30,584 of DYKF01000003.1, forward strand.
CGGGAGCGGATGTCGGTGGATTTGGCAGCCGAAATCCTTTTATGCGTATGGTAAAACTGATTCGAGACAAGGAACTTTTTATCCGTTGGAATGAACTCGGCTCTCTCATGCCATTCTACCGCATCCACACAGTAAAGAATTCCTATTCGCAGGATCCCTGGTCCTTTGGGGAAGAAACTCTGCGCCTGACGCGAATGCAGATTTTCCGGCGCTATACTCTTCTGCCATATTATTACTGGCTAGCTCGCGAGAGCACTCAAACAGGGATTCCAATCATACGGCCCATTTTTTCCGTGTTTCCCGAATTGTCGCATTCTGAGCACCAGGATAAATTTATGATTGGGAAATCAATTCTAGTGGCTCCGGTTCTCCAGAAGGGGCAAAAAGAAAAAAGGGTGCGACTTCCCCCAGGCAACTGGTATTCTTACTCCTCTCTACAACTCATGGCTGGAAATACAGAAATCACCGAGACAACTCCTCCCGGGCGCTATCCCATGTTTGTCAAGTCTGGCAGTATATTACCCAAAGCCATTCCCGGTCGCAATGCGCCAGAAACACTCCAGGGATCGCTGATCCTGGAAATTTATCCGGATGCAAAAATGTACGGGGAATACTATCTGGACGATGCTATCAGCAATTCTCATTTGCAATTGAAATTCCTTCTGTTAATTATAGAAGGCCGCATGGATAAGTCGGGCAAAATCCAGCTAAACCTGCTTCTCAAGAATAAAAAATTCACTCCTGCATTCACATATATTACGGTGCGCCTGCCCAGGGAATATACTATCGCTAAATCCGGCAGAAAAGACTTTAGAAGGGAAACCGTTTCCCTGGCAGAAGAGGGCAGGGACATAATCGTGTCAGATTTTTTACTCCCAGTCGGCATTCGATCAGTTTTTTTCGCAAAAAGATAAACTTTTTGATATTTGTCCACATTACTATAATATGGACAAAGAAAAAATACTTATCCCCGTGCGGCTTTCCGTTGTAGGACAAACTAAACTTAAGAAAATCATGGCAGAAGATTCTATGGATCTCGCCCTTACACTGTTTTCGGATGCTGTCTTTGGCAACCGATACCGCAGTTTTCTATACGCTCCGCCATTTCATATTTCCCCGCATGGAATCCGCTATACAACCCCCGTACTGCCACCGGGGCAAACGCGAAAGACCCATCTCGTTATTCGCAGGGATACTCTTCGCTCCCTGCGCAGGCTCACGCGCATTGGCTTTTCCGTATCGTGGATAGCAGAGGAAGCTTTGTACTTTTACTGCCAGTCTCAAAGCGGTGCAGCATGATTACAAATTTTCTTGACAAAGCGGATAGACTTGTTAGAATTCTATGTGTCCGAAAAAATTATTATTAAAGCCGATCCTGACCTGATCGATCTGATCCCAGGATATCTCGATAAACGGCGTGAGGATATTGGCACCATTCATGCCCTTCTTGCAGACGGTAACTTTGAAGGAATTAGAATTTTAGCCCACCGGATGAAAGGCTCAGGCGGGGGCTACGGATTCGATAGAATTACAGAAATTGGAGCTGCGATGGAAATTGCAGCCAAAGATCAGTCTAAAGAGAGAATCACCCACGAGCTGGAACAGCTTAGCGAGTTTCTCTCCAGGGTTGAAGTTGTCGAGTAAGCTCAAAGAAAATTTGCAGGCCTAAAACTCCGATTTGTCTACAGGATAAGAACCCAGAACGCGGAGATTGCTCACTTTGGGCCGCAAATCAGATAGAACAGACAGACTTGGCCCGCTGTCCGAATGCCCGTCAAAATCGACAAAGAATACATAGCTCCATATCCCGGACTTTTGGGGCCGTGATTCTATGGATGTCATGTTTATGCCGTACCTCTTAAAAGGCTCCAGAGCATCGTAAAGAGCGCCGGCAGTGTCGGGCAATGTAAACGAAATAATCGTTTTATCTTTTCCCGAGGGCAGTGCCTTTTCAAAAGAGATTATGATAAATCTTGTAAAGTTCCTGTTATAGTCTGTAATGTTCTTTCGTAGAACTGGAACGTTATACACGGTAGAAGCAGAAAAAGGTCCCACAGCCGCATTTTCCGGATTTGGATTGTCGGACACTGTGCGTACACCGGCAGAAGTGGAACCCGTGGGAATGTATTCTGCATGGGGTATATTTGCCTCTACCCATTTTTTTACCTGGGCGTAGGCGTGTGGGTGGGTATAGATCTTTTTTATCTCTGCAACGTCGTTGGCAAAAGTTAACAGGGATTGCTCAATTGGCAACAATACTTCGCTGTAAATATTTAAATCAAAGGCAAGCAGTGAATCCAGAGTACTGTTTACCATTCCCTCTGTAGAATTTTCTATAGGCACAACCCCATACCGGATTTCATTTTTTTGCACAGCATCAAAAACTCGTTCGCTTGTTTTGTAAGGCCGAAAATCATACGAACCGCCAAACTTTTTAATGGCAGCGGCATGTGTAAAAGAACCAGGATCCCCAAAATAGCCAACACGAAACTGGCCCTGCATATTTAGCGAAGCACCAATCAGTTCTCTATACACGGGAATTAAAAATCTGTCTGGGATTCGCGAACCATTAATGGTAGAAATACGTTCAAAAATTTGTTGTTCTCTGTCCGGCCTGTACAGTGGAGAATTGTCCAGACTTTTGGCGCGCGCCACATCGGCAGAAAGAGCAAGCCTTTCTACGAGGAGTTCTATTATGTCAGAGTCCAGTTCATTGATTTTTTTTCGTACTTCTTCGAGCGTCTTGTTACTCATAATTCCTCAAAATTTAAAGCTTTTACTTCTTCTGGAGGTGGCAACTCCTCCAGACTATTCAAATTAAAATATTCTAAAAATGCGCGCGTTGTGCCGTACAGAGAAGGCCGCCCAGGCACCTCTTTTTGTCCAACAACCTTGATCAGATTGCGCGATACAAGGCTGGTTACCTGTGAGCGAGAACTTGTGCCGCGAATTTCATCGATCTCGTACAATGTGACGGGCTGTTTATAGGTAATAATGGCGAGAACTTCCATCATGGTGCGTGACAGTGTTTCTTTTTTTTTCTCTTTTAGAAAATTCTGAATGTACGGAAACACAGATCCGCGCGTCGTAAAGCGATACACGCCGCCGCCTTCGGAAATAACAATTCCGCCGTTTCTTTCGAGGTAGTCGTCTACCAGTGAATCCAGTGCTATTTGAATTTCCACAAGATCAGCAGACAGACCAGAGGCAATTTCGCGCGCCGTCAATCCAGTCCCGGAAATAAAAAGGAGAGCCTCAACAGCAGAACGCAGTTCAACGGCGTCAGACATACACTGCCTCCTTTCTGTTTTCCGGAATTTCCATGAGTAGTATATCGGTATATTGTTCGTCCTGCGTTAAGAAACAACGCTTTAATCTTGCCAGTTCCAGAATTGCAAGAAAGGACGCAACAATCCGCATCCGGGAAAAGGTAACCAGTTCCGCAAAAAAGGATAATTGAGATCCTTTTTGATCAAACAGGGAATCCCAGTACAGCATCATTTCCTGAACGGTTACCTCCTCCTCTTTGATTTTTAATGGTTGCTTTTTTTGTTCCCGTTCCAGAAACCCGCGAAAGGCTTTCAAGAAAGATATGAGGTCCACTTCCAAAAAGTCAAGATCTTCCTCGTATTGGGACCAGGTCTGCTCCCTGGGAAATGAAAACTGAGTTGCCGCTTCCAGACTAGAAAGCTTTTCTGCAGCAGCCTGAAAACGCTTATATTCGAGCAATTGCTCTACAAGTTCCAATGGTAGGAAATCATTTTCATCATCTTCTTCGAATCCAGGATTTGGCAGAAGCAGGCGGGATTTGTAATAGATCAGCCTTGCCGCCATAAATACAAAGTCAAACTGCTCTTCGAGAGTAATGGAACCGCTTTTCATGTAGGCAATAAAATCATCGGTTATGCGGAAAAGCGATACCTCAAAAATGTCAACTTCGTAGCTTTCTATCAGCTTCCACAGATATTCCAATGGGGCATTTTCTGTATTCCCGTCCTTCGTAATATAAGCTACTTGAAATGCGTTATCCATACTTAAAGAGTGTAATTTTTTACCATGCCCATAGCATTCGAAAGATTGTCCATGGTCTCCTGGGCGACACCCTTAGCCTTATCTGCTCCCGCTGAGAGAATTTCGTTAATTCGTTCTGGATTACTTTGGCATTTATGGCGCTGCGCTCTGAAGGGTTCTAATGCTTGGAGCAATTGCTCTAAAATCTTTTGTTTGCAGTCTTTACAGCCAATGGCTGCAGTTCTGCACGACGCGGCAACTTCTTCTTTCTCTGCGGGCAGAAAAAAATCATAGAATGAATAAACAGGGCAGTTTTCCGGTATCCCGGGATCATTTCTACGCACTCTGTTTGTATCTGTCTTCATTCCTTTAAGCTTCTGCGAAAGCTCTTCTGTACTGTCCGCCAGGTTAATTACATTTCCATAACTCTTAGACATTTTTCTACCATCAGTTCCAGTGACCTTGGGAAATTCGGAAAGAAGAGGTTTTGGTTCCGGTAGCAGCGGGCCACCGTCGGCATTGTAATAATTGAACCGGCGCGCTATTTCGCGCGTTAGTTCCAAATGCGGCAACTGGTCCTCCCCGATTGGCACAAACTCAGGGCGATACAAAAGAATATCTGCCGCCTGCAAAACAGGATAGCCAAGAAACCCATGCGAGTCTATATCTTTGTCTATGTTTTCTTGTTTTTCTTTATAGGTAGGATTTCGCATTAACCAGGAAACAGGCGTATACATGGACAGTATTGTATAGAGCTCGCTGTGGGCGGGTACATCGCTTTGCACAAACAAAACTGCTTTTTCGGGATCCAGGCCGGCAGCAAGCCAGTCAGATATGAGAGGCGCTATAAAGGCATGCGCCTTTTTATATTCTGGATAAAAAACAGTGAGCGAATGCAAGTTTGCCACCATAAAATAGGCAGAATAATCCTCCTGCAATTTGACATAATTTTTTAAAACACCCAGGTAGTGCCCAATGTGCAGAGGGCCTGTGGGTTGCATTCCGCTTAGTACACGTTGCTTGTTCATGGGTATCTATTGAATCAGAAAGTCTCCCGTCAACCAGCCGGGAAGTCTATCGGCAAAAAAAACAGCAATGGCTATAAGTAGCAGTTTTGATGCTGTAAATAAGAATCGCAGCACTATGTTGCGGGGAAATAGCTTCACAAGAAGATAAGAGGCATCGAAAGGGGGTACCGGTACTAAGTTGATCAGAAATAATGTATAGCTGAGCTGCATTGCATACCGAAGAAGTTCATACAAATATCCAATTGCCTGGTTTCCTTTCAGCAAAAAATAAACAAAGAGGGCTGCAGCAATGAATGCAAAAAACATCTGCGAAAGCAGATAACTCAGTCGGTTATCCATGCGCTCCCTGTGTACCATCCCGCCCCAAGAAAGCGGAAATAGCGCAGCAGTGCCCACAGCCCAAATGTCGAGGTAATACAGGGGATGATTCTGCTGTTTGCCCGTTAAAGAATGCAAAAGATAATTTCTGAAAATCTCTCTTCCGGTATAAACGGCAAGGGCCGCCGGAAAAGAAATCATCAGGGAAACCAGATCCTGGTACATCAGCCGCCTCCGGTAAATTCAATGAGCTCTATGACATCAGAAGAAGAAATTGGAGTACTGGCAAACTGTTCAGCCTGCAGAATGATTCCGTTTTTGTCTACCGCAACGGGCCGGTCGGTAAGTTGAAAATGTTGCAGTAAATCGGATACGGTTTTTACACCGGGCAAATCGTGAACTTCGCCATTAACAATCATGGGAGAGAGTTTTCAAGATTTCTGGGTTGTCAATTGCTTTAACACAACAATACCCGCAAGGGCGGCTGTTTCCGATCGCAATACCGTTTCTCCAAAAGACAGAGCCGCATAGTTCTTCAGGGTTTCTTTTTCTCGAGGACTCCAACCACCTTCCGGCCCATTGATAAAATAATAGTTTTCTGCGTTTTGCTTTAGGGGGCCGCACTCAGTTGCGTTTCTCCATTCTCCCCAAAACATGGCCATATCAGGGTGAATGTAATTTTCCCAGCGTTCGGAGAACTCCAATTTTGGCAAAAACGGATTTCTCGACTGCATGGCAGCGCTTTCAGCAATTTTCTGGAGTCTATCCAGCCGTGCTTCGTGCACCACCGAATAATCGGATACGACAAAACGAATGGACATCACTCCCAGCTCCGTGCCGTGCCGCACTACGTCTTCCATGGGGCCGGGCTTTATGTATGCATTTATAATGTGGTATGCCGGGCGCGGCTGAGGAAGCTGGCCCATTTGTTCTACCAATAGAAGGGTATCGCCATGCATGTGAGCAAGATACAGTAATCCTTTGCCATTGCCAATAAGAACCGGCTCCTGTTTTTTTTTAAGTACTTTTCCATAGTGTACCCTGTGGCGACTAGGCACAGCTATGGCAAGCGCCGAAGCGAAGGGTGGCCATTCTTCCTCTTTTAAAAGCAGATAGGGATGTGTTGTCCCGATGAGCGGATTCATTTATTTTTCAATGTTCTCTGGCTTAAAGAGAGACTCATCGAGCCTGGCTGTTTTGTCCGTGATCAGAAGTTCAAAGGTGGAGATTGTTCCCGTATTCATGTCGACCATGCTGCGCACGGAAATAAATTTGGAAACAGATTCACTCCCCTGGGCGGTTTTTACCGGATAGAGCTTTTGCTCTACTTCCATACTCTTAATGATTATACCGACGCGATCGTAGTAATCCATTCGATAAATGCTGTAATCGGTAGAGGGATCGACGAGAATATTCAGTTTACTGTAAAGACCCTTGTCCAATGGAATATTTTCTATGCGAAGAAATTGCTTTCCTTCGGCCTCTTCGTACCCATTGATCCTGGGCGTAAAGTTATCTAAAAGCGACAAATTTCCAAGATCCTGGTAGTTAAAGGAAGAGTACAATACAGATTCAAACCTGTCGTTATCCCGCTTATGATACAGCTTTTTATCGTGGAAGAAATAGGCATACGTGTTAAAACCGCGATCGGTGTATAGAAGCTTTAGTTCCCTGCCACGGCTAATGCTGTCAAAAAGAAATAAACTGCTGTCCTCTTTCTGGTACAGGGAACCTTTGGTAACAGAGGTAGAACCGTTCCTGGCCGTGATGGTAATTTGAAACTTGGAAAGGCCGTCAGGATATTTTAAGCGCGCATCTACCTTATCCATGATTTCATAGGCAGATAAAGTTTCCTGCGCGCTCAATCCGGCGCCAGCCGAGAGTAACAGCAGGACAAGGACTCTCTTAAACAAGAGAGCCGGATTTATCGACAGCTTTGCGAATTGAAAGTATTTCAAGTTTCATCTCCTGCTTTCCACCGCTCTGGAAGACCGCTGTCTCGCCCACTTTGTGGTTAAGAAGGGACTGGCCCAAAGGCGAACGGAACGAAATAATTCCTTTGTCTACATCGGCATCCCACTGGTCCATTACAGTATATACAAACACGTCCCCTGCGGTAGTATCCTTTAGACGTACTTTGGTGCCTGGAAGCACAGAATTTTCGTCTATCATATCGCCCGTCAATATCACAGAATTTTTAATTTCGGATTCCAGCCTCACAACCTGAGCCTGGAGAATAGCTTGGTGTTCCATGGCTGCTTTGTATTCCGCATTCTCGCGCAAGTCACCTTTTTCCTGAGCCAACCCAATTTCCCTGGAGTTTGCTGGCATTTCTACAGAGAGAATATGCTCGAGTTCTTTTTTCTTCTGGTCGAGTCCGTCTACCGATGTTAGAATTTTATCGGATCCACGAATGAGATCGAGAACGTTCTCTTTGCGAACATCAGCTCCAGTTGTTTCTTCCTGTTCAAATGCGTCTGGATTAATCTTAATTAACGCTGCAATAAATTTGTTCACGGAATCAACGGGCAGAAAATGAACATCCTTAAGCAGACCTGCAATTTTTCGCGTGGAGTCCGGCGTAAGGCTCGCTATGGATTCAAGCAAATCTTCGGACGTATTTCCAAATAGAATATCCGCCGCAGCATTTTTTAATTTATTGCCTTTAAGCTCTTTCTTTTGGATTGTTTTGAGTTGTCTAAAGAATGCCATCAACACATTTTCATTGAGGAGATCTTTGCCTTCCAAACCACCGGAAATCAGGTTCTTTACGATCCACAGAAATACTTCAAGGTTATCTTTTGCATCTCTCCGTACTTTATTGACAAGTTCATGGATCTGCTCTGTTTTTCCGGCCTCAACAAGAGAAGACAGCATAACCTTGTGGTGTTTAATAGGAGTATCGAGAAGCAGTTCGGAAAATACAGCAGCCCAATCCGGATATATATCTTCAATCCACGCTATGAACTCTTTTTTAAGATCCTGAGATTTGATGGAGCGAAAAATCTCAATGAGGCGCCCCACAGGGAGCTTCTGCACTTTGTGCTTAATTTCTTCAACAGTTGCAATATCGCTGGTGTCTTCTTCGTCGAGGCTTAATAACTCGCCTGCCTTCCGCTGTGCGAGCAATGCCTGTACCGCAACTTCTACTTCCAACGCTTTCAAGGAATCAGAAAAATATGGCATCATATACTCAATGGCTTCTTCGTTTTCTTCTGGATCTTTGAATGCGCTCAACAGAACATCAAGCTTATCGTCAAAGCCAATTGCGTTCTGGAATTTTTCTGTTTCTCTTTCCGCAGAAGATACAGGGGTTTCCTGAAGTTCAATAACATCCTTTTTGCGTGAAGACACATGGAGCATGCTGTCTTTGAGAATAATCTGGCGCGTTTTAGCCCACCACTTGGTCCAATCACCGGCAGGAATGAACGTGCCGGCAATTTCTGACTTAATATCATTTACCGAAATGGAGTTATCAAAAGATTGAATCAGAATTTTGAAAAATGAAACAATATCTTCCTGGAGGAGGCTTTTTAGCTCGTCCATTCTTTCGTATTTATAAACCCAGAAATGATCTTCTTTTAGCGGTTTTAATGATTTAAGGGCAAGCTGCATATCCATGGTGTGGCTTTCTTTGTTGGAAAAATCCACCACGAATTTTTCGTTCGTAATTTCACGAACTTTGCCTACTCCCCACGAACGGTGAAAAACGTAATTTCCGGAGTCAAAGACAATATTTGTCTCAAAGTTTTGAATGGCTGTAATCAGACTTTTCTTAGATGCTTCTGGATCGCTATGATCAGAACCTTTTTTTGCGGCGACAAGACCGGAAAGCTCAAGGAATCTTTCGAGAAGAGAATGCTCTTTATATTTTTCTCGGTAGGCCTTGATGAGTTCGTTGCGAAACTTTGTAAAATTGGGATTATACTCCAGGATTTTTTTACTGATCTGAATAATCTGCTCGTTGTCTCCGGATTTAATAAAATGCTGTGCCAACTGCGTATACAGTTCACTGATTAATTCTTTTTGGCGATAGCCGGCAAGGATGCGCTCAATCTTTCTGTAAAAGTTAAAATCTTCCGGGCTGAATTGAATCAGCTTGGTCCATACGATTTTTAATTTATCGTACTTGTGAGATTTAACAAAGGCTTCTGCTGCCTGCTTGTAAAACTGCACAGCCTTTGACGGGTCTTCACCTGCAATGGCATCTGCATAGCGAAGTGCTATCTCTGGATTTTTTTTATCGAGACGGGCAAGCTTTTCATAAATTTCTGTAGTCTCTTTTGTTTTCCCAAGTTTTTCCAGAGCCGTTGCGCGTGCCCTTAAAATGGTTCGGTTCTCTGTTACCTTGAGCATTTTCTCGGAAAGGTAATCTACTACCGCCCATTTAGCGTGATCTTGGAAAGAGTCGAGAAGATTTTTAAGATTGACTATTTCTTCCGGAGAATTTACGGATAGACCGTGCATTCCAATAAAATACGGGGCAGAAACAGTTTCAGGATATTCACTAAGCTGTGTCTGAGAAAGATTAATTAAAAGATCGAGCTTGCCAGTTTCCCTGGCTTCTGCATAAATATCGTCGAGGATTTTAAAGCGGGAAATGGATACATCCTTAGCTGTCATGCGGGTCCATTTTTCCTCGTTAAATTGACCCTGAATTTTTGAGACAATAATGTCCTCCGGAGTCTGCTCAGTTGATGTATTTTCTGAAATGTTTTCCATTGTCTCTTCCATTGTATTCTCCCGATTCAAATAAAAAAAGCAGTAGCAATCGCTACTGCTTTGCTCCCAATGCTTAACATTTAGATTGTAACGTCAAGCAATTTTCAATTACTCAGATTTGCCTTCGTAATTGCCTTTCAACTGATCCTGGTAAGCTTTCATGCGTTCTTTGTCCTGCTTATCTTTATCGTCAAAATGCATTTCTGCACCATCAAAGTACAGATCAAACATATCTGTTAATACCTTTAGAGTATCAAAGAAGAAGACCACTTCTTCTTGCGATGTTTGTGGCGTTGAACGAATCACAAACTTCTTAAACACGAGGGTTTTCGTCTGTGGGTAAGACTCTACATCCTGCGGTACGGATACAGGGATATCAATTGTAAGGGGTCTCCAGCCAATAAAATCGAGAGAACCAAAATCGTAAATGTGTGTATCGCCCTTCCAGTCTTCTATCCAGCCTTCGAGGTTATATTCATTTCCACGGCCAAGCACCCAGACAGAAACAGCGACTACGCGACCAGGGAGTTCAATCCCGGCTGTCTCATAAAATTTAGGTTCGTTATTTTCATCTAACTGACCACTGAATCTTTTTACCTTTCTGGATTCTGGAGGTGTTAACGTTACCACGTTATTTCCCGGATACACAAAGCGGTAACGCAGACCCATAGAGTTTTTATTGTGCTCATCAAAAGAAAGATTCTTTGGACGGCCCTCTACAATGTTAGCCTCTATTTTGCTTTCGGGTGCGGCTGGATTCGCTTCTACAACCCAAGCCTCTTTTTCCCAACCCTCTACAATGATGGAACGCAGTTCCTGAGAATCTACGTCCTCACCATTCAGTGTTGTTAACTTTGCAGCCTTTGCCGTAAGAACCGAAGCCATCGCTCCAGCTACCGTAACGATAGCGACTGCTGCTATAAGTTTCCAGTTATTTTTAATGCTCATAGTATACCCCCGCGGATTACCATGTATCCTTGATCAAAGATCCAGGGTACATCATTTCTGTTTTATCGGCTTTTATGCGCAAGTCATCCACATAAAAATAGAAGTCTCCGCCAGCTTCATGAACGTCGCTTTCTACGAACAGGGAAACAAAGTGGAGATTTTTATCGAGAAGAGAATATCTTGTACTTTGAGGCAACCAGCCGGGAATCGTAACGGTCAGCTTTCTCCAGCCAAGGTAATCGAGTCTGCCAAGTCTGAGTTTGTGGATGTTACCTTTGTAGTCTCTTAGTTTAACGTACAGAGTATGGCGGTAGTTACGACCCAGCGCCCATACAGAAAGCTGGCGACCTGTTCCCTTGATCACATATTCGTGGGGGGGACGCGCTTCTACGCGGTCAAATCCGCGATCCTTAAAGAAACTTTTCACGCCAAGAACATGGTTCACGCCGGGCTTGAAACGTTCTTTCTCTTCTGCAGAAAGTTCAGCCGGATTGAAAACATCTTCGATGGGTCCCTGCTGCACAACTTTTTTAATGCGTGTATCTCCAAGGGGTGATGTAGCAAAAGCGCGCCAGTCTTCTGAGTTTTCAAAATCGTTGAGTAGAATATCTTCGAGGGTAGCCTGTGCTTTCGTACCGGCATCGTTTGTTTCCGCTGTTGCCTGGGCATAAGAACCACTGGCGAAAACGATCCCAAACATGACAGCAATGGCCAGGTTAAATCCTTTTATTTTGTGTACACGGTTCATTTTGATCTCCTTATCAAAACCATTCAGTAATGGAAGTATATACTTCTATGCTTTTTTTATCGGAGTTGGCAACCGTTTTCTTAACCGGAGGTCTGGCTGAATTTCAAAATTTATTAAGTAAGCTCTAAAAAAGGTTCAGAGCTTACTGCCGGTCCATGGACCCTTCGACTCTGCTCAGGGTAAATTCACCGGCATTTTGCGAAGAAAACGCACGTTTTCGCAGCAAA
>DYKF01000111.1 GCA_020722745.1 Caldithrix sp.
TGATCTGCGCGGCGAGCAGCCGGCGTTTGCATCTTGGCGTGAGGGTTATCGAGGTGTTTCTGCGCTCGGATTGTCGAATGAATTGCATATTATTATAATGTGATTCCCTGAGCGATTTTTTCGCTATTCTGGAAATTTTTTTGAAAAATTGCAAAAAAAGTGAAATTCTTTTCAGAGACCCAAAATAGTGAAATCTCCCGCCGGGGCGAGCTTTTGAAAACCTCGTAAAGTGGCCACTGCAAGCCCCGGCAAAAAGGACGCCGCGAGCTTTTGGAAACTCAAGTAGAGTAGCCGATACGAAGTGGCCCGGCAAAGTTGATGCCGGTTAGCGGGCTGAGCTTTCGGAAACGCAAGATGAGCAACCGATGCAAGGGCCCTGCAAAATGGGCGCGGTAACACAAGCAAAGCTACGGTAAACCAGGATTGTCCGCAAGAAATAGCTTGCAGCGCATTGAGAGTTTTCCCTCAGTATTTTTTACTTGGGAAAGTAAATACGCAGTGGTTTGCTCTATCCAACCCTGCAGCCGATGAACCGATCCACGATTCACAAAAGATTCCTGCTCTTCTGCACGGTAAGGAGCGATGAGTGTACGGTGATTCCGCCTATGAAAATCAAAAGGAAAAGATTCGGCAGTAGGCTCCGCAAGCCAAAGATTCTACCAACAAGCAAGCTTATGGGAACAGACCACTATCGGAGCGGGAAAAAGAGAAGAACAGATGAAAATCCGCCGTGCGTGCTTTGATAGAAAACCCGTTTCTGGTTGCGAAACATCTCTGGTTTTTAAGAAGACAGGATACAGAGGTCTGGCGAAAAACACAGACTGGCTGTGGATTACCTCCAGTTTGGTGAATCTCTACGTGAAAAGGCGCGCACTCGCCACCGCATAAATGAGCGGCAGAACAGATAATGATGCGAAGCAAATTGCTTAAAAAGATCGCCACAATTTGGCAGTTACGACGGAGCGTGTTACGCCACATCGAGCGCGACGCCCAAAAACTCTTGGTTAGTCAGAGGTTCCTTAACAAACCTGCACGCGAGTATTTCCGGAAGTACTTTTCCTGAATTTACTCGAATGCAGTTTTCCCGGTGACCCGCTTACCCAAGCCGATCGATTACTTTTTTCAGACGATCGTTCATATCATCTGCCACTTTCTGCATTTCGGGTGTGTTATGCACGGCGGTGAGCAAATCGCCATTAAAGAATCCTGCGAATACCTCTCCACCTTTCTCGTACACGACGACATTACACGGAAGCAGAGCGCCCAGGTCGCGGTCTATTTCCAGAGCCTTGTGCGCGAGAGGCGGCAGACATGCACCGAGGATTTTATATCCGCCAAAGTCAATATTCATTTTATTCTTGAATATATCGCTGACAGGAATTTCTGCCAGAATGCCAAATCCTTCTTCTTTAAGCGCTGTGCTCACTTTCTCTACTGCTTCATTATACGTTGCTTTGATTTTAATAGTGTTTGCTGCTTTCATATAAGTGTATACTACGCACAAAATATTTAATTGTCTATTTATTTGTGTCGGGAAGCTGTAAAAAGCGTTACGGCAATTCTTGCTGGTGCTGCTATTGGTCTCACTGTTTTTCTTTTAGCTCTTGTTGGTGGTCTTTTTACTGGTGCTTCTATGAACCCAGCTCGTTCTTTTGGTCCAGCTTTTGTTTCTGGAAATTTTTCTCATCTCTGGTTATATTTTCTCGCTCCTTTTTTGGGAGCTGTATTTTCTTTACCTGTTATTTTTTTTCTTCAGCGTCTTCGTTGTGCGGATTAGGTTTTATTGGATAAAAATATTTTGGTGGTGGTATTCGAGGAATTCTCTTTGTGGCGGGAATTTTTCGGAAAATAGGATTTTCAGTTTTTCATATTGGGAAAAATACGCACGCGCTTCCCCTTTTAGAGAAGGCGACAATATTACTTTATAATCTGGAGAAAAAGAGATTAACCCTTTGTCAAAAGCCTTATCCCACAAGGCATTAAGAAGAATACCATTGCGCGGGTTTAATCTATTTTGCGCATCCACAGACCATGGAATAATGTGGCTTGCATACAATAGTCGCGGATCGTCCATTTTAGTAATGGGACAAGTATAGTTGTAAATTGCCAATAACCGCTGGCGAAATAGATTCTGATTTACGCGCTGCTTAACAAAGCGCTCTTTCTCTGATCCAGTAACTACGGACTCTAAATCTAACTTTTCTTCTAACGCGCTTAACGGCTCTTGGGTAGACGCCGTGTTTCGCCATAACTTCTCACTTTCGTAAACTACATCTTCTGGATTCTTTTGGTATTTGCCCCATATTTCTTCTTCCATTTTGGAACGATGATCAAATCCCTTTTGTCCCGTTTCTACGAGAGCAGGATCAAGGGAAGCAATATTCCCGAGTTTAAACGCAACGGCATTGGGGGTGCGTTCTAAAATTTTGGCAAGCTCTATAATTTGGGGATTTCGTGAATGAATTTTTCCATATGGCGTTTTTAAGTATAGATTTAGTGCCAGTAAGGTTTCTTCATACGTCCAGTTTTTTCGCATAGAGCCTATTGTTGGCTATTCCTTAAATTCGCCAGCAGCTCCTCGACATCATACTCCGCCTCGGCATCCTCTGGCGCAAGGATAATCTCATCGAACTCGTGCCACGAAATATCCCCTGGAATGCTATCCTCAAAAAATAGTGAAGGTATCCCTAAATCCGTATGATAAAAAAATTGTCCATCTACAAGCAGCGTAGAAAATTCTTCTGTTAAAGCTTCAATAGATTTATCCAAAGGATTCGATGCAATCACAGAACCAAAATTCTTAGAATTAGACTCGTCCCGGTATAAATAACAAAATTCAACATTCGCCGTGCCCATGAACCATACTAAGTAAGCTCTGAAAAAGTTTCAGAGCTTACTTCCGGTACATGGACCCCTCGGCTGCGCTCGGGGTAAATTCACCGGCAAAACGCGGAGAAAACACCGGTTTTCGCAGCGTTTTGGAGCAAAACAGCGGGCTTTGCCCGTGTTTTGCGATCTGAAAAAGTCCACGGAGGGACTTTTTCAGAGGTTACCTAAAAAAAAGAAAAAATATGTACAGAGCATTTCTAAAAGATAAAAAGACTAAATATCCGCAGAAAAAAATTTGCAAAGGAAATACCAAGGAAAAAATTCTAATCCTGACTACCCTGCTGATAACCAGTGTAAATATCTACGCAAAAGATAAGAAAATAATTACAATCAATCAAAGTAAAATCAACCTGGCCCCCTATACAGAAATACTCGTACATAAAGAGAGAAATATCACGTATGAAAAAGCAATACGGGCAGTTGCCACGCGGCAACAAGTATGTCGCTATGTTGCCTATTCCTCGTCCCCATTTCCTTTTTGATTCTTACACCTTAATAATGACAGGGAAAAGTGCCTTTACTTTTCAAGCAAAATCCCCTAAAAATCTGTCAGATACCTCTCCGGGTTGCATAACGCATCCACGAATTCTTCTTTTATTTCTGGAGCTTGTTTTTATATTTGACCGAACCCGCAGTGCCTTCATTAATATGGCACAAACTATAAACAGGGAGGGACTATGTCTACAGACCACCACGCAGGCCTCGAAGAGGTTCGGGCCGTTTCATCCAGCATCACGCTCATAGAAGGGCAGGAGCTCCGTTACCGGGGTATTAACGTTCAGGAACTTGCAGAACACTCAACATTCGAAGAAGTCGTATATTTACTCTGGTATGGAAGGCTCCCGGGCAAGACAGAACTAACGAGGCTGACAAAAGAAATCAAAGAGAATAGTCTCATTCCTCTCGAAGTCAAAGAACAAATCAATCATATTCCCAGACAGGCACACCCCATGGCGGCACTGCGCACGCTGTTCTCTTCGCTGGCATTATACGACCACGAAGCAGACGACAATTCCCACGATGCTGAATCCAGAAAATCAGTGCGGATTCTCGCAAGAATGCCCGTGCTTTTGACAGCGTTTGAGCGCCACAGAAAAGCAAGAGCAGCCGTTGAACCGCGCTCCGATTTAAGCCTCGCGGCCAACACGCTCTATATGCTGCACGGCGAAGTGCCAGACGAAGTGGCGGTAAAAGCGCTCGATACCGCACTGGTTCTGTACGCAGAGCACGAGCTCAATGCCTCCACCTTTGCAGCCAGAGTAACGGCAGCCACAGAGGCAGATATGTACTCTGCCATCACGACGGCGCTGTCTACCCTCAAGGGTGCGCTGCATGGAGGAGCCAACCAGAAAGCGATGGAAATGCTCCTCAATATTGGAGATGTAGACATGGTTCCGGAATACATTGACCAGCTGCTTGCTAAAAAGCAGAAGATTATGGGATTCGGACACCGCGTATACAGAGAGGGCGATCCTCGTGTACCCATTCTCAAAAAACAGGCTCACGATCTCGTAAAAGCACAGGGATACGAAAAATACTACGAAGTTGCGGATGCCATAGAAAAATATGTGTTTGAGAAAAAAAAGCTCATCCCCAACATAGACTTCTACTCCGGATTAACCTTTTACGCGCTGGGATTCCCTACCGATATGTTTACGTCCGTGTTTGCCATGGCGAGAACGGCGGGATGGATAGCCCATGTGCTGGAGCAGAGGGAAAACAACCGCCTCATTCGACCACGGGCAGAATATACGGGCCCCAAAGATGTGCCGTATATTTCTCTCGAAAAAAGATAATTCAATATCTTTATTAAAGGAAATTTGAAAGAACTACCTGCCAGAGAAATTCGGCAGGTGTACGTTAATAAGCGCGCGCACGCCGGTTAGAAAACAAGACAAAAAAGATTACAGCCACTAACAGCAGAAAAGACAACAAAAGCAGAAGATACAAGGGAAGCGAATCCTGGCGCTCTGAACGCTCCAGCGACACGACAACCTTGCGGTATTCCCGCGAAGCAGAAGAAACGCTCTCCCCGTAAGATGCCAAAACAGCACCCTTCATGGGAGCCCCCAGAGATTCCAGTACCCGCGCCACGGCCTCTGCCCGGCGCAAACCAAGTGACATATTGCGCGTTTCCCCTCCCAGTGTATCTGCATATCCGGTTATACGAAAACGGTAAGCAAAACGCGGGCCAGAAAGCGAAGCAACGGCGTCCCGCAGCGACGCTACACCGGCTGCCGGTACGGAAGTGTCATTTTCTGAAAAATAGATAACAACTGGAAAAATGCCAGCGCGCTCCACGCCGTCCGTAACAGTATGAGAAAAATACGGTTGTTCTATATACCCCGGCTCAGAAAACAGAGCAGTACCACCTGCGAAAAGCAGGGCAAACAGGCTGCGAAGAAAAAGTTTCATGGCACAAGATTTCAGGATTTGGTTTCAGTGTCAAGCCATTGCCAGTGTTTTGCGTTCTGTCTGTGCCCGCAGGGTAGATGCTCAGCAAGCCGCTGGAAAAATTCCACGGAGGGACTTTTCAGATCATACTTAGGGGAGCCTCTACTTTTTCAAAATTTTGAAAAATTTTAATTTTACATCCTTACGTACTGCGCAAGGAAAGCATAAAAAAAGGAGGTTGAACAAATGGCCAAAAGCGTTCTCGCGATTTTGCAGACCGCCATTGCTTTGTCGATAGAGGTGGCAACCGCCCTTTTGATTTTTCCAGTCAAATCAGCAAATCCGGAAACAATCCACGAGGATAGAATTGTCCTGCTGGAATATGGAAGCAGCCGGTTTCCGGAATCATCCATGATCCGCAATGGCTCTAACCGCATGCTGGAATTTTCATGGTACTTTTATCTGATTCAAAAAAATGGCAAAAATTATCTGATAGATACGGGAGCTTGCGACGCCTCTAAAATAAAAGCGTTTGGAATTCAGAACTATGTACATCCCGTTGAACTGCTCCGGCGCGCCGGGGTTTCTCCAGAATCCATTGATGGGATTTTTTTAACTCATAATCATTTTGATCACTCTGGGTGTTTGTCCCAGTACCCCGGCGCGCGGGTATATCGCTCATCCGGGGATACCCCGCCAGATTGGGTTACCATAAGGGCAGCCAACGGACACGCGAAAATGTCTAATATTATTGTTGTTTCGTTTGGCGGGCAGTCCGCTTTGTTTACCAGCGACGAATGCTATTTCCGGGAGCACTGCCTTGCAGAAAAAGAACTCGCAGAAGTTTCCCTGTATAACAGAACCAATAATCGCCAGGCGCTTCGCTATATTCGGCAGGCCCATGGCAACGGCGCTCAGTTTTTCACCTTCCATGATCCCTCTCAAAAAAAGGATGCAGTCTATCTTGTCGAGGGCATTTACCTGATTCTCAAGGGGCCGTAATTTTATCGTACAGAGGAGCGCATGTCGGTGGATATTTTGTCTCAGAAATTTCGTCAAAATACGTTTCGTAAAAAACCTGTGTTCGCTCCAGTTTTGTCTCCCGATAAGTATCCTTGCAGATTGTGCGGATTCGGTTTTTTCCGTTTATGTTCTGGTATTCGTATAGGCCAAAGTTTTTATAACTGCCAGCCTGGTGAATAAATATGGTTTGCGTGCCGGGCAAAGATGCCTGTTTTGTTTTTTCTATCAGAGCATTAAACTGCGCCTTAGAAGTGTAAATATTTTCAATCGCATTGCTCAAAAAAACAACCCTGATAGTTTTGTCTCTAGTGGGAAGGTAATCTATATCGTGCAGGGGCGACAGGTTTAGCCGCACGGATTGCATCGGAAGTTTTTTAGACTGGTACTGCTCCAGGTGGTTCTGGCATACGGTCTGCTGATCCGCCGGGCAAAGCTCCGACAGAGTTGCTTTTCTTTCCGGCAGCATTTTCTCGGGCGGAACCACGGCACCAAGCTGGGCCACCCACGGAAGATTCACCGACTCTAACGACATTTCTGTGTATGGATTCAGTTTATTCTCCTCAAAAACCTGCAGCATGGAAGTATGACCTTCCAGAATCCGCCAGTCAATGTCCATCATGGTAAGGTTTGTACAACCCAGTTCATTGTGCATCATGTAGGGCTGCAGAAATCCAACCCCATAGCAATCGAACTGTTTCTGGGGATTCAAATGTTTCAGTAGACGGAATGCACGGTACGGCTCTTTATCGTTCATCTTAAAAAAATTGTGGCAGCCGGCTGTTAAGCCTTTTACGGAGCGTGGAAACATGTCGCGGTAAGTATGATAATATTCCTCGTTTATAAAGGCAAGAATACCGTCTTTTGTCATGGGTTGCTTTTGCCAGATCATCGCGCAGTATGTATCGGACGGGGCATCCATGGCCGCAAACAAGGCGGCTGCCTGCTGCCTGGGGTAGCGTTCCTGTTGTATGGGTTTGAGCTCGGAACGAATTTCTTGTGACACAATTAGAAAGTCAGGATCTGTTATCTTTGTGTTTTTCTGGGCTCCAGAACAGGATATTGAAAGAAAAGCCAACATCCAGAGATACTTCCATATTTTCATCGTTTTTCCTTTACTTCCATTGATTTGGCACACCGAAATCCAAAATTGTGCGGCGAAGGCTCGTGCCGATTATAGGGATCATAGGCTCTGCGTTTTGCAGACCGGGCCCAAGTTGAATCCCAGTACCAAGATCCACCCTTCAGAACGCGCGCATCCATACCAGGACATTCTTCTTTACCCTGGCAGGGCCCTTTGGGATCGGCTCCCAGGCAATCTGCCCCACATTTCTCCCTGTCTGGATGATACCAGTCTGCAACCCATTCGTGGGCGTTTCCGGCCATGTCGAACAATCCGTAAAAGCCGGCTGGCCGCGTGCCTACGTCGCTGGTTTTTCCGGACTCGCCAAACTCTGCGGTACAACCTCTTTTCCCGTTTTCTTTAATCACTGCTCTGCTGCAATCGGCGGCTTCATTCCCCCACGGGTATTCTGCTCCGGCAGCTCCACGGGCAGCTTTTTCCCATTCAGCCTCTGTAGGCAGTCGCTTGCCCTTCCATTCACAATACTGCTTCGCCTGAAACCAGGTAACCATGAGTTGCGGCTGGTTGTCTCCCCTGTTCTGTGGATAGTAAGAGACAACGGCATCGCAAACACCTGCATCGGAGCATTGGCGGTACGCTGCTGTCGTTACCTCCGTGGCATCCATGTAAAAGGTAGAGACAAAGACAGAAGATTGAGGATGTTCATCTTGGAAGCGAGTATTATTGCTGCCATAGAGAAAATTCCCCGCTGGAATACATTTCATATCTTCTGGAACCGCAGCACACGGATCCACCGGCTGCTTTTGGCAACTGGCCCCTGCAAGCACAACCGATAGCAGAGCAATGCGAAATTTCATATTGCATTTTTTTTTCCGAAAGTCGCTGGCAATAAGAATACGGCGATGCCGTTTCACCCTTTACTCTGCGCCTCATCTACTTCGTCCACTTTGTGTCGGGGAAGGCTGAGCTACTCGATGTAAAAAGCGACACAGTTATAAGCTCCCTTCGACAAAGCTCAAAACAGGCAAGGTAAACTAATCTTGGCGTAAATTCAACGGCAAAACGCGCAGAAATGGCTTGTTGACGCAGGCTAAAAAACTCCATGAAAAACTTTTTTTTGAGGTTACCTGAAAAAATATCCTTCAAAAATCAAACAATCGCATTTTCAAACACATTATATCTATA
>DYKF01000381.1 GCA_020722745.1 Caldithrix sp.
AATTTTAAGCTGGCTCAAAACTAATATTTATTTTGCTCATTTATATTTCATGTGACCACCCGCCCGTTGAACAAAACATATCCACAGGAGATTTTGACCACCCATACCACACGATTGTTAAAGAAATATTGTGCGATTTATATTGAATATTTCGAGCTATTTACGTATAATATTATTAGGAAATAAAATAATATTAATTGTACAAGGAGGTTTCAACCATGCAAATAACCGCAACCGAGTTTAAGAACAACATCGGCAAGTATCTCGCCCTTGCGTCCAAAGAGGATATATATATCACCAAAAATGGCAAAAGCATCGCCAAGCTTACAAATACCAAACAGGATAAGGTCGAAATGGCAAAGTCCCTTTTTGGCATACTGCCCGCCGACGCTTCATTGGAGCAGGCGAGAGAGGAGCGCCTAAACCGCCATGAACGTATTGATTGACACAAACGTCATTTTGGACGCCATGCTTTCGCGTTCTCCTTTTGCCGAAGCCGCGCAAAAACTCTTCATTATGGCCGCCGAAGAAAAAATAAACGCGTATGTAACCGCAAGCTCCATTACGGACATCTATTACCTTCTTCACAGACACCTGCACGATAATGAGCGGTGCAGGCAGGAAATCTTTAAGCTGATAAAAATCTTCGGCATTCTTGACGTCACCGGCTCCGACTGCGAAAAGGCGCTTGAATTGCCCATGGCTGATTATGAAGACGCACTTCTCGCCGCATGCGCTAGACGCGGGAAGATGGAATGCATCGTCACCCGGAACGTTAAGGACTTCGGTGGCTCTCCGGTCAGGGCGGTGCTGCCGGACGATTTTCTGAAAAGCAAATAGGGCTTTAGCCGTCCGCCTGCCGGGTGGCTTTTCTTTATCCCCAGTGCCCGCCTTCTTTCGCCGTTATTGCCAAGTGGCATCTCGTGCACAGGCTCATGAGGTTGCCGTCCTCATTGGTTCCGCCTTTGGATAAAGAGATGATTACACCAAAACAGATGACTTTTTTACATTCATCCTGTCTCCTCAACCCTATGAAAAATGCTCGTTATCTAATCTGTCAACTCAACCCTATCACTTTCAGGGCAGTTGATATGTTACCGCAAACAATAAAAATAAGGGTTTCCTGACATTATCTCTTCCGGCAAAGTAACCGTGAGAAAAGCCTAATATCTGGAAACCCTTTATTTATAGGCATTTTCAGCCCTACTACTCTTTCACCCTTGACATCAATACGACTGTCTCAACGTGCATCGTCTGGATTTATTTAATTACAACAATCGCACATTTTCAACCTATCGGTTCGGTAGATACAGTCCAC
>DYKF01000112.1 GCA_020722745.1 Caldithrix sp.
TGCAGCTGACGTTTAATAAACGAACAATAGATCGGCAGCCCTTTTAACGAGTAAAGCATTATTGCCGGGGGAAATCCCTGCTTAGCATGTCCTGTTAGAGTTTATACCGAGTAGCGAAGCGTATCGAGGTGAAGTGGATACAGTTACTTGCCGAAAGGGATAGCACTCTTATCCTTTCGACGCCATTGCCGGATCCTCCAGACCGGCCTCCGCAAAGCCGCGCGAACGCAAAAGGCAGGAATCGCACTCCCCGCACGGAATGTATTTATCTCCAGAGCGAACGGGATCATAACAGGACCACGTTAATTCAAGAGGAACGCCCAGAGAGTTTGCCTTCAAGATGATTTCTTTTTTCGAGAAGGAAATCAATGGCGTGACGATAGTAAATTTTTTTCCGCTTCGCCCGTCGCGTGTAGCAAGATTCACGGTCTCCTCAAAAGACGAAATAAAGTCGGGACGACAATCGGGATACCCTGAATAATCCATGGCATTTACGCCAATATAAATTTCCTGCGCCCCGCGAGATTCAGCAACAGCAGCGGCAATCGACAAAAAAATGAGATTGCGGGCCGGTACATAGGTAACCGGAATCACGTCTTCGCAGGAGAGATCTGCTCCACCTTTAGGAACCTCGTAAGACCCGGTAAGGGCAGAACCGCCGATCACAGAAAAATCCATGGGGAATAAAATATGTTCCAAGACACCGGCCTGCTCTGCAATTTTTTTTGCAGCCTCGAGTTCAATGAAATGCCTCTGGTTATAAGGAAAACTGAGAGCAATTATCTCCCGCCCTGCCGCCTTTGCTTGGTACAGCGTGGTCGAAGAATCTAACCCGCCGGAGAGCAGAACGACAGCTTTCATGAATCTCCCCTGTAAACAGCCCTCGATGTGGGTGTTTCATCGACGCGCACCGAATGCAGCAGAGGGATTTTGGGTAATAGTTTGTTGTAAATGTATTTGGCAATGACCTCTGCCGTAGGGTTTTCGAGTCCTGGAATGGCGTTTAACAACTGGTGATCGAGAGAATCAATGAGAGGTTTTGCGGCGCGTTTTAGATCACCAAAATCCATGACCCATTGCTCCAGCTCTGTCAAAGGCCCTTCTACAGAAATAAAGACGCGGTATGTGTGACCGTGCAGGCGCATGCATTTATGGCCGGGTGTAAGATTTGGCAGAAAATGCGCAGAATCAAAAGTAAACTCTTTCTCAATAATCATGTCAGACTCCCCTCTCCGATGGATCAAAAGCAACCTTGTGCAGTTGAATGCCCAGCCGAATTTTCTGGCCGGAATCAAGAATGCGACGAGCAAGCGTACCGGGCGAGTACAATCCAAAAGCAGCCTGAAGAATAAATCGACCGGCATGCTCCGGATGCTGTTCCAGGACAGATAAAGCCCATTCAAAATCGGCATCGTCGGCAATCACTATTTTTATATCATCTGTACGTTTCAAGACGGCCACGTTGTTCCAGTCATTTTTTTCGTGCTCCCCCGAAGCCGGTGCCTTTAGATCCATGACAATGTGGACATGCGTTGGAACTTTTGCAATGGAAATACTGCCCGAAGTTTCAATCATCACAGAATAACCTTCTCTGCCGAGCTCGTCCATGAGTGAATACACGTCGCCCTGCAAAAGGGGCTCGCCACCCGTAATTTCAACAAAACCAGAGGGAGACAGCGCGCGTACAGATGCAAGAATTTCGGAAACAGACATAGTCTGGCCCTCGTGAAAAGCATACGTGGTATCACACCAGTGACAACGGAGGTGGCAGCCTTTCAGGCGGATAAAGACGCATGGCCAGCCCGAGTAACTTCCCTCTCCCTGGATGCTGTAAAAAATTTCATTGACCGAAAGCGCTGCCATTCTGTTTTCAGATGGAGAAATGAGACAGCTTGTAAATCTGATTTTCTTTTTGCCCTCATTTCTCTGGGCAGACACCTGGATTCTCGCCCGCATTTCTCCGGCGGGCGGCGTGAGCATTGTCTCTCAAGACGGGGCCAAAACAGAGGTTATGCCGGGTTCTCTGTTTAAACCGTTTCTGGCCGCCTATCTTCTCGATCACCATATTCTTCCACCGGAACAGAGATTTTATTGCGCGGGCGAGAAACAACCGCCCGGGGAAGCGTGCTGGCTGCAACAAGGACATCGCCACACGGATCTTGCAAGAGCGCTTTCGGTCTCGTGCAATGCATATTTTTATCGGGCTGGCCGGCTTATCGATAGACGTGAAGACTTCTTTAATGAACTCACCGTCAGGTGGTCTCTTCCGCCCGGTTTAGACAGCGGGACGCCAGATTCCCTTCTCGGAGATAATTTGCGGAAAAAAGTACCCCTGCAAAGCATCTTCTTTGCCTATGTACAGCTTTTCTCTGAAATAGAATCCAGGCCTTTGTATAAACCGATTCTCGAAGGGCTTTCTGTATCTCCGGAAGGAACCATCCGCGATGCGGCTGAACTTCTTCATAAAAGACCGGATCTCTCTCTGGTATATGGAAAAACGGGGACAGCCGGAAAAGGAAGAAAAGCATCGGGAATGGCTGTTTTGCTCGTCTCGCGCAAAAATATGGCTGACAGGTTCATCGTCATCTTTCAACTGGATGGAACCATGGGGGCCAAAGCTGCTGCACGGGCCGCCCAAATCGCGATTGAAAAAATACCATGAGGGAACCTCTAAAAATTAATTTTTTAATCTTTTCTTGCGCAACATATAAGGGTATAAATTTGAAATTTTTTTCAAAATTTTGAAAAAATAGAGACTCCTATGAATAAAAAAAATCGACATTCCCGCGATTATTTTGCATTTTTAGAGGAAATAAGAGACACCGGGCCGGGAGCCGTTCTTATTGGTGGGCTGCTGCTCATTGTTTTTGCGCTTTTTCTGGGCATGGTTGGTTCGCGGGAACTCTGGAAAAGTGGCCAGTATTACAAAATAATTTTTGAACTCAACTTTGTGGAAGATATTATGCCGGGCACTCGCGTGCGCTACCAGGGTTCTGTTCCCATTGGTGAGGTGTTATACATAGAGAGAGGCCCGGAAAGACAATATGTACATGCCAAAATCCGCAAGAATTTTCAATTACCCATCAATGGATCTATCATTACCATTGAATCCTGGGGATATTTTGGTGCCAGTTTTATCAATGTAGAGATTCTGGAGTCTTTTCGGGGCACTACGGCTTATGGCCCTGGCGATAAAATCCGCATTGAAGACACCATAAACACAACGGCAGCCCTCTGGGAGCTCTACTATTTCTTTCGCAGCGAGGAAGAGAGCATTTCACAGCTCGAACGAGAACTATTGCGGGCCAAATTCCTCACTTCTACGGTTTCCCAATCTCCCCTTTTTCGGCGCGGAGAAATCCGCAAAACGCTCAGCCATTTCACGGGAGAAACGCAGCGGGTAATCAAAGGCCTGCGCACGACCATGCAAAGCACCTATGACGCTTTTTACACATTTCAGAATTATTCCGACGAAACCGTAGAAAGGCTCAAAAAGAGTATTTACCAGATGCGCCGACAAAGCGAATTCTGGCAAAAACAGCTTTCACCCGATGAGCTCAGCCCGGCTGGTAAATGGCTTCACGAGGAAAGCCAGTACTATAAACTGTTATACTATTCCATTATGGCAAGGGATCTTTCCAGAAAGTACAAGGCAAAACCAAGCTCTATCGTATACGGAGATTAACATGGCAGAAAAAATACGACTCAAGGTAAAATGTCACGCCTGCGGGAACCAGATGGAGGGAACGGCCAAATACGGCAAGGGACACTATGTTTCTGAGGGCCTGGACTTTGAGTTTACGGCCACGGGAAGAATCATTGACTCTACGGGAAAAGCGCGCATTCGTGGAGAGGTCGTGATTCGCTGCCCCCACTGCGATACGCGCAACAAGTATGAAATTTAACGCCGGCAAACGGGCAAAATCCGGAGTATTTATAGTGATACTGTCTGCCATTTTGTGGGGAGCTCCTCTATATCCGGAGAATTTTTACGAACAGGCAGAACATTTCTGGAAGCAACTTGGGAAAGAATTCGGAGAGGTGCCCGGTTCAACAATGCCGAAAATTATAGTTTCCAGGGAAGCCTTTTTTGAAGTGCCGCGCGGGAATACCATGCAGGCCGTCTATCTGCCACACCGCAACACCATTTTGCTGCGCAAAAAAGAACCCCTTGCCGCGCGGCACGAGCTGGTACACGCCTATCTTTCCTGGCGAAACATTCACTTAAGCGAAGTACAGGAAGAAAACGTGACGATTATATTGTCTGCCCCGATTGTTTCGTGTGGCAAGGCAGCCCCGGCAGAAATACCCCCCTACAGAATGCCCTATAGCGAGGTAACCTGCGGTCATCTCGTCACAGTCCGCCAGCTTCTTTTGCTTTTTCCCGCTCCCGCCATATCAACTCGTTAACAAAAATCGCAAGTGGGTGTTCTGTCTCGGGGAAATCTGCAATTTCATCGAGCGGTACTTTTCGATCTTGACTAGCAGCGACCAACAAGTTCAGATATGGCAACAAGCGATACCCCGGATGGCTCTTCTCTATTTCGAGAATTTTAGCCTGTGCGGTTTCAAGATCTTTTTTCGAAAGAGCGTCCATAAACTGGTCTTCGAGAAGCCACAGCAGGCCTGGATTCAGGGAAAGGCTTTTCTGGGCGCGCATGCCGGCGGGAGTTTGCGGATCGTTCAGGCTGCCCTCATGGCACAGAGCCAGATAATACCAGACCTCTGCATCCTGCGGAGCAATCACGGAGGCACCTTCAAGGATTAACGCCGCTTCGGAAAAATTATTGTCCAGCAGTTTCCCGGCTGCTGAAGCTTTCAGGATGGTGATATTTTTGGGATCCCCTTTGAGCAAAGCACGCGCAGCAAGGGTATCCCCATCATCCTTCAGAAGATCGCTTTTTTCGAGACTCGCAATATGGTAGTAAGATAAAGCGAGCAGCGCTGCGGCCTCGGCATCGTCTGGATTTACGGACACCGTTTTTTCGAGAATCGGAATGGCCTTGCGGATATCCTCGTATGTTCCGAGATTATAGAGTGCTGCCGCTTCTTTAACAACCGCAGAACTTTCAGCTCGCAGACCTGCTATTAAAAGAAGACTCAAGAAAAGCGCTTTTTTCATGTATATCATTATCGCTCCCTGGCGCCGCATACTTTACGAGCTCCGAACATCTTCTTCTTTGCGCAGCATCCGGGCAAGCCCAAAAGCGACGGCAAAAAACACAAAGGAAATCCAGTATGCTCCCGTGGAATGCAGCATGTAAAGAGTGGTTCCCACGAGAGGCGCTGCAAACCGAGTGAGAGCGCCAAGTGACTGCATTATTCCGAGGTTCATGCCCTGTTCATCTTCGGAAGAATAAAACGATACAAGAGAGCTCATCGATGGATTGCCAAGGCCCATGCCCAGAGCAAAGAACGCGATGGCGACAGAGAACCAGACAATGGTTGGTGAGAACACCATAAACAGCATGGACAGAGCCGCGAACAGTGCACCGTAAAAGATAATTTTTTGAGTGCTCAGCTTATCGACCATTCGCCTGTAAACCCCGCCCTGCACGAGAATCATGAGAACTCCAAGATAGGCAAAAAAGTTGCCGGTATCGCGCGTGTTCTGGCCAAAGCGATTCTTCAGATCCCAGGCAAGCGTTGACTCAAAAAAAACAAATGCCGCCTGAAAGAAAAAGTACAGGACAAAAAGGCGACCAATGTTTTCGCGAAAAAAGACGCTGGCAATAAGGCTGAGATCCGAAGTCTTAAATGTATGAGTCCGTTCCTGGGGAACTGTTTCCCTTACAGTGACCAGAATCCAGAGCAGATTTAACAGTGACAAAAACATGGCAATTAGGCCCACTGCCGAAAAACTATTGCCTGCAAATTGCCCAATTATTGGCATCATAGACGCATCCCATTCGCTGGCAACACCGCCCAGATAGGGACCCAACACAAATCCCAGCCCCAGCAGAGCTCCCATGGCCCCCATGGCCTTGGCGCGTTCTTTTCCCTGTCTTACGTCGGCAATATAACTCTGAGCCACGGCAATATTAGCTCCCGTTGCGCCCGATACTATGCGAGAAATCAGGAACAGAAGAGCAGATCCACTGATATACCAAAGCAGATAACTCAAAACATTACCGGCAACAGAGATCAGAAGCACGGGCTTTCTGCCCTGGGCATCGGAAAGGCGGCCTAAAAGAGGAGCAAACAAAAACTGAAAAAGAGAATATGCTCCCATAAAAAGGCCTGAAAAAAAGACAGGGTCCAGAGTCCATTGACTATTTTTAATCAGCTCGACGCTCAAATCCCGCATGATCGGGATAATGAGGCCAAAGCCAAGCATATCGAGAAATACGACTAAATACACGGAACCGAGAGAATAGCGATGATTCATGTCGTATTTTAGTTTCGCTTGACAACCTGTCCAGCATTATCCAGTATTCTAAATCAAATATTCTATTTAGAATGCTCTTTTATGAAACTCTCGCTGAAAGATATTAGCATCCTGTCCCTGGTGTACCGCAGGACCCCCGCTCCTCAAACTCGCTACCAATGGTTGATTGAATATAATCGATTTTATGGCCGATATATTGGCGCCATATCGAGCGGAACTTTCTACCCTGCCTTAAATCGCCTGATCAAAGAAAACTGGCTAAAAGAGGAACCCGGCGGACTAGTCCAGCAAGGGGAAAAGGCGAATGAGCTGGAAAAAGAGACCGAAATAATAGCTTCCCAGACCGATAAACTCGGCCACTCAAGCATAGGACTACTATTAATCATGCTTTCTCTTTATAAAGGCGAAAAATTGGCAGGATTAATTTTAAGCTCTCTTCAGCGCCAACTTATGAGCGCCGTACATAATGCCGAGATATTGGCGCTTAGTATGCAGACGCCCGATCTTGAGTCTAACGCGCTAAAAATTGAGTTACTTATGCTGAAAAACTGGCTCTCACTTGTGGGCGCGCTAAAAACCGCCAATAAGTAATCATTCGACCAGTTTTATGGCGCCCTCTGTTGGGTCATGGATAATGGCTCCCTTTAAGGGAATCAGAAACGTATCTTCGAGAGGGAACTTTTGTGCCTTCACATACACAACCTGATTAAAAATAAGCACGTCGAGCGGCTTGACCATGGCGGAGGAAAACTTCTTCTCGTCGCGGTTATAGTATTCAATGCGAAGCAAGGCCCCTGCACTCGCCTTTCTTTCAAAGTACTTAAAAATGCGATCCAGGTCAGACGGCACTTTTACTTCAAACGCTGCCAGCTTGCGATGGTATCGGAGGTATTTATCGTACTTTTTTCGGGAAGTGAGAACATCCCTGTTTTGTTCAAAATTGGCCAGGAAGACGCGCGACGTGGCGCGGGCGTCCGACAATGCACGATGGGAAGGCCCGGAATCTATCTCAAGCTCTTTTCTCAAATTATCGAGAGAATGCGATTTTCGCCCCGGAAAGTAAACCCTGGAGAGGTAAAGAGAATCGTAATATAAGACATCGGGAATTGGTAATTGGAGGCTGCGAAACGATAAAACGAGGAAGGCTGCATCAAACGGAGCGTTGTGAAAGACCAGGTCGTCCCCGGAAATAAACTCCGAAAATCTCTGCAATGCCTCCTGCAGAGAAACACCCTTCTCTTCCAGTTCTTCGTTCGATATATTGTGAACAGCTCTCGCTCGCGGATCTATCTTGTGCTGTGGCTTTATCAAAACCTGAAATTCTTCTGTAATCCCCTGGAGACCAAATCGAACGGCTCCAATCTCCAGGAGCTCGTGTTTCCATGGATTGAGGCCTGTCGTTTCCGTGTCTACTGCAACCCAACGGAGCTCCGTCGATAGATCTAAAGGCTGATTCATGGTCAATCAAAAAATGAAGCCGGTAGTAGTCTACCTTTTTTCCGAGACCTGCCCTGGAATCCGGTCGCTCTAAAAAGGCGTAGTCGTCGAGCAGGATCTTGCAGAGATCTTCTGGCAGAAGCAGAGAGCAGAGAACTTTTTCTTCTGTGGTGGCTGTCAAGTATAAAGGATTCCCAACTGTCAAATGTCTCTGGCCAACCGGCGTTCCGGAAGCCGAACGTTGAACCGGAGAAGATTTTGCTTTTGGCTGAACGGCTATTCGAGCCGAAACTGCGCTCGCCTGGTATCTTTCGGATGCAGAGACCGCAACCCGATCGAGGAATACGGGAAGCCTGGACACCATCTTTTGCACCGTCTCTGGAGCATCTCCGAGGGTAGCTTCTGCAGCCACGCTGCCAAGCTGAACGAGAGACGGCAGCACGCCAGAAGCAGAAGGCCCAGAAGAGGAAAACGCTGGCGACGCAGAGAATAGGATAACGGCAGCAAACAGAAGTCTGACGATCCACTTTCTCGCTGATTTCGCTGCATTTCCAAGCATGATGCGACATAATTACACAACCCCATAAACGCGCAAGCAGATTTTTGATTATTTTT
>DYKF01000382.1 GCA_020722745.1 Caldithrix sp.
TACCTTTCCTTTTACACTGAATTTGTATTCCAGTTTTAGGGGTGCAGTCCAGAATTTGTATTCCAGTTTTAGGGGTGTAGTCCACTTCTAAAATTTCGGCTGCCGGCATTTCGCATTCGCAGTACAAAAGCCTGTCTGCCTTCATGCTGAACCCGTGACCGCATCGTGATATTACATGCTCTACTTTTCGCTTGCGCATACAGGCAATGACATCGCGCAGAGAAATGGCCATGATAGAGGGTTTTGTCGTGCAGAACAAAATCCGCTCTGCCGGCAGTTCCTCTAAAACCGCATTGGGATTGTATTCATGCTCCAGAACCTTCATGCCCAGAAAGATCGCCAGATTTTTCATGCCGATCCTGTTAAAGTCCCGCTGTTTGCCGTACACAATCACGCTGTTATTTTTGCCAATCTGGGCCGCATTCTTGAGCTGCGCTATGGCCTCTGGTGGTGCATTCTCGGATTGCTCCAGACGCTCCGCTATTTCCAAGACTTTCATAGTCCCTCCGGAAAGTTCAGGTTTGCATTGCGTCCCCAAAATTCTTTTGTCTTGGCGTCGTAAGCTTTGGCGGCCTCAATTTCTCCTTCTTCCGTGTACGGAAAAAATCCAAGGTGGTGCGCCTTGCCGCTATAGTAGGCCGTTGCTTTCCAGACAGTCTGCTCTCTGTACACCGCCCGCGATACACCGCGAAAACGGCTGGTAAGCCCTTCGCGTTTGGGCCGGTTCAGGTTGCGCTCCCGGGCGTATGCCCCGGTTCCCCAGCCGGCCATTAGCGGATCCTCCGGATGGCACTGGCAACCACGTGGGAAACGATCACCCCGAGGATGATGGTAGAAATTAAAAATCCTGCCATGAAGATGGCAGTCCATTGTGCTATTTCATTCATCTTTGTTCTCCTTGTTTTGGTTTTGGTTTTGGTTTCGCTCTTCGTTTTGTTTCTGCACATCTTCCAGCACTTCGTAGAGTTCACGCCAGCGGGCTATTTCGTAGTCTCTGGAAATCGGCTTTTGATCGCTGGGAACAATCATAACCCTGGTGAATTCCTTATTTTTTGCCGCCCAGTACTCTGGTCCGCGTCCGATTGCTCTTTCTAACCATGTCCACATACGCTTACCTCTCAAAGACATCTGGCTTGCAGCCCAGGTCTTTCGTGACATTTTCCACAACCTTTGCGGATACCAATCGTCCATTTAAGACATGCGAGAGGGAATAAAAGGGGCATCCCAATTTTTTTGCCGCGTTGGTGAGCGTCCCGTATTTGCGGATGAGCGCAAATTTCACGTCCATCCTGTCTTTGA
>DYKF01000113.1 GCA_020722745.1 Caldithrix sp.
TTCCGTCCCTAAAATTGGGAATGCAGAGATAGATTATTTCCATCCAGATGCAATTACAAACGATGGAAAAAACCTTTATTTTACCGTAGACTCGGAAGTGCATAAATTTGATATTGAAAATACTGTTCTATCTGTTTTCGCAGGGGAATCTGGAGGCTCTACTTTTCGGCGGGAAGACGGTATTGGAACAGATGCAAGTTTTTCTGATGAAGCAAAAGGAATTGCAACCGATGGAACAAATTTGTATGTTAACGATCTGCTTTCAATACGTAAACTAAATATAAAAACAAGAATTGTTTCGACTTTAACTGAAGGAGTTTACGCAGCTCCCTCCAGTAGATATATCACTACTGACGGGAAGAACCTGTATGCTTCTGAGGATGAATTCGATTATATTAATAAAATTGACTTGAAAGCCGGCAAAAAGGCTAAAACAACTACTATTGCAGGCAGAGAAAATTTCGCCAAATGGGTAGATGGAGTTGGCACTAAAGCACGTTTCAATACTCCAACAAGCATCGCGACAGATGGAAAGCATCTATTTATTGTCGATAGCGGTAACTGTGCTTTGCGCACGCTAAATCTGTCAAATTATGATGTAAAGACGATTTATAAGGGCAATTCCAATCCATAGCATCTGCTATGTTTGGTGCCGATATTCTTGTAAACGTTGACAGCACTCCCAAAGGGCCCGACAAGGCCTAACGAGGGAGGGATGTAAAAATCTGGACAAGATTTTTACTCACCAGTTCACGGATGACTTAACCCAACCAGACTTAACAAATATCCCAGTAACGAACCGCCCAATACAATAAAAGAAGTGTTTCTATAACGATACTTAAATGTGACAAAAATGCTGATGGGAGCAATCAAAATTGTGCGCCAGTCAATCATGGTTTCGCGTGCCATATCGTACGTAACTGCTGCGATAACAACAATAGAAGCAGCGTTGACCGCATCGAGAAACTCAGAAAATAATTTTGAACTTCGCATTCTCTTTACCAGTGGGTTGAGTAGAGCGACAAATACAAAGGATGGAAAAAAAATAGCCAGAGTCGAAACAATTGCCCCGGGCCAGCCATGAATCTGGTAACCAATGAATGTAACAGAAGAGAAAACAGGTCCCGGGGTAAATTGGCCTACCGCGACTGCATCAGTGAGGATCTGTCTTGTCATCAGTCCGGATAAAACTAATTCCGTGCCTAAGAACGCAAATAGAACGTAACCGCTTCCGTAGAAAATGGACCCTATTTTCAGAAAGATGGCACCACTCCCTCCCTTTCATTATGCATCCAAAAAAGGAGCAAAGCAAGAAAACCGGCACCAAACATAAGCAGTATTTCCTGCACTCCAAGCAGGGCAAGAATTAACACGATTATAGCGATGGCGACAAGCTTGTTAGACTTTAATGACTTTTGAGCTAAAGAGAAAACGCCTGCAAGTATGATAGAAATAATGGCAGGTTTTATCCCGTATACAAATAGCTTCACAGAAGGAATGCTACCATACTCTTTATACAGCCATGCAAAAACACCAGTGAACACAACTGCGGGCAGGACAAAACTCAGACCCGCAACAATCAATCCCTTCCAGCCACCCTTTTCATGACAAATATGGATGGCCATTTCCGTGCTGTTAGGTCCAGGGATTAAATTTGTAGCCCCAATTAAATCTAAGAAATGTTCTTCAGTGAGCCATTTCCGTTTTGCGCCGACTTCTGCCCGCATCATCGCAATGTGGGCAGAAGGTCCGCCAAAACCTGTAATGCCAAGCTTAAGAAAAAGCTGGGCAATTTCTTTTATCGTAGCCTTATTTTCTACCATATTTCAGTTTTCTGTCGACGGATATAACACCGCCACCATAAAAATATCTTACCCTCCGGCAAACTTACTCCTAAACAAAAAAAATACCGCCCACAAAATGCCAAGACCGGCATACAGATAATCCATGGTAAGTTTCTCTTTCATGTAAATTACAGAAAAAGGAATAAACACGAGAAGTGTAATCACCTCCTGGATAATCTTTAACTGACCTAAAGATAAAACTTCATGTCCTATTCTATTGGCAGGCACCTGGAGCATATACTCAAAAAAAGCAATTCCCCAGCTCGCCACCGCAGCCACCAGCCAGCTCTGGGTATTTAAATTTTTCAAATGCCCATACCAGGCAAAAGTCATAAAAATGTTTGAGGCAATGAGCAACAGAACGGTAGCTAACACGGGGAGCATATTTCATTATCGGAGAGGAAAAAAGTATATTGATAATGTTTCCCTGCGTTCCGATAAAAGAATAATGTCCAATCCATTTCTCAAGGAACTGCGCGCGTTTAACCCGACAACGGATCTCGAAGTAGACGAAGGTTTCGGAAAAATAGAAACGAATCCTCTCGACAGTCTTACGTTGCAGGGAGATGGCGGGACTGAAAAAATAGCCGACTTTGTGGTAAAAGAGGAAATCAGCCTTAAAACGGGCGATGCCATTGCTGCAAGTCCGGTCCTTTTACCTGACGAGAAAGTTCTCATTACGAATAGACGCGGCGATGTTCTCATTCTCGCCGTAGAGAATAAAAAACTCGTTAAACTCCTCACAGTAAATCTAAAAACCGTTGTTCTGCGCAAACCTGCCCTGGTTGGCAGCGCACTTTATTTTGCCGGAAGAGACGGAACTCTGCTCGCTGTATCCTATTCATCCGATCCGGCACCAGCCTTAAAACCACTCTGGAAAAAAAAGCTGCCAAAAGGAATTCTCGCGGAACCCATTGCATCCGGTAAAATTTTATTTGTCTCTTCCATGGGAGGCCTGTACGCCTTTGACGCATATGCCTATGGCAGCGAAAATCCAGACACTGGCCGCAAATTGTGGCACTTTGAATCGGGCGTGTCGGTTGCAACGCCAACCATAGAAGGCGGTGTATTGTTTCTTGGAAACGAAGAAGGACAACTGCATGCTGTCGAATACGGTGGATCTTCTGTACAGGACATGTGGGTTTATGCGGCTTCTTCTCCTATTCGCTCTAAGCCATTTGTTTCGCGCAGAACAGACTATGTTTTGTTTGGAACCCAGGACGGAAATTTGGAAGCACTCGATCGGCATTCTTCCGAAAAGAGATGGTTCCTATATATGGAAGCACCTGTCTACAGCGGCATTGCAGCACTCGACATGAATGGACAGGAACATTATTTTGCAGGCAGCGACAAAGGCGTTTTCTACTGCATTGATACGTTCGGCCAAAAGAAATGGTCTTTTAGAACTAACGGGAAAATACGTTCCGAACCTGTTATCATTGGCAATGCTGTTATTTTTGGGTCTGGCGATAACCAGCTTTACGGTCTCGATGTAGAGACAGGCAAACAATTGTTTCGCTATGTAACCGATGGTGATATTATTGCAACCCCGCTCTATACTGGAGGATTGCTTCTGTTCGGTTCTGCAGATTCGTTTGTCCACGCCATTGATTTGTCAAAAGTACCCGGCATACATTTACCCCAGGAGACTTCTCATGCTATTTAACTCAATACTCATTCTATCTGAGGGCGGCTTTTTTGGCGGAATCATCGGCTGGCTGTTTTTTGCCATCGCCCTGTTGTTTCTCGCAGTGTATCTGCAGTACATGATTATCCGCCGGTTAAAACGACAGTTGGCAGAACTTCTTGCGCAGCAAGGTGAACAAGCTCCAGCAGCGGCTCCCCGCGAGCCTGCTCCTGCACCAGTCGTAAAAGCAGCGCCCCCCGTTAAGCAGAAAGATCTTCCCGATCCGGGTCTTATCTACAAATACTTACTCTCTGCTCCCGACACGCCAGAAAAAACAATCACGATTGGCCAGACAGAAGGAACCATTCGCCTGTTCTCCACAGAAATTGTTAACGATCATCTTTCTGTATATTTTCGCATTCTGGAGAACGACAGAGAAAAAGACATATACAATATGCCCGGAGAGTTGAGAGAAGAATATATGATCGATCTGCGGCGCGGCGGAAAAGCTCTGATTGTTCTGCCCGGCCAAAAACAATTCAGCCAGATGGGATCGCGGCAGCGTTTATACATTAAAGCAACGCCAGATGAAATGGGTGACCCCACTTTCCCAGATATTTCTCCGCAGAATCCCGTTCGCATTCGCCTGGGAGACAGGCTGGATGCCGAGGGCAGATTTCGCACCGGATACTTTGAGTTTCATCTATTTACAAAAGAGGCAGTCTCGCAAACCAAAGTGGGCATTCCCAAAAAAGAAAAACATTTTTTTCTTAGACTCTATAAAATATATCCTGGCTACGATACAGCCGGCGCCGATGCAGACGGTATATACCCCATGATAGATCCATTTTCAAAAGGTTGACAATTATGGCTCAAAGTGCACACAGCTCCATCCAAAATATTTTAAGCGACGAAAAACCAACCGTCCGCAAATCCATCATCATTGGACTTGGCGGTTCCGGAATGAAAGGAATTCTCGCCGCAAAAAAATATATCGAAATGAATTTGCCCTGGGAAGCGCACCGCTATATGCGCTGGGTGGGTGTAGACACTACCGACATAGAAACTTCCATTGAAGGGCGCGGCGGCAGATACAGATTTCCATCGAACCAGTTTTTTCAGGAAGAGCGCCGCATGCTCTATATTTCTGCTCCTACGCCGGCAGAGCTTTCGATCGAGTTTCTGCGAGATAAATACCAGAACGATCCCGCATACGACTGGCTGCCCAATCCCGATGTGTACGATATTTCTACGCGCGCCGGACAGGGAGCAAACCAGACGCGCGCTCTTGGCCGCATTGCTTTTTTCTCTAACGAAAAAAAGATTCGCGAAGTATTGATTGCAGAAAGAGACAGGCTGCACAAGCTCTCCAATGATCCCAAATACTTTGAGCTCATGGATGTCCAGGAGGGAGCAGAAAAGAAAGAGACAATTCTTTCCATACCGCTTACGACGGAACAGGATCGTTATTACTTTGCCGACTACCTTCCTCCGGGAGAGACAATTTTATCTCTGGAAGCATCTGACCAGGTACGCATGCTGCTAACGCCGCATCTGCACGAAGCTCTCTCTCTCGATCATTTTCCTCACGACGAAAAAGGTCCCTATTTTGAAGTTCCGGGGGATAGATTTAATGGCCAGGCTTTTGAATTCCGCGTAAAGCATACCCCACGTGCAGGACAAATCAATATCTTTTTAACAGCCTCTGTTGTGGGTGGAACTGGCAACGGAATGATTCTGGACATGACAGCGCTCATCCACGATATTTTTGCCGACTTTTGGCCCAAACCAAGAATCTATGGAATCATTGTTTTGCCGTCTGCCTTTAAACGGGTGGTCAATAATGCCAACGCGCGTGGCAATGCGTATGCAGCCCTCAAAGAGATTGACTACTTTATGAGCGGCAACCCGTTCCGGGCAACGTACCCTTCCGGGCACAAAGTAAATATTGAGAACCGCCTGTTCGACGATGGAATGCTGTATCTGCTGGATTCTGATAATATGGCAGGCAATTCGCTGCAGGGCCGCGACCAGGTACAGGAGCTCACGGGACAGTTTATTGCAACCTTTGTGGCAACTCGTGTTGGAGGCTCCATTGAAGAGAGAATGGTGAATGATTCCACGCGCGCTGCTGTTTATCTGCCAGATAAAGAGTCTTCGCAGCGGAGAGCCAATTATTCTTCTTTTGGAATTTCGCGCGTAATTTATCCAGTTCCCAAACTGAGAGAAATGGGATTTAGACTTATTGCTCTAAAACTCACAGATCGTTTTCTTGCACCGGTGGATAACACACTATTATTAGAAACAATAGGAAACCTGAACAGGGGCTTGGTGCGTTCGTTAAGGCTTAATGCCAAAAATATTTTTGAACGCATGTACCCCGATTACAAGGCCGACACAGAAGTTGAATTTCGATCTTACCGGGAAAAAGTAAAACGTGCCTTTGAGAAAAGAGACTTTTCTTCTGTTGTTCGCACTCTCGAAAATATGGTTCGCGATTATGGAAAAGAAGAAGCCGAAAGGGTGCGTGGTGCTCTCCTGTTGCGCATGGAAAAGCTTTACCATCTCGAGCTCGATAAAATTCGCATAGTGTTGCGCGACGCAACACAGTCTTTTCTAAAAGACCCTGCCAAAGGTTTTCACTTCACAGAAACTGTTTTGCAGTTGCTGCTCGAAAAGCTGGACCTCTACCAGGCAAAGTATTACAAAGAGAAAACCGCTCTGGCCCGCTACACAGACAAAGAAATGGAAGTGCTTCTGGTTTCCATGGATGAAGAAGTTCGTGCGGGAAGTCCTGCTAATCCGCAAAAGGCAGACGCGCTGATACGCATGAACGAATTTAATTTTTACCAACTCGTCATGGAAACCATGCTTTCTGCGTCAGAAGAATTTACGCGCAGTTTCAAGAACGAAATTTACAAACTCAAGAACGAAACCGTTACACAGCTAAAAGATAAAGTTCTCGCTCTTATTGGAATTCTCAAAGCCGAGACAGAAGAAATCCGTTTTGAACTTTTAGAAAAAAAGAATCCTTTGTTCTTTTATCTCGTCAACGAGCAGGAAATAGAATCCTTTATGGAGAGATATTTTTATAGCCGTCTCTCGATAGAAGACCTGAGCAATGATGTTGACTTTGTTTCCATGGAAACAGAGGACGACGCTTACCAGATGGTAATGTCCCATCTTATTTCTACGGAGGGCCTCTCCGTCATGGAGCGAAGCGAAGGCGAGCTCAAAGAATACATTGCAAGCCGCTGGGGCGACATTCTTACAAAAAAACCAGACGAGGTAAAAGGCATTCTTGAAAAAGAGCAGAAAGATGCTGAAGGTTTTGAAATGAGCGAAAGCAGCATGCTTCGCGTTGAGGTTGAAAACCTGCGAAGAAAGCTGATGCAGATAATTCTGGAACGCTTCAAGGGATTTAACTTTGAGAATATTTCCATTAAAGACCTTCTGCAAGAGCGAAACATTCCCCTCAATAAACTTCTCGAAAAGCTGGACTCTTATTCCCGCCCTTATGTTCGCATAGAAAACCGTGGCCTGCGTTCCATGGAGTATTATCGCACCGTCACCAACTTTGAACTCAATACATACGAAGAAGGCGATGATCCCGAACAAACAAACAATGATTTGCCATCGCGTTTGAACCATTACGTGCGACGCAATGAACATATTCCGCAAATTTCTGTGGAGACCTTTGTTGTCCCTAATTATGCAAAACCATACGAGATTATTTCCATTGGCGTTTTACTCGGAGTTCCGGCATTTTCCGTCCTGTCACTCGAAGAGCCTGCAAAAGATTACCATCACCTGATGTCCGAAAAAACGCACCCACTGCATCTTTTCAATAACCCCTCGCTGGATGCACGCTATTTTCCGGATCCCTACCGCACCACCAATTACATTAATCCTGCGAAACTCTGGGAAGGCCTCGTTTTGTTTAAGGCACTGCACCAGGAGAAAGATGGCTTTGTATTTGAAGAAGCGCTGGGAGAACCACTGCGCGAAATTCAGGCGCGCGAAGAATACAGAAAAAAAATTCTCAAATACGCAGACAGCCTCGATTCCCTTCAGGAGCCTGTTCCTGCAGAAGCCATTGCCGATGGCGTGAACACTTTTGCCATGCTGGCCCGCAATCCAAGTAACAGTAAACTCATGTTCCGCAAAGAATACTCATTCATCATTCGCGACATTCTCGACGGAGATGGAACAGCGGAAAAAGCCAAACGACTCGGACTGTCTAAAGAGCAGTATATAGAAAGACATTTAAAGGCGCCCCAGTTTGCAGACATGCAGGAACTGTACTTTTTTCTGGAAACAGAAACGAGGGTGAGAGAATTTCTGTTGGAGAATATTCGCCAAACGATCAAACGAACAAGGGAAAATATAAAGGCAGGTGCAGA
This sequence comes from Caldithrix sp., assembly GCA_020722745.1. GTDB lineage: Bacteria > Spirochaetota > Leptospiria > Turneriellales > Turneriellaceae > DYKF01. The sequence goes on from DYKF01000113.1 coordinate 7,875, forward strand.
CATTTTGTTACCAAAGTGGATGACTCAAAAAACGACACTACCATTTTTTAAAGACAAGTATGAATTTTTTGATTTCTACGAAAAAAATGGATCTCTTGAATGGCAGAATCTGCTAAAGGAACATCTCAAGAGCAAGGTTAACGCAACCATCAATTCATCCAGATTTCGCATGGAGAAAGATCCAACCCTGCTGGACAGAACAAAGGCGTCGGAATTTGTGCAATCCGTTCAGGAAAGAATTCCAGATATTGTAGCCTGGGAAGTGCGCGTTGCAAACCGGCTTATTAAGTAAGCTCTATTTTAGGTAACCTCTGAAAAAGTCCCTCCGTGGACTTTTTGCCTGCGCCTTGCTACGCATTTACCCTACGGGTACAAAACACGGGGGCGAAAACTACGACATCCATGTCGTTTTGCCATTTGCCACGGAGGGCACGGTGCCGTCCTTCGACTACGCAACTTTGTCCACTACGTGTCAGGATAAACTTCGTACATGGAGGGCCGTGAGCGGCCATTCGCGCAAAACTTGCCCTGAGTCTGCCGAAGG
>DYKF01000383.1 GCA_020722745.1 Caldithrix sp.
GCTGGTATCCAAGCAATTGAAAAAAAATATTTTTATCAGGGTGGGACTTATGTTCCAGCAAAAGGTATAACTCCAGCGGATCGCCGTTCGTTCCCGTCGCCGAAAATAAGATGTCGCTGTACAGATTGCGGAGCGACTCATCCACAAAAGAATTGTCTTGCGGTTTGAGACTCTTCCAGTCGATGGATTTTGCAACATCCGCCGGAAGGAGATTCTGTAAAATTTCCGCCGATGTGGCTGCATCTTTTAGTACAGATTCCGCAAAACTCGCATGGGGTTTGTGAATATCCATGCGGTGTTATGCTGAAAGCTTTTGGCATGGAAAGAAAAATTTTTAAATCTTCGTCTGCATCGCACAGATGGAGGCGGACAGCCGGCGGTGAGATTTCTTTGGGCACCGGATTCTGCACGTTGAGGTCGAATGTAAAGTTCAGTCCGTCCGCAGTGGACGCGTTATGCTGGATGCCACAGACGGACGTATCGAGTGGACGCCATTTCACTACACGTAATTTGTCAAGAACTCACCTCTCCTCCTTAATCAGACATAATCCCGGCAGTGCAATTCCCGCCGCCGGTCTCCACGATACGCTTTTCAAAGCGAAAATCGGGGAGCGGGTGTCCGGTTCTTGGTGTCAGAATACCCCGGTCATCGAGTAGCTCCGCAGGAGCGTATCGGGATGGGGATTGGAAGCCACCCCGACACAACACAAAAAAAAGCCAGGCTTTCCGCCTGGTTTTTTTGCGTCATTTATGGGTTGATTTCGGAATCAGGGATTGCCCTAATTGCTTTATTAACAAAATTATCGATATCAGGATATTTTTCTATTACCCCACCAAACTCATTAAGTTTTCTTTCTTGTGGAGACCCCAATACATGTGTACTTGCTTCAAAACTCATCTTCAAAGCTGCTTTGATCAACGCATTTTTCTTCGCCGGCCGCTCTGCATCGGAGCAAGTAAGATATTGTAGAATAAGGTTCATGTCAGGGTTCAATGCATTTGTCTCAAGTATATAGAACGTGAAATGCTTATTGTTTTTTGATAAATCCTGAAGCGTTTCTACGCTTTGATTATAATAATATTTGCACTCTTGGGCATCTGAAATACCTCGAGCTTCCTTGCTTTCGTTAATACTGTCAATATATTCATTTTTTCTTTCCACGTGAATACGGGACAACTCTCTATCAAGTGATATCAGGCCAAAACCATCTTTATTTTCAATAGCAACCACATAGGCAGCTATGCAACCCGGATAGATTTCCGACACCCATAAGGCGGATTTTAGTTGCAAATT
>DYKF01000114.1 GCA_020722745.1 Caldithrix sp.
GGTCACCCCTGAAAGGTCGCGGGCATTCTTTTCTAACGTTCTGGTGCACAGGTCCATAAGGGTTTTACAAATTTTTTCTTGCAGGCCCGTTAGCATGTATAAATAAAGAGCATGCTAAAGGGAATAGACGCTTATTTACAGGCTCCACTGACAGATGCCGAAAGAAAAGAAATAGAGACAAACTACGATCATTACCAGAAAGAATCGTCCTTTAACGGAGAGCCATCTTTTGGCACGGGCGGCATGCGGGCAACCGTCAAAGCTGGTACAAACCACCTGAACGTTTACAACATAGCGCGTCTTACGATGGCTCTGTCCCGTGCTTTAACCAGCGATGCTCCCGGCGCGCTGATCGTGATTGCCTACGACTCTCGATTATCCTCTCCGCAATTTTCCAGACTCACCTATCATCTATTGACAGCCGGCGGGTTTCGAGTAAAAGTTTTCCATCAGCCAACGCCCACACCCATGCTGTCCTTTGCTGTCCGCGAACTGGGCGCGCGTGCCGGAATTGTAATCACCGCTTCGCACAACCCACCGGAATATAATGGGTACAAAGTGTATGGCAGTGATGGCGCCCAGATTGTTCCTCCTTTTGACGAACAGGTTCAGTCAGAGTTTGCGTCCGTTGCCTATTCCGAAATTCCTGCCGCTGTGCACGAATACGCCGAAAAGGCGATTGATCCGTCTGACCTCATAGAAGAAGAAATTTACCAAGCCTATATCTCTCGGCTAAAAAGAGAGAGCTTTGTAAAGCCAGGGCAAAAATCATTGAAGATACTCTACTCTCCTCTGCATGGAACGGGTGGCTGGATTTTTGAACGTGCCTTTCGCGATCTTGGGTTTGTCAATTTTTCTGTCCTCGAAGAACAGGCGAAGCCAGATGGAAACTTTCCTACTTTAAAAAGCCCGAATCCCGAAGAAGAATCTGCTTTTGAAAAACTTGTGGAGAAGGGCCGGCAAACCGGTGCAGAGTTGCTGATTGCGACAGATCCCGACGCAGACCGTGTGGGGATTGCCGTTGCAGGAAAAAACGGATATACTTTTTTAACGGGAAACCAGGCCGGCACGCTTCTCGTAGAAAGCATTGCCCCCAGGAAAGCAGGCTCTCTAAAAGACCCTTACATTTGCAAAACGATTGTGACAACTGAATTGCAGCGCCACACTGCGGCTGCGCACGGTGTTCGCACGGTGGAAACTCTGACCGGTTTTAAATACATTGCGGAAGTAGTGGGTCAGGATCCCGATAATTATGTCTTTGGCGGAGAAGAATCATATGGCTATCTCCCCGTTGACTGGGTTCGCGATAAAGATTCTCTCTCCTCTGCCGTTGCCCTTGCTACCCTCGCTACAGAGACTTCGCTGCTTGATTCTCTTGACGCCATTTATCTGCGCGACGGACTTTACACGGAACTGCTTCACAATATATCCCTTAGCGGTGACAATCTTGTCCTGATGGACCAGATCAAAGAAAAATTGAAAAAGCCGGCAGACATTACGCAAGGCTACCTTGCGTCCCGCAGCATTCTCGATATTCTGGATCTGCAGAAGAGCGGAACAGAACCGTTAACCGCAGAAGCTAAGCAACTCAAAAAGAATCTCGCGTCGGGCCTGGTCGTTCAGTATTGGCTATCACCGGAAGGCCGGGTCACAATTCGCCCGTCTGGTACAGAACCAAAAATAAAAATATATGTCTCTTTGCGGTACGCTGGGAGGCCAAACAGCGATAATCTGAGCGAAGCAAAGGCGGAATTGAAACAAGAGGCACAGGCGGTTTTGTCTGACTTTCTGAAAAAACTTGGCTTATGAGGTTGCTCTTCCTGTTTGGTTTTGCTTCTGTTGTATTTCATTCCATGGTGTTGGGCCTGCTCTTTTTGCCGACCCCCCAGGCTCAATCCATAGAAACCCAGAGCACGATTGAATTGACCTTTGCAGCGCCTGGCTCTGTGAGTTCTCCCCAAAAGCCTGTGTCTGTGGGCGCAGGCGCGAGCAGAGTGCCGATGGAGGAACCCGGCGAAAATTCTGATGTGATTAGCGACATTTCTACTGCCATTCAAAACTCCATTCAATATCCCCGCATGGCAAAGCGAATGGGCTGGTCCGGGAAAGTGGTTATTGCTATTGTCATTGATTCTCACGGAGATCTTCTCGATACCTACATTGAGGTTAGCAGTGGATTTGATCTTCTCGATGCGAATGCCCTCGAGGCTATTTCTTCGTGGGATTTTCCGCCAGGAAATGCTGGCCGCCATGAACTGGTTATCCATTATAAGCTAAATAATTATTAAAGAGAATTAATTTGGCTAAAAAAGATAAAATTGTTTTTGTATGTTCTGAATGTGGCGAAAGCTATCCCAAATGGATGGGCCAGTGCCAGTCCTGTAAGGCTTGGAATTCTCTCGAAGAGAAAACGCTGCGGACATCTGCATCGTCCACCATTTCTGCTTCTGCTGGCGTCACTATGAAAAAGCAGGGACTAGGCGAGCAGCAGCGACTCAATACAGGCTTACTTGAATTTGACCGCATGCTCGGAGGTGGGATTGTTCCCGGAGGTGTGCTGCTGATAGGAGGCGAACCGGGAGCCGGCAAATCGACACTGCTGCTTACCATTGCCAAATCGATGGGCCGTGTTTTATATGTGGCGGGCGAGGAATCTTCTGGCCAGGTTATGGACAGGGCGGAACGCATTGGCGCCGTTTCCGATGGCGTTATAGTCTTTCAAGAAACATCTCTTCACGATATTCTCGACCAGGCCGAAAAATTGAAACCAGATATTTTGATGGTGGATTCCATTCAGACGGTGTATTCTGGAGAGCTCCGTGGCTTTTCGGGATCTCCCGTTCAAATTCGGGAGGCAGCAGGATCTCTCATTGAATTTGCCAAGAAGACAAATACGCCGGTAATCATGACGGGCCATATAACCAAGGATGGACAGATTGCCGGTCCAAAGCTGCTGGAGCACGCAGTAGATGTCGTCTTGTATTTTGAAACACAAACTTCCGATGCGTATCGCATTGTCCGTTCAGTAAAAAACAGGTTTGGGGCAACCGGAGAAATTGCAGCCTTTGAAATGACGTCGGAGGGACTCCACGAAATTCCTGCTTCGCGGGGTCTGCTCCGCATAGATGAGACGGGTGGCATTGGAAGCGTGTTGTTTCCGCAATTAGCCGGAACCCAGATTATTCCGCTGGAAATACAGGTACTGGTCACGCCCGCAGGATTCACTAACGGAAGAAGAATTGGTGAAAATATCGATAATTCTAAGATTCATTTGACAGCCGCCATATTGGAAAAATATCTTCGATTAAAAATGTCGCAAATGGATATTTTTGTTCGGGTACAGGGGGGAACTCCCCTCGATGATTCTGCGGGAGATCTTGCATTGCTCGTCGCCATGCTGGAATCCTATCTGGAAAGAAACCTTCCCTTTCGAGGTGGCATAGCCGGCGAGGTATCGTTAACAGGGAGTGTGCGCCTTCCTTCTGTGGCCGAGCGCAGAAAAAAAGCATTTGAGGCTTTGGGAGTGTGCGCATTCTTATTTGGTGGCAAGGGCGAAGATAGAGACGTTAGGTACATTTCACGAGTAGAAGATTTTCGGGAATTTCTCTCATAGCTTCTTTAAAACCCCTCCGCTGGCAATTGCCTGCGTCCAGGGGCCACCAACCGCAAAAGTCGGGCAAAATCTTTTACTTTCAAATCGCTTTCGTCAATTCCCAAAGATGGCAAGCGCTCTTTGGTTCGTCAACTCTGTGACTGCGCTGAGGGGGCAGAGCTTAGATAGTTTAGAATTATGTCACATTTTTTGGGGAAATATGCTTGTTAGCTAACAAAAGTCAAGATTATGTCTCATATTTTTTAAAATACGCTTGTTAGCTAACAAAACGCTGAGACATAATGTTAGTAACAGAGGTCCGCGAGGCCCTCCATATATCGCTTCAGCAGTTTCTTTTCGGCAGCCTGCTAAAGAAAAAAGTTGACGCTATGCCGTGATTCTGGTATTCTCCAAAAAATTTAGAATTATTCTAAGGAGTTACCATGTTACAAGTAGGACAAAAAGCCCCCGAATTTAAGACGACAGCCGTTGTTGGCAAAGAATTTAAAGAAATCAAACTTTCTGATTATCGCGGAAAGTATGTTGTTCTGTTCTTTTATCCTCTCGATTTTACGTTTGTATGCCCAACGGAAATTACAGCGTTTTCTGACAGAATTGCAGAGTTTCATAAAATGAACACAGAAGTAATTGGCGTGAGTGTTGACAGCAAATTTTCTCACCTTGCATGGATCAATACTCCCCGCAAAAACGGTGGACTTGGTGAGATTGGGTACCCGCTCGCAGAAGACCTCACAAAAGATATTTCTCGTGCTTATAACGTACTCATTGAACAGGCAGGAATCGCGCTTCGCGGTCTGTTTGTGATTGATGACAAAGGCGTTCTTAAAAGCATGATTGTCAATAACAACAGTATTGGTCGCAATGTGGACGAAGTGATTCGGACAGTCGCAGCAGACCAGTACGTAGAAAACCACGACGGAGAAGTGTGTCCTGCTAACTGGACGCCAGGGGCGGACACTATGCTTGCAGACGTTAAGAAATCTCTGGACTATTTCAGCAAAAAAGGCTGATATTCTTGACTCTGGTTTGGAAGCGGGCTCCCAGCCCGCTTTTTAGTCGATCTGTATATTAGATTAACTAAGTACTATTTGTTATATCGATTCTGTATGCAAGCGGGTTTTTATCTGGACAGCCTGTATGGATGGCAACAGTGCGCTGCCCGCGTAGGGCATCCTTATGATCGTTTTTTGATGGGTTATGTAAAGCTTAAATCAATTTCTCTAAACTATCTGCAACTTCTTCCGGTGTAATATCTTTAAGACATTGTAATTTATCTTTAATGCGAGGGCAGTTCTTTTTCATGCAGGGGCTGCAGCTGAGCTGTTTGTGCAAAATCTGTTTCTGGTAATTGAGAGGAACAGTTTCTTCTTTGCGTCCCATGCCCTGAAAGGAAACAAGGGGGACCTGTGCAAGAGAAGTAAGATGAGCCACGCCAGAATCATTGGCGATGACTGCTTTGGCTTCGCGCATCAGATGGATGAGCTCGTTCAGCGAAGTTTGAGTCGTAATATCTTTTACTTTGGGGCGCAATTTTTCCGGCAGGAGGCGTAGAATTTCTTGTGCGAATGGTTTTTCTATGTGGCTTCCTACGAGGAGAATTTCACTCGCAAACTTTCTGAAAAAAATAATTTCTATCAGTTGAACGAGATGCTCTACAGGATAAATTTTGCTGGGAGCTACAGAACCGGGACAAAGAAGAATCGATTTGGAGCCGATTTTGTGCGTTTTTTTTAATTCTTCTAAATGTTCTTTCTTTTTTTTCTTTATGGGAAAGCGCCACGTATAGTGTGCAAATTCAGCAAAGTAATTTTCTGCCGTCTGGTTGTTCGGAAAAAAAGGCGTTAACAGGCGAATATACGAGAGGGCTCTGTGTTCGTGGATGTATAACGGAGGAATTCTCTGTGAACCGCGTGCAGGCGGGTATTTCAGTAGAAAGTTTCTGAAATCTGTTTTGTAGCCAATTATTAGTTCCGGCTTTAGTTTGTGCAAAGTGAGAGCACTGCGAAAAGAGGGCGAAAGTGTAACCGCAAGGAACGGTTTTGGGGGGTGTTTTTCTGTAAATGATTTTGCAAAACTTTTGTTTTTATCTGCAATAATGATTTTATCAAAAATTCCTTCGGGAACCAGAGAAGAAATCCAGGACCGCCCCAGTAATATTTTGGGATAATCCGGAAACAGCTCGCGCAAAGTGAGGTAAAAGGGGAATGCCATGGCGTGGTCGCCCACCCAGTTTGGTGCATGTACCACAATGGGTGAATTATTATTGTATTTCGATTTCATAAGGCAGTAAAAAGTAAACGTAATCTTTTCCGAGGGCTTCTGTGCGGGCAATATCTCTCGCAATCTTTTTTGAAAATATCGGGAGGCGCTCGGACAGAGAGTTAATGAGAGGAACGGTGGACGTATCGGATTTCCGGATGAGAGCGATTTCCATGTAATTGCTGTTGATATCTGCTTTGCTTCTCGCAAGTTCCAGGGCTGGCAGCAAACCACCAGATTTGTTCGAAAGCTGTCGGGAAAGCGAAGCAGTTCCGGAGAATATGCGGCCCCCGGCTATGGAGTTCAGAGCATCGCCTTTAAGGTTGCGTCCGGCAGAAACGCGTTCGAGAAATAAATCGTAAAACGAAGACAGGTTTGCAGCGATCATGGCTCTTTCTTCTTCTGAAAAAGTACGGCTCTCTGTATACAGGTCAGCAGATTCATTGATTTTCACGACTTCTTTATTTACGCCCAGTCTTGCATACAATTCTTTCAAAGAAAATTTTCCAGTGTAAATTCCAATGGAGCCTGTCAACGAAGTCTCATTGACAAGAATGGAATCCCCCGCTGCGGCAAGATAATATCCCCCCGACGCTGCAATATTGCCTATCGATACAATGACAGGAAAGTCTTTTCTTGCCTTTTTCAGAAGTTCAATTTCTCGAAAGATAAAATCTGTCTCTTCTGCGGAACCACCGGGCGAATTGATGCGGATCACGAGTGCCTTCATTTGCGGGTTGCCGGCAACGGATCGAAACGCCTTTTGCACGGATGGCAAAGAAATGCTCTCTTCTAACAGGGAGTCGCCTCGCGCAATAGGACCATCGAGAATGAGTAGAGCAATTGCAGGCTTTATTCCCCACTGGTCGTCATACAGGGCTGTGCGACTGTAGTGTTCCATATCGACAAAGTAAAATGATTCTTGGATCAATTCAGGGCGAAGTCTTTCTCTAAGCTCGTCTGCGTACTCTACGTGATCAATAAGTCCGGCATCGCGGGCCTGGGTGGCTGTCAGAATTCCGGCTTTTCGTATATCGTTCCATTTGGATTTGTCGAGGCGGCGGCCTTTGGCAATGGTGGAATAGATTGTGTTTTCCATGTCCGTGATGAGTGCGGTCAACTGTTCTTTTTCTTCGGGAGACATGGCTGCGTTTTCAAACATTTCGGGCGCAGATTTGTAATCTCCAATCTTTATAAAATCCGCATCTATGCCAAACTTTTCCAGTATGGCACCGAGATAGTATACCTGGGCAGAGAGGCCAGAGATATGCAGGGAGGAAGAGCGAGGCATGGATATTTCCCTAGCAGCCGATGCGATAAATAACTCTTTGGGAGAGGACGATTCTATGTAGGCAAAAACCGGTTTGGATGTATCGATATCTGCGAGCAGTTTTTGTAGTTCTTCTGCCTGTGCCCATCCTCCCTGGAATCCGGATGGCTCAACGATGATCTTTCCGATGTTTTTATCTTTTTTGGCTGCATCGAGTAGAGCGAGCAATTCATAGAAGGATTTTTTACGTTCGAGAAATAGAGACTGCGCAGCATATTCGGGAAATTCTCCCGCGAGAGAAAGGATGAGAGTACGTTTGAGGCCCGTGCTTGTCAGGGACGAGGGAAATCTTTCTCCCCCAATGACCGCACCCGTGCTGTAAAAAGAACCGGCATGTTGTGGCGTAGTCAATTGAAACGAAAAACGGGAGCTTTCTATGGGAATGTGAAGCCCCATGAAAATATTTTGATAATTGTCCCAGCCGCCATACCAGGAAATTCCGCGCGTTGGCTGTATTTCTACGAAATAGCGAGGCACAAGATCTTCCCAGGAATTTTCTGGACTGACCGTTGTATCAACGCTGAATGTAAATACTTCTGACCATTTTGGAATGGGCCGGATGGCAATACCGAGATCCCAGTAAGGCGTAATGAGTTCACCGTTAAATTCAGGGCGGTTGAGGCGTCGGGCGACGGCTCCCAAAGAGAGCGCGCGCCAGGGGCGCAGCATGAATCCAAGATCCCACTGGTCATAATTATTGAGCCAAGATTCGCTGGAATGAAACCAGCTGTACGATGTGCCTACGCTGAACGCTGGTCCAAGATTTACCCCCTGTCCCAAAGTGATACGGCGCGCATATTGATCTTTGGGAGCAAGTCGAAACTGCGTGGAAAAAGCGAGACCAAGCAGATTAAAAAAAACGCTGTGGTCCTGAAGGCTATCGTCCGGGTTATGGCCAAGAAAATATCCCACCTGAAGGGGATGGTAGGCAAGCCCGGCTGGATTAAAATAGAGAGCGGAAATATCGTCCGATGTCGCAATGGAATCTATCGGAAGGCTTGGCTGAGTGACCATGCGTTCTGCCTGCAGAGTATCCTCCGGAACCAGATCGGCAATTTGAGCGTGCAGGGAAAAAGCAGCGAGAAGAAAGAGCAGAATATTCCGCATAAAAGTAAGAACTGATTCCATTCTTCTCATGTCAAGAACGTTTCCGTGCTCCCCTATGCAACCCAGAGGCGCTG
>DYKF01000384.1 GCA_020722745.1 Caldithrix sp.
AGGATGAGCTTAGAACCTGTCCTGAACAACTCTTCGAGGCTTTTCCTTTGAAGGAGGGACAGAGATTTTGCCAGTTCCATAAATACAAGAAACAAGACACGGACACGCGATTACGACTACTAATAAACGGCATTATACTTTGATACGCTCCAGCCGCTATTATTCTTATCTACGGTTATCCAAACAGGGGACAAATTCTTTAATCCGTCTCTCGATACCAAGTAAAACAAAACTACCTGTCCCTCTTTGTCTCTCCTTGAAGCAAGTCTCCATTCTCTAATTGAATTTTCCTTTTCAAAAAGGAGGAAGTTGTCGCCGGCAAGTTTTTGAAACTCATGGACCTCTCCCTTTGAAAGCTTAGAAAGCATTTGTTCGGTCAGCTCTTCTGGGGTTTTGTCACGGAAAGGGTTAAGTAAGCACCATCGAGGTTCTCCCCACTTGGTAACCGGTTTTTCCCATGAAATAAGCATCGGATTCCCGAGAGACAAAACGCCCCAAAAAAACAAACATAAGACGAGCAAAAAGATTATAGCCAATATACCAATGATAATTCTCATCGAATTACCCCCTATCCTCTTGCTGTTACCAGCATATTATTGAGGTGATTTCTCAACCATAGGCACAGCTAAAGGTCCAAATCTAAGGTAAGCAGTTACCGCATCCCAGAAACCTTCCCAAATGTTTCGTGCATTAGCCATCCCAGGACCTTCTACAAAATAAACCGGACCTGTAGGCAACGGCACATTGCGGCGGTCTGGGTTCATTGACGGGTAGGATGTTCCTTCGAAACCAAATGTACGAACATGCTGGGCATCCGCAAAATCTTGAGCGAAATTTATGCCACTATGGCAGGCGTAAAAATTTGCCCTGGCACCTTCGCCCCAATTCACCGAGAGTTTAGATAACTCCGCTTTACTAAACTGCGTAGGATTCCCTTCAGAATCGTGAAATACTGGTCCTGATTTTTCACCACCATGCGAATAAAGGGAAAGATCAATAACTTTTCCGTACTGACCCTCTAGCAGCGAGGCGCTTTTCAAAACATTTAAAAAATCCTCTTTAGTTGTAACCCCCTGAAGCAAGACTGTATCTTTTTCAGGATTAAACGTGTCCGATTTTTTAATATCATCCGCTTTGGTTTGTGCTGCTCTCCGCAAATCCGAATCATCTTTAGTGTTTCCTTGAGTATAAACCACAATATAAATAAGCAAGCCATTTGGATCAGTTCGGTTCACCGGATTATTCTCTACATACGCATAAAGATTCCAACTCTGTGCGCTTTCTGGTTTTC
>DYKF01000385.1 GCA_020722745.1 Caldithrix sp.
AAACGTGAGATACATGGCTAATGGCAGATCCTTTCAGGAGGGAATTAAAAAGCTGAGCAGAATTGAGCCGAATGGGAGGAAACGTAGTCTGAGCAGATTCTCCTTTGGCCGCAGGAAGAGGAGATCTTCGCGCCCAACTTTCTGAAGTGACAATATAATACACGAGATCTTTTATTTTAGGTAACCTCTGAAAAAGTCCCTCCGTGGACTTTTTCAGATCGCAAAACACGGGCAAAGCCCGCTGTTTTGCTCCAAAACGCTGCGAAAACCGGTGTTTTCTCCGCGTTTTGCCGGTGAATTTACCCCGAGCGCAGCCGAGGGGTCCATGTACCGGAAGTAAGCTCTGAAACTTTTTCAGAGCTTACTTATTAGTATCGTGTTCATAAAAAAATTGATCAAGATGTGCCAGCAATTTCTCATGGACAATATCAGCTTTATTGTCGGGCATGTCGTCATGGATCGGAAAAAAACTCCAGCCCATTAGCTTTGTCCAGATGCGGTTAATCATGACCCTGCGAAATCTTTCATTTTCACGGGCCGTCAGCCATTCTGCAAATACTGTCCGGCGGTCAGCACCGGGCTCCAGTTCAGGGGCACTGCCATCGGGAAACACTGGCTCCACGAGATCTCCACCAGGTTCATCGTCTGTATAGGGAAAGCGCAGGGTAAGATTTGGCTCATACATGACGATATAGTGCGACAAGGCATTTTTTTTCTGCCATGCCTCGCGCTGCTGCGGCGACATGGGATTCCAGACTGTCTGGTACCAGGTTCGTTCCTCCTGCTCAATTTTTTTTCTGTAGTCTTCTGGCAGATGCGCTTTTCTTTCCCTGTCCATAAACTCATAGGGGTGCCGCTTTTTTATCCAGGACTGACTAAAAAATGCTGCAAACGCGTAATAATCGCGGCGTGAAAAATCCTGCTCGGGGTGATCGTGGCACCGGGCACAGGCCAGTCTTTTCCCTAAAAAAACGCGCCCGGTATATTCGGCAATCTGCAATGGATCTGCATCGTCTCTAATATAAAAATACGCTGCCGGGTTTTCGCTGGCAGACCCCTGGGCAACAATGAGCTCGCGCGCCAATTGCCGATACGGCTTGTTCTGGTGAACGGAATCGACAAAGTACTTTTCGTAAGCAGCATATTCTCCGCCGCGCATTTTTGTTTTCGCGCGAAACAAAGAGGCCAGATAATCGCCCCAGTATTCTGCAAATTCCGGGCTACGAATGTAGGTAGCTGCCCAGTGAGCCGATTGAAAATTATTGTCTGCAATTGCCGAAACCTCGGAT
>DYKF01000386.1 GCA_020722745.1 Caldithrix sp.
TTCTACAGACTTCGACGAGATGCACCATACCTCCGGGAGTACTCATCTCCCCCGAGAGGTCACTAAATGCAGTGGCATAGATTTTCATTGTTGGATGAACTCCAATGTTTCTGAAACAACTTTATTCCATGTGTATTTTTGCATTACAATAATCCGTCCGTCTGCTCCCATTTTCTTTAAGTTTTCTTGTCCTGATGCGTATAGCTTTGAGACAGCCTTTTTAAAGTCATCAGCATTCTCTGGAATAAATGTTTTCCCAAGTTTGCTCCGTGCAATGACTTCAGACAGTTCTCCGGGGACAGCCGATGAAATGACAGGAACTGAACAGGATAGATATGCGACTGTCTTCTGCGGGGAAAATTCATAGCCATTGGCGATTTTTTTTAGAAGTGAAACTGCTACATCAAAGCAGGAGATGAATTGGGGTGCTTCGTCCCAGTGGATTTGCCCCGGAGTCAAGGCATAATCGTTAATACCGGCATCCGAGATTTTTTTTCTGATTTCCGAGAGCCATGGCTCTTGCCCTCCACCGATCAATATAATTAGTTCAGGGATTTCCTTTTTTAATTTTTTCGCTGATTCTATTAGAAGATCAAAATCCTGCCAAGGGAATAGACTACCGAGATAGCCAAGAATAAAGGCATTTTCTGGTATCCCGAATTTCCTCCTCGAAAGAATTTTGTCATGCAGTTTGAATCGTTCCGTATTAACTCCATTCGGAATAAATTTTACTTTTGACGAAGCAAGTTGATATTTGTCAATAGCCCACCTGCGTATTCTTTCGGTAACGGTGATTATTCTGTTCGTTCGCTTGAAAATATATCCCTCTATGATTTTTAATATTTTCAGATTCAGATTTATAGAGCGTACGTCTTGGAGTCTCGCCTCATCTTCTGGGATTCCGTTCAATTCGATGCAGTAATTAATTTTCGAACCCCTTGCAAAAAGCGTGGCTCCAACAATTGAAACAAAAGAAAACCTTTCATATACTAGCTCCGGTTGAAAGTCTTCTGCGGTTTTTGACAAGACCTTCATGTAATTGACCAGAAGGAAGAGTTTGCCAAGCACGCCGTAGGATCGGGGGCGTGGGACTTGGATGACGTGAATTTTATCAGACCAGCCAATTTTTTTCAGGAACTCCGGAGGCACGATGGTCACGACCTTTACATCATGTCCCAGCCCGATAGCAGCCTCTACCCATTCCCTCGTGTGATATGGCATGTCGTCATAGTTGTGGAAGTATGTGTAGAGGATTTTCACTATACGCTTCTCTCCATTATATATGAA
>DYKF01000004.1:0-29788 GCA_020722745.1 Caldithrix sp.
CTGTCGCCGCGTTATTTAGCGCCGTAGTTGCGGTAGATTGTGCGGTCGCGGCATTGGCAAGAGCGTTTGCGGCATTATCGCGAACGGTTGCCGCTGCCGTGCCAGCGACCTTGGCGGTATCAGCAGAAGTATGCGTGCTAGTAACGTCTGCGCCAGCCTCAATGCCGGCTAATTTATCGCCTTCTGTCGAGTTGATGCCAGCGAGATTAGTCGGCTTGTCGGTAAGATTGCCATAGCCAGAACCAGAAAGAATTGAAATAGCGCCAGCAATAGTGAGAACGCCCGTGTTTGCATTCCAACTTAATCCGTGTGTGCCGCCGCCGATTAAGGCAAAGTTGCCGGAATTATCCATATAGGTGCGCCACGCGCTGCCACTATGATAGCCTAGATAGTTTGATCCAAGAAACAGCCCTGCACTGGCAGGAGTAACAGCAGTTGTGGGTATAACAGCGGTTACGAGCCGGTTGCTTGAGTCTAAGCCGCTATATGCTCTGCCTGCGCCCGTTTTTTCGTTGGCGGTAGTTTTTTTATAAATCGCGCCGTCACTAATACCATCAAGATTGTCTGCGCTAACAACCGCGCCAGCATCGCAGAAATTAGTAATTCCAGAACCTTCTGAAATTTGAATAGCCCCATTAAGCCGCAATCTGCCACTGGTTGAGTCGTAAATCAGATATTCGCCGGTCGGATTGCCGATTGCAATACCGTAAATATCATCATTAATCGTGCCCCAACCGTTCAAGTTGCCGATTCTAAGCCTAATATCAGTGCCGTTCCACGGTTCGCCTGAGTGCGTATAAACGTCCATCAACGGCGCTTGTCCGTCTAACAAAATACCGCCGCTGCCGGGTATGCCGTAATTTACAATAGCTTGCCCTGCTGTGATTACAAAAGGTTCGCCACTTTCTCCAGTAACCGACAGAATATTACCGGTTATTGCTGAAATTCTGCCCCAGTAATCGCTTGTCAATCCATCTTTAACGCGGATAATATCACCAACCTTGAATTGGTCAGCGTTTTCGGTTTCTATCGCAGTTTCGTTGTCACTCAAATACGGCTCGAAAATCGGCGGGTTATCTATTGCCCTTGCAACTTCATCAAAGTAGCCATTTTCAAGCGTTTCAAACGTCGCAAAAGTCATAATTGGAATTGCCGGGGTTGCGGTTGTTAAGTCAAGCAAATCCATCAACTGAGCCCAACAAGCCGTTAAATAAGCGTCTTTTGTTGCATCGTTGTAATCATCTTCTAAGATTGCACAAGTAAACTGATTAAAGCCCATTGCAACGCCTAATTCGTTGTAGTAGGCTAATTCTGCCGCGTAATATTCGGCGTAATCGGCAAAGGTAGCGGTTGAGTATGTGTAACTTGCGCCCAAAAGTTCATTTAATTTATTGAAACATTCTTCAAGATAAGCATTTGCAGCAGCATTTAAAAAGTCGACATAGCTGTAATCGGTTACAACTCCGGCAGGGCGTATCATTGTTCTGCCGCCGACAACGCTTATTTCATCTTTCTCGAAAACCGCCGTTTTAACCGCGCCACGCGCTCGAATATTGTTAAACTCTGCATTGCCGTCTTGGTTGATTTTCCAGCCTTTATTACCTGAAACGAAATCAAGGGTCTGCAACACCCCGGTAGAATCTAGCTTTATGTTGCTTGATTGTAGATATGTTGAGAAGATTTCCCAGCCACCAATATGACCTGCGGCAGCAGTTAAAAGACCGGCGAACTCAGGGTCGCCAGATGTGGGTACAAAAACTTTGCGAACGCCTTTCTCCCACATTTCAATCCCGTCGCCAGTGAATTTAACGCCGTCTACGGCTACGCCTACGTCTTGCGCGGTTCGGAAATCCTTTGCGACGATCTGATCGGCGGTAATGTCGTTAGATTGAATTTGCCGCGGGAAAACTGGCGAGCTATAGGCAGACCATGCAGACGCAACGCCATTCATATCAACTGCGCGGGCTGAGTATTCGTATGCCTCGCCAAATACCAAATCATCATAGGCTTTATCAAAATAAATGCGCGTTGTAATTCTTTCGTTCATTACTGTAGCAACTTGCGTGCTATAAACGCGCCGTCTAAGCTCCCAATGGGAAAAACCGCGTTTTAAATCGCCTGCAATATTAACCTGGATCCCTATGGGAATGCTGATTGTCGTTACAGTTGGCACATTCTGAGTTTCGCCGGTTGAATTTGCAGACGTTGCATTTATCGACCAATTATCGTTGGTATCACGTGCTTTTACGCGGAAAGTCAGTGTTGCGGTTGTCTGATCTTCATATTTGTAGGTTGTGCCTGCAGTTCTGCCAACAAAATCAGCATCATCCCAACCTGTGCCGCCCATGCGGATTTCGTAATAATTTATATCAATGTCCGAAACAGGCGACCAGTTCAGCAATACACCGTATTTCTCGATTACGGCGGTAAAGCCGGTGACATCTTCTGGCTCTTTATCTTTGCCTAGTAAGGCCTGACTTGCAAGCGTAGTCCATGCGCTTCTGAAAGCGCCGCTTGTGTCTTGCGCTCGAACGCGGAAATTGTAAGTGCCGGGAACGATATTCAAAATATCAATGCTGGGAAATTGCGTGATGTTAGGCTCTATTGTGCGCCATTCTTCGCCAGCTAGCTGATACTGAACCTCAAACCAATCAGCACGCGGGTCATTAGGGCGAGTCCAAGAAAGATTTACGCATGCGAGTATTGCAGAGCCGGTTTGCTTAAGAAACTCCGAAATAGCAAGGCCGGTTGGTGCCGGCAGTGGGCCTGACGGGAAAGCGGTAAAATCGGCTTCGGCAAAGTTTAACCCAGTTTCGATTGAATTATATTTGTTCGGGTCGTAAAGCATAGCCGTGACCTGATAAATATGCGGTTCATCTTCCGAAATGCTGATAACGCGCCATTGTCTAGGCTCTACGGTGCCTTTTTTTAGCAACCATGAGGCACCAGCGCGCGGTATGGTTGTAAGTTTTGCACTATCAACCGTTATTTCATCGGTGTTGGTGTTAGCAAGCACAGCCACGTCGAGAGCCAATATCGTGCCATCGGCAAGGGTTAGCTGAAGCTCTGAGGTATCGCCCGCAACGCGGGTAACGGCGCGGTCGAGCTTGATTGTGTGCGTGGCGGGGCTGCCGTTATCAATTACGTCAACGATAAGCCCGAAAAGCTGCTCCCCGCTGTAATTAGGGTCTGCAATGTTGATAACATCGCCGGGCCGCAGGCTGAAATGGTCGAAGCCGGCTTTATAGGTGACAGTATCAGGAGCGTCATTATCAGAAACAATCGCCCATTTGCCCCATCTGCGAGCTAATCCGCGTGAAGTGCATCCGAAAGCGTTAATATCAACAGGTCTATAACCATACTTGCGGATTGCTTCTGTGTCTTCGTAAAGCTCGACATTCAGCTTGTAACCATCGTCTGGGTTATTCCAACTAACGCGGGCAACGGTATGACGAGCCTTTCTACTTGCGCCCTGATAAGTAAAAGTGCCGTCGATAACATTTGCCGGGCCAACGTTTAACACCGGGTCAGATGGCATATCGGCAACCGGCGTAATCATGCCGCCTGAGTGATAAAGCATGCCGCGAAAAGCCGAAGCAATCGCCGTTAAAAGCTCGTAAGCCTCTGACTGTGAATTGATAACGCATGAACAAGTATAACGTGGCTCTTGCTCACCGTTTGGTGCATCTACAAGCTCATCACAATATTGCGCAATAGCATAAAGCGCATATTTATCAATCTGAGTAGCGTCGATGTTGTCACCGAGTCCGTAACGCTTGTTTGTCAGCAAATCGTAGAAAATCCAAGCCGGGTTGTCTGTCCAATCAGTTTTGAACGTGCCATTCCAAAGGCCGGTATAGGTGCGCTCGTAGGGGTCGTAATTCGTCGGAATCTTTACAAGCAAGCCCATGTAATCGTAGGAGCGATTAGGAATATTGCCGCCGAAAGACTCTGCATCAATCGACAGCCGCACGCCATCGATATTAGGCCATGAAAAGCGATTGTCAATAATTTCGGTATAAGAAAACCAGTACAAATCGTCTTGAATGTTTGCGGCGACGTTATCATCGCTTATTCTGACAACTTTAACATCCCACGGTGCGCCGCCGTCAGGCAGGTTTACAAGGTAGCTTGCGTCATAGGCTGAAACGGTTTTGCCTTGAATTTCAAGCGCTTTTTCGACGAATTGCCTTGCGCTTGTGCCGGTTATGCCTTTATTAGAAACCACTCTAGCCTGATAAATGCCGGGCACAAGGTTGGTAACGCTGCGAGTAAATGTTTGTTGACCGAGTCGATTATTATAATAGCCGCGCTTATCGGCAGAAGGCGTTGATTTAGGAATTGTTACGCTGCCGAACGTTATCCAATCGCCCCAAATGCCGCCAATTTTTTGGCGGTATTGAAAAGCGCCGGTAATTGCGGCAGAAGCAGTGCCGCCGGGGTAGGTAGCCGTAACCTCAATGCCGGTCGCGCCGTCATCGGTTTCACTGTTATAGGCCGGAAGGCTCTCCCATTGGCTGCCTGCGCTGACAGGGGCATAAACCCCGCCATTAGGCTTAACGTAAATATTAAATCTGATTGTGCCGCCGGTTATATCGCCGGTCGTTGTATTGGTGGTTGTCAACGCCGGAACACGCATGGTAATGCGCAGAGCATCAAGGCTTGCATTAGTAATTGTGCGCGTAACCGACCCATCGCCGCTACCGCTGCCTTCAGGGTTGTTTTTTGTGACTTTGGTTGCAACCGAAACTTCGTTTTCAGAAGCCGGGAAAATGCCGGGGTAGATGGGTTTTGTCGAGCCAGTCGGAACAGTGACGGGAAGCTCTTGCAGATCGCGGCTTACGTCAAAATTAGGGAAATTATACGTGCCGTCCTCGTTCTGCACTGGCGTTTCATCAAGATAAATACTCTTTGCGCCATTAAACAAGCCCTTTGTTGGGCCTTGTGAAACAATATCGATGATATTAAATTTCGCTCTTGAGCGTAGCGTATTTGGCGCTTCCGTAGGCATTTTGTCAATCTCCCGTTAGATGTTTACAGTATCCATGCCTTGAGCAACAACCTGAGAACCGCATCGGATTCGGCCATACACTAATGGTATCACGTTTCCCTGTTCTGTCGTATTTGTTGCACCCTGGAAAACAAAAGAAGGTCGTCTATCGGCAGGCTCCATGCTAGACATGCTGAAGGTCGGTGTTTTGGCGTTCATTTTCGCAAGACCGCCGAGGGAGAGCACCGCGCCGATCAGCTTCAACTTCCCCGTGGTTGTGCCAAGAAAGCCTGCCAATCCCGCACCAACACCGGTAAACGCAAGACCTACCAGCACAATGCCGGTTATCAACTGCCCTAATCCTTTTTTACCGCCTGAGCCTGCAATAATCGGGATAAAGTGAACTTCGTCGCTTGCAATGTTCATCTGCACTGTCTGTTCATCAAGATACCAACCGCGCCGCAATTCGCCTTTGATGATCTTGTAATCATAGCTTTCAAACTTTTTTTGAAAACCTTTAACCATTAAGCAAAGAGCGCGAATAGCTTCAAGCGGCGTATTGATTGCCAATTCGATACAATTCCCGAACTGTTCACCAAGAGCGCCGTGTAAATATACTTTTCTTACTGCTTCCATGTGTTTACCCTTAAACTAATTTTGGCGGCCGTGGCGGGCCGTTTCCTGCGAATTGTTCATACCTTAAACATACATTCATTGTCCGAAACCACCTATTTAAATCTGCTCGACATGATAATCTTTCTGCGAGATGGTGAATGATCTCTTGTTCATTGAGAACAACCGCGCCGTGATTGATAATGCCGCGACCGCAAACAGAGCCAAGAATAACATCACCCGGTTTAAGCATTTTTGGCGTTATTAGCCGAAAATGCGCATAACTGTAATTATCAAGGTAAATATTTTGCCCCTTGTCGATAAAATGCTTGTCGCGGGGAAAGTCAGGCAAATTTATGTCATACCAAAGTTTATAAGCGTCGCGAATCAAAGAAAAGCAGTCCATCGAGCCTGAACGGTATTCGCGGCCTATCAATGGCGGGATAACATCGCTGCCCCACGAAAAAAAATCAACTGGATTGCCGGTAGAATCAAGAACCGCAACACACCACGGCATAGCGGTTGATTGCTGAAAGTGCATGTCAGCGATAGATGGGCTTTTTTCGCCGTTGGTATGCGAGTGAAACAGGGCGATAATATCATCGCGATTCGCCGTCACCTGAAAATATTCTTTCATGCAGAAATTTTCGTTCGGCTCGGGGTCGATATTTGTGCATGGGAAATAGCCGATTGAGCGCGTAAACACGCCGCAAGCCTCTTTCGGGAACTCACGCCTCGCATGTTCTAATGCTTTTTCGATATCTTTTTGCTGCAAATCTTTCGGTTGTCGAGGACAATTCATGCAAAAGAACCTTTCTTTTATCGTCTGTAAGCTGTAATTCCGGGGAAAGCAAGAAACGGTAAAACTGCGGTATCGCCAAATCGGCGCTTGCACTCTGACAATCGCTTGCCGCATTTGTCTGCGGCCATTGTAACTACATTGCCGTCTACATCAAAATAACCAGTGCCGTCATAAGGGCAACCACCGTCAGCGGGCAAAATATACTCAAAGCTAACCGGGCTTGTCGCGCCGTTATAGCGTCTGTATTTTAGCTGACACATATCTTTGAGGAATAGCATTTTCGGTATCATTACGCCTTCTTGGTCTAGTACACTTGACAACGACCATTCAACGACATTTTTATTGAATTGTGTTTTTTGTTCAAAAAAATAAATCTCATCTGGAAAGCGTTCGAGCGGATCCGCGTCGGGCTGACCGTCGAGAAAGCGCGAGAATGTTTTAATCCGCGTGATTTTGCCGCCAATGAAGTCACCATAAGCAAGCATGGCCGCTTTAATGCCGTCAGTCGGGAATATTCGCAGCGTTGGCGTCGGTATCGCGCCTCTGCCGTTCCACGCAAACCCCTCAATCTCGATTGCAACGGGCGTGTAAATTTCGCCGTCAAAGGTGATAGCAGTTGCCGCGTGTGCAGCATTAGCCCAACGAGTGACGCCGCCACCCAACATCGTTAAATCGACAACGTAAAGCTCGACCAGATTGCCCGGTGAAAACTCTTGGACTGCGCTTTCAATCGTGTTAGTCATGGATTAATCAGCTTTCTGTCACGGCCTTAATGCTTTCGACGTTTGGTAATACGCGCTCTGCGTATTCGGCTTTCTTACCTGCGTTAAACTGCGACACAGGGCGAAAGTAACCCATAACACGCGTCCAGACTTCGCATTTTTGGCGGTTAATCCAGCCTTTATCAATCAGGGCGCCCATAACATTGTCGTCAAGCTGAATCTCGCCCGATAAAACCGCCAATACAAACTCTTTTGGCGGCTTTTGATCTTTTTTAATCGCCTCGAAAATCATTTCGTTGATTTCGTTCATGCTTATCCCCGATCCCCTTTATAAGTCGTAAACTAATTCAAAGGTCGCGCTACAGCCCTTCAGATTGCCATTTTGCCACGTTTCGGAATACTCTTCACAGATAAATTTCTGAGAAGTGGATTCACCCGGAAGCGTGTAGTTAAATGCAATGTAACCGGCCTGACCATCTAAAAAGCTTATAATAGCATTGATTTCAGATACTTCCAAATTATTCCACGACAAAAAATACTTCTTTTCTTTGGTGTTTATGCCATCTCCAGCGCGTTGTTTGTAGCCGTCGCCGAAGTTAGATTTTAAGATTCGGAATTTGTTAGAGCCGGAAAGCCCCACGTCGGGAGCAGTCGCAGGCAAGAAAGTATTAAGCGGCATTTAAAACACCTCCCGGTCGTTTCTCGCGCATAATAACGGCAACAACGGTATCGTCGATTGCTTGTCTAACTGCGGCAGATACGCGCTTGCCAGCATCTTCGTTTTGCTCTTTGGTGCCGCCTGTTACGTTAATATTGATTGAGGTATTTATAACAGTGCCAGAACCGACGGCTTTAACGCCAAGATCACCATTGCTTGTGCGTGTTAATGGCATGATAGCCTCTGCGCCTGCTTCACCCATCAAACCAACGCCGCCGCGCATTGGGAACATAGTAGGAGAGTTCACAACGCCGCCGCTTGCGAAGGCGGTAACGCCGCCTGCCGAGAATGCTGCGCCTTTTGCAAACTTCATGCTTGCGAACATGCCGCCAAGCAAACTATCGAGAGCTTTGTTGACAAGCATATCCTGCACGCGGTTAGCAAGGTTGTTGAGAGCATCACCTAAGTTTTTGCTGTTCATTATTGCATCTTTGAATGCGTAAGTTAGCTGATTATTCCACTGCTTTTGAGATTCTACTGACTTCTGAGCCGATTCGGTTAATTGCTTGTTTGCGTTCTGCTGTTCTTTCGTAAGAGTTACAAGCTGCCTAACTTCGTCTTGCTGCTGCTGAGTGGCATAAATATCGAGCTTTTTCTGTTCATTCAGAATTGCCATTTCAAGATTCACCTTGCTTAAATCGCCGCCGTATTCCTTGATTAGCGAGTTTCTGAGCAATTCCTGCTCGTATGACTCATACAAATTCGATACAAGCTCAATATTTTTGAGATTATATTTTTCAAACTCCTGCGATGTGCTTGCAACCGCTTCGCTAACTCCCCAAAACGCCTTTTCTTGCTTTTCAATTTCTGGTGTAGCGGCAGCACTCCCGCCTGTTGAGGCAATCGGCGCAACCAAAGGCGCTCTAGGTATGGCTGGTGCCTGCGTTACATTGCCCGTCATCATACCCATTGCGGCAAGCCCTATTTGCCTTGCAAGATCTACGTTTTGCTGATACGCGCGGCTAGTAGTGATTTTCTTAACCACTAGCTCGTCTTCTTTTTTCTTCAAATCTTCGACCATTGCAAGCTCTTTCTGAAGCTGCGCTAATTGGTCTTCTTTAATCCGTTTTTGGGCAAGCATTGCCTGATTTTGTAGCAAATAACCGCTACCAATACCTGCAATTTCGTCTTGTATTCTTGCAATATCACCAATAATTTCGTCGGTAGATCGCATTTGAGCGCGTCGCATTTGCAGCGAGGCTATTGCAGATCTTCTTGCGGCTTCTCCAGTGGCGCCCGCCATGTCTAACAAAGCATCTTCTTGCTTGCGCGTGTATTTTTCAAGTTCGATTATTTCCATGCGCATTTTGAAAAGATAGCCCAGAGCGCCGAGAACAGCCCCGCCGATAAGTACTACCGCTGCATTAAATGCGGTTACGGCAGTAGTAGCGGCAACAACGGCATCAGCTAAACCATAAAACCAAAGAGCGGCTTTCAACGTGATAATGCCCGCGACCGTTGCGCCAACCGCAATCAAAACGTCGTTAAGTAGTGCAGACTGTTCTTTATTTTTTGTAGCACCTTCAACCATTTTGTTGAGCCATTCAGCCCATTGCGTGCCGGTTTGAATCAGGTCGCGTAATGCCCCTACAACGCCAGCGGAACCAAGCACCATTGCAGTTTCAGACAATTCGCCAGTCAGCTTTTCCCAATCGCCTGCAATATTATCTAGTTTGATTTCTGCGATACGCTTCGATGTACCGGTTGCTTCATTGGCAACCACAATCATTTTCTCAAAAGCCGGGATACTGCCGGTTAATGCAAGAACCGCGTTAACGCCTTCAGCGCCGAATATCTCAGCGGCACGAGTAGCATCTAACCCTGCATCTGCAAACTTGCGCATGATGTTTTGAAATGAATCAAATTGTGGATTCACTTCTTTTACCTTCAAGCCCATGTCTAAAATGGCCTTCTGTGCTTCTTTCGACGGGCTTAAAAGCGATATTAACACACTTCTGTAATTCCTACCCGCTTGACCACCTGCAAGACCATTCTGAGCAAGCACGGACATGGCAGCAGCGGTTTCTTGCAAAGATATGCCGAGATTTCTAGAAATAGGGCCAGCGTATTTCATAGCCTCGCCAAGCCCTGAAACGTCAGTGGTTGATGCTGTAGAGATGGCTGCAAGCACATCGGCTGCCTCCGCAACGTCTTTTGCTTCAAGACCAAAGCCAGCCATGATGTTTGCAGTAATCTTTGAAGCCTCTGCCATGCCGATAGAAGCAGCAGCAGCAAGATCAAGGGTAGCTGGCAGCGCTTCTATGATGTTATTAACATTGAAACCTGCCTTACCAAGTTCGGCTGCAGCATCGGCAACCTGCCCGGCGGAGAATACAGTAGAAGCGCCTAATTCGCGGGTAACAACGCTTAACTTTGCCATTTCATCGGCGGTTGCGTTGGTCATGGCTTGGGCGTTTGATAACGCCTGCGTATACGTGGTAATTTCACGAACGGCAAGGCCAGCGGCGGCAACGGCAAATACTTTTAACATTAGCGCGGCTTGCTCGACTTGCTGCCGCAATTTTGCATTAGCTTGAGCCGCTTTTTGTGCGGCAGCAGACACCTTGTCGGTAGCTCCTGCAAACTGATTAGCGCCCGCTTGCGCTCCGCTTGCATCAATTCCAACGCCTAGATACGCTTCATAGGATGTCATAATCTGCCGCCTTTCGATTCAAACACAAATAGGGGAGCCTATTTTTTTAGCTTCCCCATTCGTTCTTCACGCTTTCTTTTTTCTTCTTTATATTCTATCATTTCCTGGTTCAATCCGGTAATTATTTTTACCAAAAATGCGCGAATTAGCGGGTCTGCTAGTCCAAAAAATTCACAATATGCTTTTATTTCACTAATCGGTATGCAGTCACATGCATTCCTGCTACCGCTTAACTCTTGATAAGCGTTCCAAGCAAAGTCTAAGCACTCAGGCAGTTCTGGAGCTTTGGCAAGAACCTTATGAACAATTCCTTTTTCTTCAGATTCTTCAACAAGGCTATCCCATTGCTCGGAGTAATTTAATCGGTATCGGTAGAACTCACGGGCTTTTTTTCGAGATCTGCGTCCTCGGTATCTTGGAAATTCTGCAATTCGGTTGCGGCAGCAAAAACATCCGCGAAAAAGTCAGGCATTTCGTTTGCAAATTCGATGAACTTTTCTTTCGTGAATGGGATTGTTTCGCCGTTAATTGAAACATTGCGCCAGTCCACGATTATATGTTTTGCAAACAGATTTACGTTAATCTGCCGCAATACGTCCATGTCCATTGTGTTCATCGCAATTTGCTTTGAAAAAGGTTTAAGCATTTTCATTTGTTCAGCGGCAAACTCTTTATTGGACTGCCCTGCACGTTTTACCTTAACTTCAATGCCGCCGCCAATAGGAACCCATGCGCCTTCTGATTCTTTTGCCTTGTTCACGCCGAAAAGTTTACGAATGTCCATACTTCCCCCGTCGTTAATTGATTTTGATAATGCGGCGAGGCTATTAACCCCGCCGCCAGCATTGATTAGGCTATGTTGCGCTCGATCTTGATAGTGCCGCCGAGAGTATTGTCATAATGCGCTGACCAAGTGATATTGAGCATTACATCGTCATCGTTGTTCGGTGAAAAGTGGTCTGCATCTGTGATTTTTACGTTTGGCAGAGTGATGGTGTATTTCTCTCCAGAGGTTTTGCCAAGAGTTACGGCAAGATCGCCAGCAGTGCCAGCGAGGAACAAATCCATCATTGCTTTTGTTTCGAAATAGAAACTTGCAGAACCAGTCACAGTGCAGCGCCCAGCAGAAACACGCACTAGGTCACGGCTACCGGCTACCGAACGACCGGCGAGACCATTGTTTACATTGATAGTCATGCTCATCAGCTTCGGCAGTGGTGATATCCAAGCATCGACGAGCGTAAAGGCATTAGCGCTATCAAAAATTTCAGTTGTGCCTGCATCAGTTACAGTGCCGGTTGCAGCAGTGCCGATAACTCCACCCTTGCCTACAAAAGTAAACGCAACAGTTATTTTTTCTTTTGCAGCAATGTTAATGGTCATGGTATCGGCAACCATGCCTTTGTAAAGCTCATAAACAGCGGCCAAACCGTTGCCAGCCTGCTTTTTCTGCAAAGTAAACGATTTCTGCGTGACACCGTTTACGATTGAATTGTTGGGCGCGCCTGACCAAGTGCTATACAGCACAGATTCAATAAAATCATCAAATGTGCCATAGCTCAATTCGCCGTCGATACCGCCGGAAGCGTCACCGCCGACAAGAATGGTGTCAGGCACGTTTCTGTCTGGCCTGATTTCGTCTGATACAACACTTTCGTTAGTGATTTTTAGGCTTTCGCCAGTCATGCGGATAGCCCGAAAAACGGGTGACGGTGATGTAGGGGTTACGCCCCACGCAGCCTCAGCAACATAGCTGAGTTCAGTTTGTGAACTGTTCATACAAAACTCCTTCTACAGTAAGCTATCGCGCTCAAACGGGCAAAAACAGTTAATCTGATAATACCCGTCTTCGGTGTTACCTATTACAACACAATAAGGCGTTTTAAATCGAATATTGTCGCTAGTTAAATTACGAAAAATTGCACAAAATTTATCGGCTAATGCGCGGGCTGGTAGCTCGCCCTGATTTTGTGGCGTAAAAACCTTAACGCTCAAAATATTCAGGTGACGGTGAATGTTTGTAATGCCGCCAATGCTAACTTGTTCAGCTGTGCCGTTCATGACAAAAAATCTGATATGCGCAATCTTATTGCCGCTACCATCAACTGGCACGGCAGAGCTGATACCCGGCCACAAAATAGGGGTGATTGCGGCAAGCGGGCTGCCATCTTTCCAACTGTTAACTAGAATCGTGGCAATGTTTGAAAATTCTGCTGAATATGTTTGCGCGGTTGTCATAATTTACCTTGCCCGTGGATCCTTACAAAATCTTTTTTGGCGGAGTTCAGCCAAGTCTTAACTTCGTTAATGCTAATCTGAACCATTCCAGCAGGCGCTTTAACGCTAGAATGACCATCAAATTCAATTCGCAATACATACGGCATTGCATTGTTAATCCAGATAACCTGCCCAACATTAATATCAGACATTTGAGCAACCGCAGCCTGAAACAATCCGCGCTCTGCCGCTGTTAAATCTGCATCATCAGCGGCATCAGTTGTTCTGTTTGCAGGCACGGTATCTTGTGCGCCGATGCTAATTGTCCAAGAGCCGCGCAGAGTGCCCTTATCAACAGGAGTTTTCCGCAGGATTCGTCGATAAAGCTCTAACGCAAGCCATTTTTGGAAAGCAACAAAAGTTTCGGGTAGAATTTTATTCTGAAATTGCTTTAAATCTGCGATAAACCCATTTAACTGTTTTCCTTTTTTGGGCATATCAACGCACCTGAGCCGTGAACGTAGCACCGGCAGGGTCTTTGCGTACTGGCGATACTATCAAATAGCGCCTTGTGTCGCCTACACGCTGAACTTGATCATCAACGGCAGGCGAAATGCTGACAGAGTCGGCCAAAAACACGATTTTATGATCTTCTGCCTTTATCTTTTCGCCGTCGATTTCATGGTATTTAAACTGCGTGATAATTGCCTTGCAAGGGTATTGCGCTTCGGTAACGGTAGGGTTTTCCCATGGGTTAGTAGGTGCCGTGGTTGTGCTTCTGATTATCGTAAAGTCGTAAAACAAGAACGGCAAAGCATCGCCGATAATCTTTTTCATCCCGCCGTCTAGTAATCCCATGTCTTAACCTAACAGCATCTCACAAGAGTCGATGTTACTTGCAGATGTGCCGGTAACAAGATTAGCAAGAAGGCCGTCGATAGCGGTGAAAGTGGTAGTAGAATTTGCACCATCCATATATTCAACCTCAACGGTATCGGCCTTAACTCGCTTGATTTCGCCGCCCCTATCAAGATCGGGAGTCATGCTATTGGCACTTATAAGCTCTCTCAATGCGGCTTCACACACTGCTTTTTGCAGGGCAGTAGGTATCAGGTCGTCATCAAGTTCTATGCCGTTTACATCAACACCCTGACGCGGCCACTCAAGCTCTTGCGTGCCATATTTGGTTGGAGTGCCTTTCCACTTGTTCTTGTAAATCGAATCCACCGCCTGAGTCGCGCGGATAATTGCGTATTGCTGATTTGACTCAGAACCTGCCGCCCATGCGCTATTACCGCGCAGAGCATGATAAGCGAGTGCGTAATCGTATGTCACATAGCTATTAGCATTGGCAACGATTGAGCCGTCTTCAACTATCAAAATATCGGGCGAAGGCATTAGCGGATCCTTTCAAACAGCAGTTTAACGCTTAATCTTCAAACTTAGCGAGCTTGCGAGAACGGGCAGAAATTGGCTTTTCTTCGATAGCTGGTGCCGGTTCTGCCTTAACTTCGGCAGGCTTCTCGGTTTCTGGCACAATTACAGCATCTTCGGCCTTTGCCTGCTCTTTGGCAACAGGTGAAATAGACCACAAATGCGGGAATTTTCGGACATAATCAATAGCGTCAATGGTGTGAACGTCAACACTTGAGCCGTCGAGCTTGTTATAAACACGGGTATAACCGTTCAGCAATTTCAATGACGCATTGGTTATAACGGGTTTTTCTTCATTAACTACTTTCATTTTTCCCCCAAATAATCGTTAAAAGGCAGGGGAATTGCTTCCCCCGCCGTCATTGGTTAGGCCGGGACGAGATAAGCGGTATAGGTCAGAGAGCTGACCGGAGAGGTTACGGCAATAGTTGCATAGCTGCGAACATAGCGTTTTGCAACGTTGTTGTGAACGTTGGTAAACGGAAGTTCGTAGCGCCCGGCACCCTGATCTACGCCGCCGGGGAGCTGTCCAGCGTCGCCAAGTTCAAGAGCTGCAAGAGTAACAATGTCAGCGGCGAAGTTGTCATCAGAACCCTGAATGGTGATAACTGATTTTGCACCAGGGCCGGTGCTTACAGCAGCAACATCGACGATTGCCTTGGCTTGCATGGCACTGACAGCATCGCCAAGATCGAGAACCTTAGCAGCATCAGCAACTACACCGGCAGCAGACGCGGTGATAGCGGGTGTGTTGGGCTTATGAAGAACGGTAGCGGCATCATAGGTGCCGAGATTAATTCTTGCGCTCATTTAAAAATCTCCTGAGATTAAAGTAAAAAGCGGGCAGGGCGATTAAGCCCCGCCCCGGTAAGTTACGCAGTGACGGCACCGTCGATGATGTCACGCAGACGAGCAGCAGCGCGCCCATGAAGCAGACAGAAAGAGGCATACCACTGAACGCGGGTTCTGTAGAGCGGTGCAGCTTCGATTAGGCCGAGGTCAGTTACCTGCATGCCGCCAGCTCCCTGAATACCAGTAAGCATACCGGGCATGAGAGATACAACGTAAATGCTAGTTGAGGCGGTAGAAGTGCCAACGGAAGAGGTCTCAGTGAAAGTAAGAACGGTGTCTTTACCAGAAGCGTCGGCAATTTCCACAACCGGAATACCGTTATAATGCATGACAGAAGCGCCGAACTGGTCAAGACCCATCTGAATGTTACTGGAGACAGAGCTAGAACGTGCAGCAGCAGACAGACGGCGTTTCATGGCCTTGCTCAAAAAAATATGAGTCGGGTTGGCAACTGCGTCGATAGCTTCATCGAGTTTGGCGAGTGAAAGAGCCGCAGGCGAGCCAGATGAGTTACTGATAACCTGATCTCCGGTCAGACGATTCTGAAGCCCATCAGGTTCAGCTGGATTCGTAGCGTTGTCGCCCTTGAAAAACGCACGCTGGAAATCCTGAGTGATAGCTTTGATTTTCATTGCTTCATGAACGCTGCGGGCTTCTTCGCCCATAGTATCAATGATAAAGCTGTCAACGTCTACTTCACCACCAGCAATGCGGAGTGGTTCGACGATAGGATTGATAACGCCAGTAGAAGCGGTGAAAGATTCATTTACGCCACGGAAGGCAACTGCTGGCAGAGAGCCTTCCTGAGCATAGTTGAGAGCGCCTCCGTTAATGTCAATAAAAGGCAGGTAGCGCATAACGTTGTTGGATTCGCCAAACATCTGAACAATCGCACCACGAACATCTTCACCATTGTTGATGTAAAGTTTTGCGGCTTCGATAAGAGTCATAGCAGCCATTTTAAAAACTCCTTTGAAAATTTTACGTTAAATGACGATTAGTTTCCACGTATCGCCGCGAGCTTGCGGGCAGCATTCAGCCGTTCCGCAGGTGACGTGTTTTTGTCGGCGAGCTTCAGACCTTCAGGTGTATTGGCGATTCCACGCCCGCCTGAGATCATGCCGCCGCCGGGGTTCTGTTTGATCTTGAGGATTGCGTCCTTGTGCGGGTATTTCTTAATCATGAGTTCAAGAGCTTCTTCAAAATCAGCAACCTCGGTCAATTTCTTTTCACTCAACATCGGGCTTCCGTCCTCACCGAGTGCAATTACCTTGTCATCTTCGGTTACCTTGAACCGATGGCCAAAAACCGCTTCAATCATATCAGGCGGCACGGCTACATTAGCTTTGATGAACGCGCTATTCAGGAAGTGATTCCTGATTGTATTTTTTGTCAGGCGCGATTCAAGATCTTGCGCCTTTTCGCTGACCGCTTTCAGCTTGTTTTCGTAACTCTGAATAGTTTCATTCAGGCGCCTGTCTGCAACCATCTGAAATTCGGCTTTCAGTTTGTCAAGTTCGCCTGCCTTAGCCATGTCAACCTGTTTCAGCTTCTCAACTGCATCAAGGTTTGCTTTCGCTGTTTCTGGATCCAAACCTTCAAATTGTTTTAATGCGGCTTCGGCTTCCTTGTATTTAAGCCTCCACTGCTTGTTTTCTTCGCTCAAAGTATGATATTTGTTAAATACCTCGTTTGCATCCAGCGGCAGTTCGGTGCCTTTTTCTTCGTCCACGAACACCGGCTTGCCGTCTTTAACTACGGCGTTCCCATCAGCAGTAAGTTTTAGTTTAAAAGCCATGATCTTCCGATCTCCTGTTTTTTCGAGTTTTCCAACTCGGATTTTATGTGGTTATTTTACCGCAAAAATTTGCGGTAAATTTACCACATGTTTCTTTCTACCACTTAATCGGAATCGTGTCAAGTCTACGGTGTGAAATATATTTTAATTTGTGCTTGCAATTCTGATTTGATTGCGTTAATTTGATGATAAATAAAAAACGGAGGTCTGAATGATGCAAAATACCGACCCGAAACATGGCGGCCTTCGCTACAATGAAGGCAAGTTGCGCTATGACCTGATTTGCCCTGAGCAGTTAAAAGGGCTTGCAAGCGTCTATACATACGGCGCAAAGAAATATTTGCCGCACAACTGGTCAAGAGGACAGGCATACTCAACAATCTTAGCCAGTCTGAAACGCCACATTGCCGCCTTTGAAGCGGGCGAAGATTACGACGCAGAAAGCGACTGCCATCACATGGCTCACGCAATGTGGAATTGTGGCGCGTTGATTAGCTTCGCCAAGTTCTATCCACAAGGCGATGATCGCCGTCACTCGTGGCAGAGAATCCCGCGCATTGGCCTCGATATAGACGGAACTATTTGCGCATGGGTTCAAGCCTATTGTGCCCGATACAACCTGTCAATTCCACATTGCTGGAACTTCGACCGCCATTTTGCCGAAAGAATGGCCGAACTGAAAGAAGATAAAGGCTTCTGGATAAACCTTGAGCCGCTAATCAAAGCTGAGCAACTGCCCTTTGAACCCGCCGCTTACATTACAAACCGCACAATACCGAATGAATGGACGCAGGAATGGCTTGATTTGCATGGTTTCCCAGTTGCTCCAACAATTACCGTTGCAAGTGACTCTGAGAAGGCCGAGCATATCACAAAGTTAGGGCTAGACTGGTTCTGCGATGACAGGTTTGAGACGTTCACAGAACTCAACAAGCGCGGTATATGCTGCTTCTTGATGGACGCAAAGCATAATCAGCGATATAATGTTGGCTCCAAGCGTATCATATCGCTGGTCGAGCTGAAGGAAAGATGGTAAGAATGAAAAAACTAGCACTAATCGGATTGATCTTGCTAACAGGCTGTCAGAACCCTATCGGCAGCGCAATCGACAAAGAAAGCGATAAAACACGCGCTGAAATGCTGTTGGAAATAGAAATAGCCAAGCAGCAGATCGCAGAGGGAACAAAGCGGCAGCTTGCAAGCGCAACGATTGAGATTAACGACACCATTATCAATGCGATCAACTATTTGACGATGGTAGGTTTATACCGATGAATTTTGCGTTGGCTGCAAAGGTCATGAAATTATGCTAACATTTATCGGCTTTTTACTTTGTATCGGATTAATTGCGGCATTTTACACGGTCGTCGAAATTTGTGGCGATCATGTTGATGATTTTATTAAGGGGAAACTTAAAAGAAAATGACAAATGAAGAACTTCTAGCAACCGCCGAAGTTGCACTCTTCAAGGCCAGTAGACAAAAACAAGATGCCGTAGACCTGCAACGGGCTATCAATACGCTCAGTCATTGCGTCAGAAACAATCTAATCGACAGCATAGACTTTGCGCGGGCTGTATTGCTGACCGAAATTGAAGAATTGCAATTTCTTTCACATAAAACTACCTAATAATTCCTTAGTCCAGCCCGATTGAGAATACACACGGCCTTTCAGCTTGTCAATGTGTCTCTCCCATCCGGCACGATACGGTAAAATCTTGTAATGCAGTTCACTGCCCCAAAAATAAGGCGTATCAGTCATTGGCACGCCGCATAAAATCACTTCTTCAAATCCTTCTTCAAATGCGCATTTAACCGCGAACAAGCCACTCATACCACCCCAATCGCTAGAACCTCTATCCATGCCTTTCGGTGTCTGGTTC
The DNA here is from genome assembly GCA_020722745.1 of Caldithrix sp. GTDB lineage: Bacteria > Spirochaetota > Leptospiria > Turneriellales > Turneriellaceae > DYKF01. Next base: position 18,681 of record DYKF01000004.1, read on the forward strand.
TGCGAATTATAGCCGATTGATTTAAAATCCATGTTGTAACCAGCTGCTTTGCGTAAAGGAACCCACTCATGCCAACATTCGGGATGCAAAGTTACCCAATAGTCGGCGTGAATGGGATATTTAAAGCCCGTGTGGTTTACAACAAAGATTGCAGCGCCGTCTTTCATGTTGCCGATGCTATCAAGGTCAGATTGTAGCGTAGATGCAGAACCTAGCACTATTGCACGTTTTGTGTGGCGGTAATTGGATTTCACCCAGTCGAGTCGCAAACAATCTTTCTGCCACGGTTTTTCCGGCCCGGCGAAACAAATTATTTTTGCATCAATCGACGGCATGTGCTTGTAATTAAATTCATACCCATAAAACGAATACGCGCCATCTACGCACGATATATGCCCTGAGTTAACAACTTTACTCACCGCGTCGGTTATATCGCCAAGAAACACCGTTTCCGGCTCAAGGATAAGGGTTATATGATTTACGGTAGAGTGTAATTGTTTGAGATAATCCAGAACGTCATCGCCGCCACTACGCAGAGAAATTGCAGTAATGTCATCGCCCAAGCCCTCCCGATTATCAGTCATGTAAATCAGCTTATACTTGCCTTTATAGTTTCTGCGCAAGCAATCAGCCAAGATATTCACGTGCTCTGACTTTGTTTCAGGCTGTGCGACAACTACAAAGAATACTTCACGATTTTGGCACATAAAACATCCCTTTTTCAGTCTTTTCGCGCAATGCTTGCAAACTCATGACCTGCCCTGTTTGCGGGTTAAGCATATCGGCTAAGGTCAGTTTGCCATCTGCGTATAACTTTTGTCTACCTTTTCCGAGAACTTCGATTTGTTCTGAAATAGGCCGAGATTTCATCCATTGGTCGAAAGTCACGGCAGTTGATATTTGCCCGTCGATGCTTGAACGCGTGCTTGATGGCATTGCTGACATACCAGGAACGCCGAGAATATCTTCTAGATCTTTTAAAATTGGCAGTAGAATCGAACGACAGCCCCAGTGACCGTTAGGAGGCTGTAAAAATGGCAACGCCTTTGAACCGATAGGATTACCGTTTAAATCCCATTGAGCGCCATCATAAGCCCTACACAAAATAGTTGTGCGAGAATCCAATACAGAGCTATATTCCGTGCCCTTAATTACATCATCGTTAGCCCGATAAGCGTCTTGCCTTGCCTCGCTCATAACCGTTTGATAGCTAGTTCTAACGAGCGCCTCAGCATTGCGCCTTGCTTTCTTCAATAAACCCGGTTCATACGTTAAGCCTTCGATTACCTCATCAGTTACGCCGGGAACTCTGCCACGAACGCCCAACAACGACGGCTTTTGAGTGCCCATAACACGCGCTGACATTTGCTGCAAAGTTTCGCCTTTCGCCACGCCAACACGCATTACACGCTTAAACTCATCTTGCAATGATACAGCTTGCTTACTCCACCATTCAGCACTTGGCGCGCCTTCTATTAGCGTTTCGGTTACCAATTTCTCCAGCACTTCGCGCGAAACAACATAATCAAGCACATCGACTTTGAGAACTGCGTTGATAGCCTTTGCAGCAAATAAACCCTCTATTTCTGCGAGTGTAGCTAATTCGCTATGCAAAATGCCAACGATACCCTTATACTGGCTTTTAATCGTCTTATCGGCCATATTAAAAAGCTTGTTAAGTCGCTCTTGCTGATAAGCCGTTCTTGCAACACCTGTCGGGTCTGCATCTCTCAATTCGCGTTCAATTTCACGCATTAAATCCTCAAGTATGCGCGTGATATTCTTTGCGCTGGCGGTTTTGACCTTTTCCAAATCAAATGCACGCGCCATAAAAATATCTCTTAAAATATTAGCCGCGCTTGGCATTACACGCCCTCTGGATTATTCCGGTTTTCTTCTGCAAAAGCAACCTCTGACTCAATATCCAAGTCGTCTGATACGGTGCCTCGCCGCTTCAACTCACCATAAAGCGTTTCCAATCTCATTTCACCGGCTGATTTAAGCTCCATCAGGGCTGCAATCTCTCTGACATCTGATTGCGACATGCTATAAAGCCCGTCTAGCTTGGCAACGTAGTTAGCCTGCCCGTTTTTGCTTGCGGTGCCGAGATACAGTTCGTAGAAATATAGGGCCATGTTTACGGCATCAACAAAGTTATCTGCGGCTACCTTCAACTCACTGTTTGCGTCGATTGCATCAATTTCGGCCTCTGTTGCGGTATTCCGACTGCTTGATTTGTTGGCAGAATCGCTCATCAGCACTTTCAGACCGCAATAGCCAGCTTTAACGCGCAAATCTTCAAGGTTAAGCCTACCAGCTTCTAATGCCTTGCCTGAATGCTCGACGTATTTCAGACTGGCCTTATCGTCTTTAATCGCTATCATCTTGTTAGCGCCTACTGTGACTTCTTTGCCGTCTGAGCCGGTGAGAATCAACAACGGGAACTCTGCAAAGGCAATCGCATGTTCATGCGTGCTCTCGGCCTGGTAATACTGCACGTTGGTATAAGCAAGGTCTATCAGCGAGCTTGCGGCTTCAAAATCTGCTTTTTTGTCGCCGGTGTAAATAGGCACAAGCGGCACAAGGCCAAGTGTGTTTTTTATCGGATAATTCGGCGCGATTGTGTATTCTGCAAATTCTGGGGTTTGTTTAGCTTGGCTGCTTGCGGTGACAACCGGGCGCTCATAAACGGCAATCTCTGTCTGAGTGACCACGCGAATGCGGGTTAGTTCTTGAGTCGCCTTGATCGACTCATTAAACCGGGTAACACGCTCAAGCATCTTCGCATAAATAATCTTACCATCTTCATTTATCTCAACATCCAGCACATCCTCGGCAGGCATATAAAGAATATAGGGTCGATAGCCGATAGCGTTCACCTGAGCCTGTGTTCTGATCTCGTTCAGGTCGAAGTCGGGCGCGTCAACGTAAATAAAGCCTAGACCCTTCGCCCAGGCGTCTTTAAACGATGTATTGCAGAACTTAGCAAAAGAATCGCCCTTTTTGTTTGCGTCGTTCTGCAATTCGACGATCTTATCTGACAACTCAGACTTACCATCTGCCGCTTTAATCGTTATGGGTTTGTAGAAAACCTTCCCGGTCGCGAAATTAACTGCACGCTTGAAGAATGGCGCAAGAACGGCTTTTTGCAGGCGTTTCGCATAGTTTTTCTGGCTTTCGTTTTCGTGACGTGGCAGATATACTTCGCCGTGTGCCCGCATTACGCCTGTGCCACCGAGTAAGGCGTTAATCATCTGCCATTCTCTGACTTGTCGTTTATAAGCAGACGAAACCGCCGCTGTAATTGTTTTCGGCATTATTCTAAAAGCCATGTTAGTTCTCCTGCAAAGGTTATTTCATTTTTAGAGTAGCATACTTTTGAGATTGTGCAAATTTTAAAGATCGTAAGTTTGCACAGAATTAGAGCTATCAACGGGGAATTCTTCTGTAACATAGTAGCCAAGAGCCGCAGAATTAGAAACTAAACAACCATTTGCCAATAAAAAACAACCGTTTTCAACTGTCGGACAAAATGTTTGTATTGTTTTGTGTGGCACGACGCTTATTACTTGCAATGATGCAAGACCGTTTGCAGAATTTTTGCGATTTGTGCGCAAGCGTTTTAAACAAAACTTGGCAATAAGCGCACGCAACTTCGATATATAGTTCCTCTGAATTAACACTTTTTCATCTAGTAAAGCGGCATTCTTTGGAGCAATATTTGTTTGCAACATATTTATTTGCTGAAAATTCTTTACCGCAAGTCGGGCAAGTTTTGATGTCTTGCGGAATGGTTGTCTTTCGTTATTATGAAATAACTCATTATACAAGAAATCCCCTTCAATGTCAATGGCCTTTTTCCAGCCAGAAAGCGTTAAAAACTCATGAGTTGGAGTGCAAATAATTTCTTCGCCGTTAGACAAAAGCACTTTTACTGTTGGCTTTATCCCAGTAGGCTTCCCACCGTTAATATAGTTGTGCATTTTCCCGTCGTAACCTTTGATTTTGCCAGAATCAGAAATGCTATCAAGTCGCTGAATGCCACGATTAGTTTGCACCAAAGTATCGCCAGAAAAACATTCATGTCCAATCATCTTATTTTTCTTCTCGTCAATTTCTCCTGAGCCGCCTTCTAACAACGAAAGCTGCTCCAAATCCTCTATCAACTTAGGAGCTGCAACGGCATCAACCATCATGCGACGAACGCCAGTAACCGAACAAAACCGGCTATTCATGGAGTTAATACGCTTTTTTATTGGCGGGTTTGCGCGTGGATATTTATAGCTAATTCTATTTGCAAACTCTGTATTTTTGAAGAAAGCCTTAATTAAATCCCAATCTGAGCCGCTTACCGCGCTCGCGGTCTTGTTGCCACCAGCGGCATCGCCATAGCATATTATTTCGCCTTTGTGGTGCTTCCAGTCGTTGTATAGGCGCTGACACACGATTAAGGTGTTAGAATTTTGAGGGATCCATACTTCGCCGATAACTCCGGTGCCGATAACTGGCTGTTTAAGCCAAACACCGTTATGTAGCACTTCTTCAAACTGGCCGGGTAGTTGCTGCTCTTGGCAAACTACCGCGATACCAGGCGAGACGTTAAAATCGAAGCAAAATATCAGCGGCTTGCTGGGATTATGCCATAACTCGTGCTTATAATTTTCACGGGTAAAAGCATAATAAACGCGCCCCGTAAAGTTTTCGAAGCTGGCTTCAAATTCCTGAGCAAAAGAGCGGGAATCCATTCTATCTTGGAATTTTTTCACCTCAATCGGACTCATTACCTCGGCGCTTTTCCAGGTGAAAAAATCCCATTCATCAGGAAACTTTAAAGAGTTTTTACTTATCTCGTAAAGGTATGCCAGCCCATTAGGAACGCCAGTATACATTGCCCATGCGCCACGGTCGATAAACATGGGGTCAATATGCTCTTCCCACGCGGAACGCTTAATATCGTCGACTTCATCCGCCAGAAGGCCGTCAATCGGCGCGCCTTCTATGCGTGCTGGGTTGTCTAATCCTGCGACAACGATAGTCGCCCCGTTTAGTAAATAAATTTCGTGCTTGCTTATGTTAGGTTTCCTTGCCATGAGCTGAGGCGGTATCATGGCTAAAAAATCACTCCAATACACATTGACAGACTGCTTTTGAGTTGGGCAAGCTGCGATGTATCGCGGGTTGATAAAGTTAGAACCCTGCCATATGCGCTTTAAAAATTTGCGCTTTGCTCTTTCTGTTTTGCCTTCGATGAATCGTCTTTGCCCTTGCCGATTAAAGCAAGGGCATCAACGACCCGACCGCCTTCCAGCGGCCACCACCTCATAGCGTTTGTTCGAATTAGTAAAGCGTACTCCCTCTGGATTGTCAATCATGGGCCACAAACGGCGTTTCCATCGCGGTATTGATTGTTGTGTCATTCTACTTATTTACCCATTATAAAGCCTTTATAAATTCCGATAGAGTTTCTTTTATTTCTTCAATATTGTCAGCGCCAGATTCTTCTCTGAAATTTTTCCATAATTCTGGCTCTCGATTGGTAAGCCAAAATCTAATCGCATTCACATCTGGAACGATATGCCTTTTTACAATCTTTTTCTTAATTACCTGCTTACCCTTTTCATCTTTGCCTATTTCTTGAGTAACCTCGTCATATTCAAATCCAACGCACCTCTTATAAAGCGCATTCTCTACGATTATGTTTGCAGGCCGCTTGCCGCGCTTAATTGCCTCATAAAATTCAGCGTATTGCTTCTGATAGCGGTAGTATGCGTCTAAGCTAATGCCTAGATTCTTTGCAATATTCGCATCGGATAAGCCTCTACGGGCATAACCCTCTGCAATATCGACGAATGACGGGTCGTATTTACTCTTAGCGCCCGCATTGCTTTTTCGCCCCTTCTCAGGCTTCTGCTTTCCAGCCATAACTACACCTTCCAGTTTATTTTACGTGAGCCTCAAGCCCTTCAATGGCCGCCATTACAGCCGCTTTTATCTCTGCCTTTTGGCTCATATCGTCGATTATAATAATAATTTTATCATTCTGCTTAACGCCCTCTTGAGATTTTTCAGACCCATCATCAGGCGTCAAACCTTGCGCTTTCAGCAATTCCGCTTCCAAATCAAGGCCAAAATCCTTAAACTCAACATCTGGCATTGCCGCACATTCCCGCATCAGCTTTTCAAGCTCCCATTCGGCAATAGAAGCGGTTGAATTGTCGATTAGCCTGAATTGTTGCGCCTGTTCTGGCGTTAAGTCACTTGCGACAATAACAGGCACTTCTTTCAGCTTCAACTGTTCTGCTGCCAATTTCCGAGTATGCCCCGCAAGGATTACGCCCTCAGAATCAACAATAATCGGGACTTTAAATCCATATGCCTTGATAGACTTTGCGACGGCTTTAACCGCCCCGTCGTTATTGCGCGGATTGTTTTCATATGGACGAATGTCGCATATTTTTCGTATTTCAATCTGCATTTATCAATACCGCCTTTTGTCCAGTAAAGTCTTCCCAGCGTTTAACGATAACATCGCAATACTTCGGATCCAACTCCATTAGCCTTGCATATCGGCCATTTTGCTCTGCGGCCATTATAGTCGTTCCGCTCCCGCCAAAACTGTCCAATACAATGTCCGCTCCCTTAGTGTTGTTCAGCATTTGGTACCCAAACAACGCAACTGGCTTCATGGTTGGGTGCTCGCCATTTCTTGATGGCCGATCAAACTCTAGGATTGTTGTTTGCTTGCGATCAGAAGTCCAAAGATGACCTGCACCTTCTTTCCATCCATACAGGCACGGCTCATGCTGCCAATGATAGTCTTGTCGCCCCAGCACCATAGAGCTTTTCTTCCAAATCAAACACTGGCGAACCTTCCATCCAATGTCAAATGCGGCACCTCTAAAGGTGTAGCCCTCTGAGTCGGCGTGCCAGATATAAAAAACAGCTCCGGGCTTCATTACGTTATCAGCGGCAGCGTAACACCTCTTCAAGAACTCTCTAAAGTCGCCATCGCTCATTGAGTCGTTCTGAATTGTCATTGCTTCCTTAGTCTTGCCCTCATACGCCACGTTATACGGCGGGTCGGTAAGCCACATATCGGCTTTATGCCCATCCATAAGTTTTTCGACCTGCGCCAAGTCAGTAGAATCCCCACACATAAGTCGATGATTACCAAGTTGCCAAATATCTCCAAGTTTTGTTATTGGCACTTTCGGCGGCTCAGGAACATCGTCAGGGTCAGTTAATCCTTCTTTGCTTTTGCCGCCAGTTATTGCGGCAAAATCGCCATCATCAAAACCAATAGCCGACAGATCAAAATCCTCTTCTTTTAATCCTTCAAGCAGCTCTTTTAGAACGTCATCATCCCACTCAGCAAGTTCAGAAGTGCGATTGTCGGCAATTCCAAATGCGGTTATATCGCTGCCTTTTAAATTCGTGCGAACAATATCTATTTCTTCCCAGCCTAATTCTTTCGCGGCTTGCAACGTGCCATTTCCGGCAACGATTACATTTTCAAATGTAACCACAATCGGCTTTTGCTGTCCAAACTTTGCTAGACTTCCCTTGATGGAATCAAGGTTTTTTTTGCCATGCTTTCGCGCATTAGCGGGATCTAACACTAATGCGTTGATTGCTACTTTTTCAATTTTCATTGGTTTGTCCTTAGGGTAAATTTACCACACATTGCGGTATCGTGCAATTTATTTTTCTATTTGATTATAGTACAGAATATTGAAATCGTGGAATATCTGAAAAAACCGCCAAAGAAAACGGGGTTTTTAAGGAGATTGCAGAATCAATGATGGCAAATTTTGAATTGCGGGCTTCTTAAAGAAATTAAAGAAATAAATATAACAGATCAGATCAGAAGGTGGGGTCACCGTGGGTAGACGGTGACCCCACCGTGGGGTCAAAAAATATTACCAATACCCACGGTGACTCTACCAAATCGTGGAATAATTTGAAAATTTTAATTGACAAATGGTTGTGGTTGTGGTAGTGGTAGAGTTAAGCATCAATTTACGGAGGGTTAAATGAATGAAAGACCTTAAAAAAATGCGCATTAAAGCAAAAATGACGCAGTTCGACTTAGCAAAGTCGATGAAAGTATCGGTGAATACAATCATCAAATGGGAAAACGAAGTTAGCAAACCGAGCGCTGAAAATTTAAACAAATTAAAAGAGTTGTTCGATCCCACCGATAAAATTTGTGACGACTGCATGGGAGAATGACATGCCGAAAAGAATGATTAATTCTGATATATGGTCAGATAAGATTTTTGAAGGGCTTGGCTACAAAGAAAAGCTGCTTTTTATCTATCTAATCACAAGCCCTTATACTTCTCAAGCTGGCATAGGACAAGCTACGGATAGAAGAATTGCAGGCGATACTGGCCTAGATATAAAAGAAATACCTGATATCATGCTGAATCTTGATGGCTTAGTTGAGCGACAACAAGAATGGTTTTGGGTTAAAAACTTTCTTGTGCACCAAGGACAAAATCCAAGCTTTTGCATGTCAGCGATTAAATACGCCGAAAAAACGCCTTTCTCGGAAAAGGTTAAGGAGATTGCAGAATCAATGATGGCAAATTTTGAATTGCGGGCTTCTCAAAGAAATCAAAGAAATAAATATAACAGATCAGATCAGAAGGTGGGGTCACCGTGGGTAGACGGTGACCCCACCGTGGGGTCAAAAAATATTACCAATACCCACGGTGACTCTACCAATACGGTAGAGTTAGACATAAACACAAGGCCGTATAACGGAAAAACAGCAAGCGCAAACACGATATTGCAATGGTCGCAATCACTAGGGATTTGCCAATTTTCGGAACTTGAAAAAATGGCGATATTGGATTTGACAAAAAAAGGCTGCATTGCTGAAGATGCTTTTGCAGCAAGATTAAATAATCCTAAATACTTTGGCAAGATAGATAACGAACACACCAGGCGCTTGATTGTTACGCAAAAAGATATCAGAGAAAAGGCGGCAAAAAAATCACAAGAGAGAGGATGGGCGTTTTAAATGAAATCGTATTCTGATTATGGCATTTCTATTCCATCCGGAAGTTCTGGCGAAATAAAAACAACATGCCCGCAATGTTCTGCTTCCCGTAAAAAAAAGCATTTAAAGGTTTTGAATGTAAACCTCGACAAGAATGTTTGGCATTGCTGGCATTGCGGTTGGAGCGGCGGCTTGAAAGATGGCATTTTTCAAGAGGCAAAAATAAAAGTTGTTTATTCTCGCCCAAAAATAAAGGCAAGCACCAATCTTTCGGCTTTCTGGTTAAAATGGCTTCAAAATCGTGGAATATCTGAAAAAACCGCCAAAGAAAACGGAGTTTTTAATGAAACCGTTTACATGACGCAGGTTGAGTCTGAGGTTGATGCTATTGTTTGGCCTGTTTTTGTTAATTCTGAGCCAGTAAATTGTAAATATCGCGATAAAGACAAAAACTTTCGCATGTGTGCTGGATGTGAGCGTGCGTTGTATGGCTATGACCACATACAAGAAGATTGCTTGATTTGGGTCGAAGGGGAAATGGACAAGCTGAGCTTTTACGAAGCTGGCTTTAAATCTTGTGTATCAGTGCCAGATGGAGCGCCTGCCGTAAATACAAAGAATTATAGCTTAAAGTTCGCTTATCTTGAAGCCGCAAAAGATAAAATTGAGCCAATTAAAAAGCATATTATTGCAGTAGATATGGATGAGCCGGGACAAAAGCTGAAAAATGAACTAATTCGCAGGCTTGGCAATGAAAAATGTTATGTGATTAACTGGCCTGAAGGTTGCAAGGATGCTAACGATGCTCTTTTGAAATATGGCAAAGAATATTTAATTAACGCGATTGAATCTGCAAAACCAGCGCCGATTGAAGGCATTTTCTATATCGAAGATGTTTTCGACGAATTGATAGAACTTTACCAGAATGGCGAGGTAGGCGGCTTGTGTGCCGGATGGCCGAACCTAGACCCTCTTTATTCGGTTAGAGCCGGTGACTTTACAGTTATTACAGGGATACCCTCGCATGGCAAATCTGAATGGCTTGATGATTTAATGGTTAGGCTTGCAAAGAATCATGGGCAAAGGTATGCTATTTGTAGCCCGGAAAATCAACCATTGCAGCTTCATCTGAAAAAGATTGCTGAAAAGTGGACTGGTAGACCTTTCTTTGAATATCAAAACGACAGAATGACCATACCAGAATTGATAAACGCTTGCGATGAAATGAGAAACCATTTCAGCTTTCTTTTGCCAGAAGAACCTACTATCGATTGCATTTTAAGCCTTGCAAGGTCGGAGGTTTATAGAAATGGTATCAATGGGCTAGTCATAGACCCTTGGAATGAGCTTGAACATAGCCGCCCGCCTTCGCAGACGGAAACAGAATATATTAGCGACAGCTTGAGAAAGCTGCGCAGATTTGCAAGAAATAACAATATTCATTTATGGATTGTTGCGCATCCGACTAAAATGCAAAAAAAACGTGGGCCTAATAATGAAATCTTGGAAGAATACGCCATCCCGACTCCTTACGATATAGCCGGAGCCGCACACTGGAGAAATAAGGCCGATAACTGCATTACAGTTTATAGGAACAGAGAAGATACCGAAGTGCATGTGCAAAAGATTAGAATTAAGGAGGTCGGCAAGATAGGCGTTGCCAAGTTTAAATATAAAGTCGGAACTGGCCAATATTTGGCGTTAAATCAACCTTGACCATATCGTAACGCTTCCTGCGAGGCCGGATATTTTTTTTGAACTATTTCAAAAATATTGCTTGCAATAAAAAATAATAGAGCTATAATCAAAATATAAGCGAAATGCTTATAAAGTTCTTTGACAATAATATCTATCAATAGCCGATCGATAATAAAATCGGCAATCCCAACCTGAGGCAACCGCTTGCCCCATACAGGCTTAAGGTAGATCCCAATCATCTACCCCGCGCAAAGTGTAAGGCCGGCCAGATCAGCGTAAGATTGCCGATTTTTTCCCCGCAATTAAACAGGAGGTAAAAGAAAATTGAAAAAATTGAAAAAAAATAAAAAAAATATTGCTTGCAATAAAAAATAATAGAGCTATAATCAAAATATAAGCGAAA